>QIGV01000059.1 GCA_003230085.1 Gammaproteobacteria bacterium
GTGTAGTTGATGCCTCCTGGAATCCGAATGCGGACGCTGCGGTGCGCGCCCTGGGGTTTTCATCCAGTGACGCGCTTCTCTATATTGGCGGTGACTTTACATCCATAGGTGGTGAAGTTCGTAATCGCATTGCTTCCATTAACACCTCGGCAATCAATCCAGATCGAGCGACTACCTGGAATCCGGATGCCGATGGTCCAGTTAATGCCTTCGTTTTATCCGGGGACATCCTGTTCTTAGGTGGTGATTTCAGCGCTGTAGGCGGCGTGGCGCGTAGTCGCTTGGCAGCAGTGAAGACTACAGTCGATAATAACAATGCCCAGTCCTGGAATCCCGGTGTGGACAATACGGTTAACAGTATGGCCCTGGCGGGAACTTCACTCTATGCTGGGGGAAATTTTTCTGTTGCAACAGATGGCTCTACGATATATCTCGGTGGCGATTTTACCTATGTCGGTCCCTCTACCGGGGGTGGTATCGCTATTAATGCTGATCCTGCTAATTCTACCAATGATCAGCCGGATTTCGCATACCCCGCTATAAGCGGCGCTGTCTATGCCGTAGTGCCAGACATGGTTGGTGGATGGTATATCGGCGGCCAATTCAGCAGGGTGGGTGATATTACGTTGAGTAACATTGCCCATATCAATAGCGATTTGACAGTGGATGCAGCCTGGGATCCGGATGCCAATGGCGCAGTGCGTGCGCTACAGCTATCCGGGACGACGCTGTATGTGGGCGGTGATTTTACCGGGTTTAATGGTGGTGCCATTGTGCGCAATAATATTGCGGCGCTGGATACTGCTACCAATGTCACAGCAAACATTCCCACGGGCTGGGATCCGGATGCCAATGGCGCAGCGCGTGTGCTACAGCTATCGGGGACGACGCTGTATGTGGGTGGTGATTTTACTGGATTTAATGGTGGAGCCATTGTACGTAATAATATTGCGGCGCTGGATACTGCTACCAATGTCACAGCAAACATTCCCACGGCCTGGGATCCGGATGCCAATGGTGCAGTGCGTGCGCTACAGCTATCGGGGACGACGCTGTATGTGGGGGGTGATTTTACTGGATTTAATGGTGGCGCCATTGTACGCAATAATATTGCGGCGCTGGATACTGCTACCAATGTCACAGCAAACATTCCCACGGCCTGGGATCCGGATGCCAATGGCGCAGTGCGTGCGCTGCAGTTATCCGGGATCACCCTATATGCAGGGGGCGATTTTAACACTGTGAGTGGAGGTTCACGATCCCGACTGGTTGCATTGACCGCTGATCCTGCTGTAGCGACCAATGATAGTCCTACTGCCTGGAACCCGGTCGCGGGCGGGCCTGTGTATGCATTTTCCTTGTCAGGTACGCTACTATTTACCGGCGGAGAATTTGTCTCTGTAGGCGGTAGCATGCGCAGCCGTCTGGCGGCATTGAGCCTCAATGACGGTCGGGCAACGGGCTGGAATCCTGGTGCCGACGGAATTGTCAGGTCAATGGTTTTCTCCAGCAATGCGACAACGCTTTACATGGGCGGTGACTTTTCAGTCATCTCAGGTCAAGTCAGAAGCAGAGCGGCTGAATTAGATATCTTTACCGGTCTGCCAACCTTCTGGAATCCTGCTGCTGATGCTGCAGTCACAACATTGCTGCTTGCTGAAGATGGAGCCTCAATTTATGCAGGAGGTTTATTTTCAGTAATAGGTGGCCAGCCTCGTAACTGGCTTGCCGAAATACGCACCAATGGAACCGCAACAACCTGGGTGCCTGAATTATCGGGATCAAGTGCAGCTGCGCCTGGTGTTTATGCGCTGGTACAGGACGATACGACACTGTATGTAGGCGGCGATTTTTCTATTGTGGGAGGCGCCAACCATATGGGCGTGGTTGCGCTGGATACTACTACGGCTTCAGCTACAAATTGGGCGCCCCAGGTAGCAGGTGTCGTGCGCACCATGAATCTGTTAGTTGATGATTCAGTTTTGTATATCGGAGGTGGCTTTACTGCAGTTGGTGGTGATACCCGTTTGTCAATTGCATCCCTGAGTACGCTGAATAACCTGGCCACAACCTGGAACCCTCAGGCGGATGGTGATGTGCTAAACATGGCATCCTCGCTGGACAAGGTAAGCCTGTATGTGGGCGGAAATTTCACGGTGATCGGTGGTAAGGCACAGAGCTATCTTGCAGCACTGGCAACGACAGATGGACTGGCAAACAATAGCTGGAATCATCAGGCCGACAGGGTTGTGCGTTCTATAGTCCAGTCGGATGACGGTAGTGTTATTTATGCAGGGGGTGATTTTGAACTGGTGGACGGTTTGTCTCGTGGTCGCATAGCCGCTCTTGATGCATTGCCTCTGGAGACTGATTCACCATTTACAACAGCAACACCTCCAGGTGGCGCTTACAATGGAATCACTAACAAGCCCGTTGTACTGGCATGTGATGATGGTGCAGGATCTGGATGCGCTGACACATACTACACAAACGATGGGTCAACGCCGACGACTGACTCAACTCTTTATACAGAGCCCATCAGTCTTATTGGAGATGCCACCCTCAAGTTTTTTTCTGTAGACAAGAGGGGCAATACAGAGACGGTCAATACTGAAAATTATTTACTAGAGCTGCTAGCGCCAGTAACCACTGCTACGCCGGCAAGTAGAGTTTTCAGCAGCCGAAATCTGGAGGTGGTTTTGAGCTGTGTTGATGATGCATCCGGGTGTGCGCAAACCTTTTATTCAAAGGATGAAAATTCCCCGGTTTCACTTTTTAATCTTTATAGTGGGCCTGTTTCTGTAGGTGATAACACCACCTTACGATTTTTCTCGACAGATTTGGCCGGTAATGTCGAGGTTGTCCAGCGGGAAAACTATGTGAGCAATAATGGCGGGGTATTTTCATTTTGGTTTATCGCCGCCACCGTTTTGTTGCTTAAGTGGCGTAATGCTACTACCAGGAAATTTAAGTCATGAATCTCCCCGTTCGATGGGCAGTAATCGGGGTGTTAGTGTGCGCACTGTCTGCAACGATGTCATGGGCCTCATCTATTCCAGATAGTAATATCGGAGACACGGATGGGGTCGTTAATGCTGTATTGATCGCGGGCCAGACCTTGTATATTGCCGGTAGTTTTAGCGCTGTTTCTAATGCCAGTGGAACGCAAACAAGTCGCAATAATATTGCTGCTATCAATCTATTAACAGGTGATGTTACTGCATGGAATCCAGATGTCAGTGGGGGAGGAGGGATCAATAGCATGGTACTTTCCAGTGGAGGGATGGCGCTGTACGTAGGTGGTAGCTTCAATATGGTTGGTAGTGTCGCGCGCAATAATCTTGCCGTTATTGATACGACCGTATTGACTGATAATGCAGGAAACTGGGACCCTGATCCAGATGGCGAAATTCATGCTCTGGTACTTTCTGAGAATGGTTTGTCTGTGTATGCAGGCGGTGCGTTTACTAGTCTCAAAGGTGGCAGCATAACGCGCAATTACCTGGCCTCTATACATGCCCTGACAGGTGATGCGAATCCCTGGTTTCCTGAGCCTGATAACATTGTCTACTCGCTACTGCCATCTCAAGCTGGGGCAACAATATTTGTCGGGGGGCAGTTTACTATTGCCGGTGGTCTGGGACGGCCCAATTTTTCTGAAATAAATTTATCTTCCGGGATGAGCACAGGATGGAATCCTGCACCAGATGGTATTGTTAGAGCGCTGGAACAGGAAAATAACATACTTTATATTGGCGGCGATTTTACGGCCATTGATGGTGGTCTGGTTGGCAGTCGAAACTATCTAGCCGCGCTGGATACCACCCAAAATACACTGGGTAGTATTGATACTGGCTGGGACCCGAATTTTAATGGAGTGGTGCGTGCCCTGGCGCTGTCAAATGACCGGTCTATACTTTATGTCGGGGGTGATTTTTCGACAGTGAATGGGGGAGGAGCGCCGCGCGCTCGCCTGGCCGCTGTTGCTACCTCAGTGATGAGCAATAACGCGACTACCTGGGATCCCGGCGCTGTTGGCCAATCAGTGAATACTATGATGACGAATACAGAGCGGTCGATTGTCTATACAGGTGGAGATTTCACAGATATAACAACTGACCCTGCCCCGAATCCCCGCACCGGCCTGGCGGCATTTGCAATCTCGCCACCTGTTACAACGGTAACGCCTCCCGGAGGTAGTTACCCTCTCTCACAGTCGGTGGCATTGTCATGTCTTAATAATAGTGGTGGCAGCTGCTCCGCTATCTATGTGACTTCGGATGGCAGCATTCCTGCGGCTGTTATCGGTGACCTATATAATGGTAGCCCAATTGCCATTCTTCAAAATACCACTCTTAAGTTTTTCTCGGTTGATAATGAAGGTAATAGTGAGATCATGCAGGTAGCAAATTATTTTATTGATACAGGCGCACCTTCCAGCAGTGCGTCTTTACCTGGCGGCTCCTATAGTGCCGCCACTTTGCAACCTGTTGTGTTGTCCTGTGATGACGGTCCAGATGGGTCAGGCTGTTCTGGCACCTTTTTTACCGCAGATGGAAGTATGCCCACGATATCTTCCAGCCTCTACCAGGGCCCCATAGATTTGGGTGCTCTATTACCATCAACCGGCGTGGGACAGATTACCCTGAAATTTTTCGCGGCGGATAATGCAGGAAATGAGGGTATTGTCAGTACAGAACAATACGATCTGGATCTTGTTTCGCCGGTGACATCTTCATCGTTACCAGATGGCATGTATAATGAGCCACAGACAGTCACTTTGACATGTGATGATGGAGCGGGCTCAGGTTGCGAAACCATTTATTTTACGCTCGATGGTAGTTTGCCATCAGATGGTACAGTAGAGGATAGTGGTGGCAATCCTATACCACCTTCACCGATATATGCACAGCCCCTGGTGATTAGTGATGCGACAACGATGAACGTCCTATCAGTTGATGTGGCTGGGAATACAAGCTCTGCACTGGTCGGTATTTATTCTTTCACAACCCAGCAGGGTCGCGGGAGCAGTACTGGTAGCGTTGATCCGCTTACGCTATTGCTATATATAGTCGCGCTTTATAGGCTGCGTAGTCGAGTTGGGCAGGGAAACCTCAGTGGCGGAAATGGCGCATACCGGTGAAAACCATGGCTATATCGTGTTCATTTGCTGCGCCAATTACTTCTTCATCCCTCATGGAACCACCAGGTTGAATGACCGCTGTAACTCCGACTTCTGCAGCGCTATCCAGACCATCACGGAAAGGAAAAAAGGCATCAGAAGCCATCACCGATCCTGATACATTCAGGCCCGCATCTGCAGCCTTGATGGCTGCTATACGGGCGCTATAGACGCGGCTCATTTGCCCAGCACCCACGCCGATGGTCTCGCCTTCTCTACAGTAAACAATGGCATTGGATTTAACATACTTCGCAACCTTCCAGGCAAACATCAGATCCTTGAGCTCCTGTGCGTCAGGCGTGCGTTGAGTAACAACCCTCAATTCTTCTGACGCAACCATGCCCAGGTCCTGGTCCTGAACCAGTAACCCACCTGTAACCCGTTTATAGTCCAGTCTGGGTTGAAATATTTTTTCCCATTTTCCACAGACGAGTACCCGTATATTGGGTTTAGCTGCAAGTACCTCTGTGGCGTCTGTGTCAATAGCTGGTGCAATGATTACTTCAACAAACTGTTGGTCAAGAATTGACCGCGCAGTTGCAGCATCCAGTGTGCGGTTAAAGGCGATTATGCCGCCAAAAGCCGATGTTGGATCTGTGCGGTAGGCGCTCTGATAGGCATTAAACAATGTGTCAGCTTGAGCCACACCACAAGGATTGGCGTGTTTGACGATAACGCAGGCAGCCTGGCCCTGAAAATTTTTGACGCACTCCAGTGCGGTATCAGCATCTGCAATATTGTTAAATGACAGTGCTTTCCCCTGTAATTGCTGCGCTGTGCTGACGCTGGCCTCGGCCGCATTTGCCTCTTTGTAAAAGGCCGCGCCCTGGTGGGGATTTTCACCATAGCGTAAATCTATGGTTTTGATGTACTGGCTGTTGTATGTCCGAGGAAAAGGGATGCGGTCCCCTGCGTCATCGATGGTGCCCAGGTAATTTGCTATCGCGCCGTCATAGTGGGCGGTATGTTCGAAGGCCTTTACGGCTAGTGAAAATCTCAATGTTTTTCTGACTACGCCCTGATTATCTTTCATTTCCTGAATAATTTTTTCATAGTCACCGCTGTCGACAACGACCGTCACCGCCTCATGATTCTTGGCCGCCGCGCGCACCATGGTGGGGCCGCCGATGTCAATATTTTCTATAGCGTCGGCCAGGCTGCAGTCAGTTTGAGCGATGGTGCGCTCAAAGGGGTACAGGTTCACGACGACCAGATCAATGGCATCAATCTGATTGGCCTGCATGATGTCATTATCGATGCCGCGTCTGCCGAGTATGCCACCATGCACTTTGGGGTGGAGGGTTTTTACGCGTCCATCCATCATTTCAGGGAAACCGGTGTAATCCGAGACCTCAATGACAGGAATGTTATGCTCGGCTAGCAGTTTTGCAGTGCCGCCAGTTGAAAGTATTTCAACGCCAAAATCTTTCAGACTGCGGGCAAATGAGACAATATTTTCTTTATCGGAAACGCTTACCAGCGCGCGCTTGATGGTTGCCATATCTCAGACAACCGTTATCAATAGGTGGGTTTTCCTGATAGAACAACTACAAAAGGCCATATTTTTCCAGCTTTTTTCGTAAGGTGCCCCGGTTGATACCCAGAATTTCAGCAGCTTTGCACTGGTTGCCTCGGGCCTCCTTCATGACGATTTTCAATAAAGGGTGTTCAATTTCAGACAACACCATGTCATAGAGCTTCTGAGGCTTGTGGCCATCCAGATCGTTAAAATAGCGTTCCATGGCGGTAGTGATGCAAGTGCTCAGGGGGCTCTGACGACGTTCTGTAAAGACTTGTTCAAATGGCGTGTCAATACTGGATTTGACCGAACTCATGCTGCTATGCTCACGCTGGATTCCAACTGCTCAAAAAATGCAGATGTCAGCTCCAGTTGTCCGTCAATCGTATCGATTTTATTGACCGCTTGTCTGAATGCGCCGCTACCGTTTTGTCCCTTGCTGTACCATGAAATATGCTTTCGAGCAATTCTTAACCCTACGTATTCGCCATAGAACGCATACAATGCCTGCAAATGATCCAGCATAATTTTTTTAATCTCGCTTACGGGCGGGTCATTCCTGATTTCCCCGGTTTTGAGATAGTGGTCGATGATGCCGAATATCCAGGGTCGTCCCTGAGCGGCTCTTCCTATCATGATGCCATCTGCCCCGGTAAAATTCAGTACATATGCAGCTTGCTGTGCTGTTCTGATATCACCGTTTGCAATAACGGGAATGGATACTCGTGATTTTATTTCAGCAATGGTGTCATATTCAGCATGGCCAGTATAGGCGCATGCCCGGGTACGTCCATGCACAGCCAGGGCTTGAATCCCCGCCTGCTCAGCAATTTGTGCGATGGTGACGCCATTTCGTCGCGTGGCATCCCAACCAGTGCGGATCTTAAGCGTCACAGGGACATCTACTGCTGCAACGACATGATCCAGTATTTGTTTTACGAGCGATTCATTCTGCAATAAGGCTGAGCCGGCCATCACCTTGCAGATTTTTTTTGCCGGGCAGCCCATGTTGATGTCTATGATCTGGGCGCCATTAGCGACATTGTATCTGGCGGCTTCGGCCATCATTTCAGGGTCGGCCCCCGCGATCTGGACTGCGCGGGGTTCGGCTTCGCCCTGATGATTGGCGCGCCTACGCGTCTTTTCACTTCCCCATAGCAATGAATTTGAAGATACCATTTCGGAAACTGCCATGCCGGCACCCATGCGTTTGCATAGTTGGCGAAAAGGTCTGTCGGTAACGCCCGCCATGGGCGCAAGAACCAGGTTGTTTTTCAATTGGTAGGGACCAATTTTCATGAAAATAATATCATCGCTATAATTGTCGCGCACCGCTGAGGGTGCAAAGTCACGGGATCGCATATAATACCCGCTCTACCTCGGGGTATAAAGCCGGATGTTACAAAAAATCAAAATATTTCAAATTTAAAATTAACAGCATTTTTACCCGGGTCAATCAGTGCTAGCGAGACTGTAACGGGGTTGTTAGGTTTCATGCCCTGGCCTGCATCTGACTGGGCATTTATCTGGGCAGACAGGTATTGTGATGGCTCAAAAATGCGTTGTGCGACAGGCTTGTTATCAATATCTGCAAAATCCAGTTTTAGCTCGGGATAAGGCTGTGGAAAATTTGCTGTATTGACCATAGTCAACGTGACAATGAGGGCATCCTGAACGTCCGGATGGTCGGCTACATGGCGGGCAATGAATTTTATCTGGCTCCGGTCGCGCATTAACGGGATTGTACAGTTGGTAAAGCTACAAACAAATTCCAGCCAGGGCCGTAAAGCTGCATGCCGGGAAAGATCATTACGCTTAAAGTAACTGAACTGGCTGATAAATATTGCAAGCAGCAGTATGATACCAAGAGACCAGGCCGCCGTTTTCCGGTGCTGAGGTGGCGTTGTGATAGCAACCAGTCCTGACGAATGAGCGGCCAGTTGCGATAATTCATCTTCTGAAATATTGATTTCCAGGCGGGGCTGAAAATCATTTTCTTGTAACTCCGGGCATATTTTTTGGGGCACTGGGGTCACAGGTGCTTCTGTGGCAGGGTGACCTGGTGTTTTTTGCTGGGTGGGGGTCAATGTCAGGGTGAATTCAAGATGACAGTGCCGACAAGTCAATACTTCTTGCTGCGTATTTAACAGATCCTCACTGATATCATTGTCAGTACGGCATTGTGGGCATTGGATAAACATTTGTATGTCAATATTAGAGGGTATAGTTTAGTTTTCAACAATCAGTTGATTTTAATAGCGTCCAGACGCACCCATTCTTCACGTTTTGTAATATTTACGAAATCAAACCACTGCTTATAGGCGGCGCTAACCGCGTTCATTTGTTCATCGGCAAGCACACCCGATAATATCAGTTGACCATTCCGTGACAGGAGAGCGGTAAATTCGGGCGCCAGTTCGATGAGTGGCGTTGCTAGAATATTAGCGATCACGCAATCACTGTTAACGACGGGTAAATCTATCGGAAGACAGGGAGTTATACGGTCATCTACACCATTCTGACTTGCATTTTTTGTTGTTGACTCAAGTGCTTGCATGTCTACATCCACCGCCCAAACGTGGCGGGCACCCAGTTTGGCAGCAGCAATACTCAGAATGCCGGATCCACATCCATAGTCGATAACAGTGCGGTTTTCAATGTCGGTCTGTGCAAGCCATTCCAGGCAAAGTGCCGTGGTGGCGTGAGTGCCCGTGCCAAATGCCAGGCCCGGATCAAGAATCAGATTGATGGCATCAGGGTCTGGGGCGGCCTGCCCACTTGGGCAGACCCAGAGACGCTCGCCAAACTGCATGGGCTTGAATCTGTCCAGCCATACGCGCTCCCATTGCTGGTCTTGCAGGTGTTCCAGTGTGTAGGGTGGGGGGGCTTTAAGGCCCAACGTTTCATGAATTTGATGCAGAATACCCCTGACATTGGTAGCAGGCGGGTATAAGGCACTGATTTGGGTATTGGGCCACAGTTCAGTGGTACCCCGGACAGCCTCAAAAATGGCTTCGTCCGCGCTATCCTGGAGTGATACAGATATGGCGCCTGTGGTGCTTAGCAAATCCGCAATCTGGTTCGCCTGCTCCTCGCAAATCTCCAGTGACAGCTTAAGCCAGTGGCTAGCTGAGATCGTGCTTTTTGAAGGTGACATGTTTTTTCAGTGGAGATAGATTAATTTCATCTATAGCGGTGCCGTCTCTGCTATTCATAATTAATGAGGTGGCTTCGGCAACATCTTCGGGAAGCAGATAGTTAGCTTCCTGATCGCCCGGCATAATTTTTAACTTATCGAAGAATGCCGTTTTGACCATACCCGGGTTGATAATGGATACATGTACATTACTGCTCGCACACTCTTCACGTAAGGCCTGCGCCATGCCTCGTAGCGCGAACTTGCTAGCGCAATATATTGCCCCTTTTTGACGACCAGTCAGCGCCGCTTCTGAGCCTATAAAAATCACATGACCATATTTCCTGCGCTTCATAGTGGGAAGAAAAGTCTTGAGCGCATAGGCGTGACTGATGAAATTCAGGTCCATGAGGGCGCGGATTTGTGCGTATGAAAATTCCTCCAGTGATCCGAACTGTCCTCGTCCAGCACAACAAATCACAGCATCTATATCCGGGTGAGTATCCTGTATGTCCTGGAAGCTTGACGGGAGCGATTGCAATTCAGAAAGATCCAGAGAAATAGGGATGAAGAGCGGGTTAACAAGTTTGGTTTCAGAAAAGTCGCGCGCAACGGCAATGACATGGTGTCCTTCCTTTATTAACTGCAAACAGATGGCGAGCCCGATACCACGGCTGGCGCCAAGGACGAGTACGGTACGTTTCATTGTGCTGTTATCGGTACGCATCATCACAGGGAAAGAATTTTGATTTTGGAATATACTCCAGAATCTGCGTGGCGCATACACTCATCATATCCTGTTCGAGGTCGCGTTGATATGAAGTCATGCCGTGCTGGCTTGAAAAAGGTCCTGCATAGAATTTCTCATCAGGATAGAGCCGTACGATATTGCGGAAGAATTTATCGGGCATTCTGAAGACACCTAAGCTGACAGAATGGATCGCAGCCAGGGGGAGTTGTGAAAAAATGGTTTCGAAAAGTTCCTGATATAATTTCTTGAAGCCAGGCTGATAAATCAGCGGATCAAATCTCAAACCCAGTTTCCAGCCTCTGTTACAAAGTTTCAGCATTGCCTCGAGGCGCCGTTCCAGTTGGGGTACTCCCTGCTCGAGATCGCGACCAGGTTCAGCAGGAATGAAACTGAAAGCTACGACGCAGTTTGGTACTGGTTCCATTTTCAGGAGGCCACGGATTTGAGTGCTTTTGGTGCGTAGTTCGAGCCAGCTGTTGGGTAGCGTTTTGAATAATGGCAGGAATTCCGCTGTGAAGCGTGTGACGGGATCTAATGCGAGACTGTCGCAGTCATAACCGGAGTAAAAATTGACTGTTTTGTCCCCATGTTCCTTGGATTTCTCCTGCATGGCTGCCTGGAAATCCTCATAATTGACAAAGATGACGTAATTTGCCGATCGATACATGCCCTGCAGGAAGCAATAGCGACAGTCATAAATACAGTTCAGCATGTGTGAAAAATAATAATGGTACTCTCCGCCAATGCCATACTCTGGCGGCGCTTGATGCAGGAAATGATTATGTTTTTTTGCGAGAATCATAGCGGGATTCTCTTTCTGCAGGCGAAAATTCTGGGCCTTGCGATTGAATATCTCGCCATAGTGACCGCAGCTGATTAGGGTAGCGTCCGGGAAGCGGGCGCAAATCTCGAGAGTGCGAGGATGATCAACGATTTCCTGCTCGATATAAATGGTATTAATCATTGAGGCTCTACAGAATGAAGAGAGATTTCATCAACGACGGATTGCAGGTATGAAAGTACTTCTTTGCCTGTTTTGCAGTGGGTAAAACTTTGATCAGAATTTATATTTCCATCAGATAAAAGACACCAGCGTCTGACCAGGTGACGCAGGCGGTATTGCTCATAAGTTGTAAATCGCCAGTTGGCCAGCATTTTTTTCAAAGGGGGTGGTTCCTCAACAATAGCCGAGAGCTTGGTGGCCAAGCCGTTCAATTGTTGTATCAGCGCATCGATTTCAGGGATATTTTCGGCAATCAGTGATGCCGCAAAATCTTTTGTGATCAGGCTGGCCGGTCTGGATCGATTGTCTGAAATAACTTTATAGCAATGAATCAGTTCACTGGTACAAAAGCGAGATGCCGTTGCATAAAACCCGGCGGCCTCCATTTCATAAACAGCCGTGCCAGTATATTCCAGTTCCGGGCGGTCTACCGTGATAACTGTCTCGGTCTGTCCGGGAGCCTTAAGGATCAAAGGAGGATACCAGCTGAGGCCGTTTCCTGCATCAGTGATTTTATGAGCCAGGATACCTTTGCCGATGGGGTACGCGGCATGTCCGGCTGTGCCGATATTCAGCCACGCGCTACTGGGACTGCGGTCATAACGGGCGAATACATAACTGGCTGCTGCTGCTGCCGAAACTTTACCTATCCCGCTGATAATCAGGCGCAGTTCTTTACTTTCATAAACTCGGAAAGGGCCATGGTCAGTGCTTCCTTTCAGGCCAAAGTGCTTTAGTAGCGGTTTTGCCTCACAGTGGATTGCAATAAGGATATTAATCATGCCAGGATCAACTATTTCCGTAGTGCTTGAGTAATGCTTGATAATGCATGGTTTCGCCAGTCTTGTTTCGTTTCATAGCACCTTTTAGATAGACACCAGCCTTGTTGCAGATTGTTTCTGCTACCGCTTGTCGACGAACATCATTGAGTGCGGCTGAATTGTAGATTTTTTCGAGGGCCCGAATGCGGAATCGATCCATACCCCAGTAGCGGCGGGAGAGCTGATCATCATGCCCGCCGTATTTCATGACCAAGGGTTCATCCAGATAGTGGACCTGATAGCGTTGGCAGATACGCAGCCACATGTCATAATCCTCACAGGCCGGCAGTGTTTCATCAAACAGTCCAACCTCATCAAAAACAGTTTTTTTAATCATTACCGACGATGGCGAAATCGCACACAATGGCAGGCATTGCATGAAAATATCGCCACCGAATTTCCTGTGTTTATCCATAGAGTTAACGCGTATTCCATTGCGAATCCAGATTTCATCCGTGTGGATAATCTGGCTTGAAGTGTGCTGCTGTGTGAAAGCCTGTTGTTTTGCCAATTTGTCAGGTAGCCATTCATCGTCAGAGTCCAGGAAGGCCAGCCATTGGCTGCTAGCCTGTTGAATTCCCCTGTTCCTGGCGGCGCTGACGCCCTTGTTGACCTGATAACAGTATTGTATCGATTGACCTATTCCTGTAACAAGCTCATGGGTGTTATCCGTGGAGCCATCATCGACGACAATGATTTCATCCGCAGGGCTGGTTTGCCCTAGTACGCTACGTAGTGCCCGCTCCAGGTGGGCGGCCCGGTTATAGCTGGGTATGATGACCGATACAGTGTTCATGAGACAGGGTTGTGATACCGAAAAAATGCTTTATTCTATAGCCGGACAAATTCCGGAAGTGCGGATTATAACGTATTGCCAGTATACAATTTACATGCATTGTACCATTACGAAATAGACAGGAACTCAACGAGCAGACAGATGAGCAGAAAGTTCGATATTAAACCGGTAGGTATGACAGCGGAGACCAAGTGCGGGTTTTGTACCAATACCAAGTGTTGTACCTATATCACTCAAGCAATATCGACACCGCGATCAAAGCATGACTTCGATCATTTGTTGTGGCAGATCTCACACGAAAACATTCAGATTTACAAGGATGATGAGGGTTGGTTTCTGCTGGTCAATAACCGCTGCCAGCATCTCATGCCCGGTGGGCGCTGCGGTATTTATGAGACCAGGCCGCAGGTTTGCCGCGAACATACCAATGACTATTGTGAATATGACGCGCCGGCCGAGGAGGGCTTTGAACTGTACTTTGACAGTTATCAGAAGCTTTTAACTTATTGTAAAAAGCGCTATAAACGCTGGGGAAGCTAGTTCTTCTGATTAAAAATCAGGTCGAAAGATGCCCTAAATGATCGATGGCGAGAAATTTTTCAGTTTCAATCGCGTGACTGCGTGAATCAGGTTTGGCTATTGCGATCAAATATTCAATGCCATGATGAGATGCCGAATGCAATACTTGCAAATTGTCATCTATTAGCAGTGTAGTACGAGGGTTAAATGGTTCTATCTTGTTGAATTTCGTCCAGAACGCGTTGTTTTCTTTTGGGATGCCCAAATCATGGGCGCAGATGATAGCATCCAGATGTTGGCCCAGGCTGGTATGTTTCATTTTAAGTGCCAGGCTTTTGTGATGTGCGTTGGTAACCAGCACGCTGCGTTTTTTTTTCTTGCGCAGAAATTTCAGAAAGCCAATAACATGAGGATGAACGGCAATCAAGTGGGCAACTTCAGCCTTGAGTAAGACTATATCCACACCCAGATTTTGTGACCAGTAATCAACGCAATACCAGTTCATGGTGCCTTCTTGAGCCTTGAAGCGTGGATAGAGCTGACGCTTGGCCTGGTCAAGGGCGATGCTATGCTTTTCCGCGTATCGCTTGGGGAGATGTTCGCGCCAGAAATGATTGTCAAAATGAAGATCCAGTAGCGTACCATCCATATCCAGTAATACTGTATCAATGGAAGACCAGTCTATTGCCACTTTATTATTCATGGATTTCATTCGGTTTTAGTGCCGGGCGGGCTATAATACAGATTATATCATGCGCAAGAAACCACAAATTCTGAATAGCCAAACAATTGCCAGGACGCGTTGCTTTCATATAGAGCAACTGGACCTGGAATTCTCCAATGGGGTAACAACATGTTATGAAAGGCTGCGCAGTGGCAGTCGGGGTGCGGTTTTAGTTGTACCCATGCTTGATGCAGAAACAGTATTGTTGATACGGGAATATGCTGCCGGTGTCCATCGTTATGAGCTGGCATTACCCAAAGGGCGTATTGAACAAGATGAGACGCCAGTACAAGCGGCAAATCGAGAGCTGATGGAAGAAGTTGGCTACGGAGCCAACAGCTTGAATCACTTCACATCCGTGACTATTGCACCGGGCTATATTGGCCATGTCACTCACATTGTACTCGCACAGGATCTTTATGAGCAGCGTGAGGAAGGTGATGAACCTGAAGAGATCGAGGTGGTGCCCTGGAAGCTGGATCAGTTGAATGAATTGCTGAAACAGGATGATTGCACGGAGGCTCGGAGTATTGCAGCGCTGTTCATGGTGCGGGAGCTTTTACAGAAAAATAATAAGGATAGGATTTATGAAAAACAGTGATTCGGCACCTGATCTAGAGGCGCTGTTGCCCAATGTGATTGATATCGCCAGGCTGGCCAGTGAGAAAATACTCGAGGTCTATAACAGCGAATTCGCCATTGCCCATAAGGATGATAAATCACCATTGACCGAAGCTGATATGGCAGCCCATCATGTAATCGTTGCCGGGTTATCAGAATTGACTCCGGATATACCCGTTTTGTCCGAGGAGTCAGCTAAAATTTCCTTCGAAGAACGCTCAAAATGGACTCGTTATTGGTTGGTTGACCCGCTGGATGGCACGCGTGAATTTATCAAACGAAATGGTGAATTCACTGTAAATATCGCCATGATCGAAGGCCATGAATCCGTATTAGGCGTGATTGTCATACCCGTCAACGGCCTCTGTTATTTCGCTACGCGTGGTTCAGGGGCATACAAGCAGCAGCAGGCTGAGGCTGCGCCACAGCCGATCCGGGTGCGGCCACTTGATCTGTCTAATGTTATTGCGGTAGGTAGTCGCTCCCATGCCGGCCCCCAATTGATGAAGTTTCTTGAGGGTCTGGGTTCTTATGAGCTGCTCAGTATGGGGAGTTCCCTGAAGTTATGCCTGGTTGCAGAGGGGCAAGCCGACATTTATCCCCGCCTGGGACTGACATCAGAATGGGATACGGCAGCCGCTCATTGCATTGTGGAAGAGGCGGGTGGGCGGCTGACAGACACAGCTATGCAGCCACTACGCTATAACAGCAAGGACTCATTATTGAACCCATATTTTTTTGTTTCTGGCGATGCCGGCCATGACTGGTCGCAGTATCTTCCTGAAGCGTGAGCCAAATTATCCTGTAAAATTTAAATATCGTCATCGTGACACCCGCAATTAAAACCAAACAGTTTCAGAAATTTTTCCATCAGGCACCATTGGGTGAAACCGGATTGGAGTAAATTAATGCCGATGAAGGCGGTAAACCATAGCCAGGTTGGCGTGCTGAATAAATTAGCACCGTTGTAGATATGGGCCAGGGTAAGTGATACAAGAATTAAACTGCCGACAATAATCCGGATTAATCTTTCGATAGTCATCTCATCGATCCTTATGAGCAGGATTGTTACTTTGCCATAGATAATATATCGGCGGAATAACAAATAGGAGAGCAAGAGGGTGTGGTTTGATTAAAGCGTCGTGATAAGCAGGGCGTAGCGCAGATATTTGTGCGCACGGATGGATGGGGCAAGATAATCTGAAAGCAAGGGGAGACCGAATTTAGGGCTGGCGTGCCAGTAAAAGCATTCCCCTTCCTATTTCAGTTGCGCCGCTGCTGTCGGTAACTTTTAGGGCGAGCACGAGAAACTGACCATCTGGTGCGATGGCCCCAGTACCAGAGATTTGTCGAGATACCAGACCAGATTCGGTATCGGTTAGGGTAATCGATAAAATCATTGTGCCGTCAGAGAAGACGTTATAAGTCCCGTTGGTTGATTCCAGGCTGGTGATGGATCCCAGCGCTGGAGATATGCTGGCCTTGGCTGTTTTAATTTCAATTGTTGCGCGGTTATAAAATATATTACCGTTTGTTACAACGCCTGATCCATTAAAGACCAGAGAGCCGTAGTCGAGTTCAGAATCAATTGAAGCGCTTGAATTAGCTGGAATTGGTTGGATGTAGTTGATATTACCAACAACATTGAAAATACCACTCACGGATGAATTGGTCCGTCCAGATACTTGTCGGGTGGCAATCGTGAGTCCTCGTTGTGACTCAATTATCCGCGCACTGTTATCATTGATATTATAACTGTCATCTATGGCAACCGGTGGCAAATTTGTGCTACTTACCGAGATGGTGGCGGTCACTGTAGAGGTAGCCGGAAAAGTCGTATTAGAGTCCTGGATCGTGTAGGTGAAATTTTCAGTCCCGGTAAAGCCTGCTGTTGGTGTATATGTTAAGTCAGCGCCGTTGTTACTGAGCGTAGCGCCTGGGTCAAGGGTTGATGTGTCAATTGATGTGATAGTCAGTATTTCGCCAACATCAGGATTAAGGTCATTAGCCAGAACATCAAGCGTAACGTTGCTGCTGTTAGCCATCACATTGAAACTATCTGCGGTGGCTGTTGGTGCGATAGTTATCAGAGCGACTGAAACTATGACACTGCCCGTTGCAGTGTTGCCAGCGCTGTCCTGGATCGTGTAGCTGAATGTATCATTCCCGCTAAAGCTGGGTAGCGGGGTGTAACTTAGTGTTTCACCATTGGCATCAGTGATAACGGTACCGCCATTGCTGGGGGTGCCTACCCCGGTGATAGTTATAGTATCGTCAAGGTCAGGGTCGGTATCATTGGCCAGCACGTCCAGGATGTTATCGGTGCTGTTAACTGCCACTGTAAATGCATCGCCTGCACTACCCGGATCATTAATAGCAACGGGTGGGTCGTTTCTAGTACTGTTTACATCAAGGGCGACAATTCCAATTGCAGTGTTACCGGCACTGTCTTGTACCGTATATGTGAAGGAGTCTATTGCTGAAGTGGTGCCTGGAGAGGTATAAATCAAGCGGTTATTGCTGCCGTTAATGATGACGGAGCCATTCACAGGTTGAGTCACGCTGGAGATAGTCAAAGTATCAGCAGTGTCAGGATCGCTGTCGTTGGCGAGCACATCCAGTTCCATTCTGAAATCATCTGGAATTGTAGCGAAGGTCAAAATATCACCACTACCAATATTCGAAACCATACCTGCGCCGATAAAACCTGAGGTCGTCCCAAGCATGTTGATTTGTCCATTGGGTAGCACATTGTATCTGCCTGATAATGTATCAGTGCCTGATGTTGTGCTGACAGCAAATGTTCCCAGATCAAGCGCTATGCTTTGGGCTGCTAGCGAGGCGCCAGCAGTAAAGTTTCCCGAATTATCGAATGATAATGTACCGGTGCTGGTCGTAGCTTCCACCGCGTTTTTGTTGCTTGACTGTGAATTATTAAAACGCACTACATTATAAATACCTGAACCAGTTGCCAGCATATTCTGCAAGACAAGTAGATCTGGAGTACCACTTATTTTTTTTACTGCAACCACGAGTCCGCGGCCCATTTTTCCTAGAGGGTTGGTATCCAGTGCATGGACCATAATGTTGCCGTCTGTTGTAATAATCCCTGCCGTCGTTTCGCCATTCACGGGGATCACCGTGACCTGCCCCAGAGAGGATACTGTAAAGTCACTCTTTGGCGTGCCACTCGTTGGCTTATTGGGAATACCCTGGCCGGTATTTTTATCGGGCGGGTCATCACCAACAAAATCAGCAAACTGTGTAATATTGTTGAAATCAAAGATTGAATGCCAGTTGAAAGACGCTGTGCCCTGAACTGCTCCATTGTCAAAAAAGGTTAAACCGCCGCCTGTTGTGCCGCTGAGATCAATGCCCCCTGAACCGTTTAGGGAAAAAGGGTCCCACAAGGTTGTCGATATGCCGGTAATGCCAAAGTCACCCCCGGAAAGTGCGCTGCTGACACCAGGTGCACCAAAGCCCTGGGTGAAATCCTGCAAGACGTTGCCGGATTTATTTTTTATCGTAATGATTGCCTCCGCAAGGGTAAGACCAGCAACATCGATGTTCATACTTTCAACCAGGCTGACCAGTGCATTGACTTCTTTGGTGCCGTAATTACCGAGGGTTAGTGTCGATGCAGGGGCGTTAATGGAGCTGATAATCGTTTGTACTACTGCTTCAGAAGCGGGCGTGATATTGACCAAGCCACCGCTGACAATCGCTCTCAGATTTGTGCCGCTGGTGCTGGTCACGAGCAGCGCGAGCGAGCTGTTGGGTTGTTCTGCGGTCAGTATTCGATATTCACCGGCAGGTCCACTGACAACAGAGGTTATTACAGCTGTAACATTGCCTTGGTCATCAATCCTGACCAGCTGCACCGTCGCATTGGGAACGGGTGTTAGCCCAGTGACATTGGCCGCGCTTGTCGGGAAGAAGGAATTAAAGATAGAGGCAAACAATGTCTGCTTGCTGAAGCTGGCTGCCTGGCTGCTGGGTGCACGTACCAGACCTGTAATAGTCAGGGTGCTATCAGTTGTATCATTGGTGACGCTGCACCCGGACATCAGGGTAGCAGGGAGCAGGAAAAGTAGTATAACGAATCTTGAAATTCTCATACGATATCTTA
>QIGV01000139.1 GCA_003230085.1 Gammaproteobacteria bacterium
TGTTATCAGGTGGGTAGGTCGTATAAAGAAGCGTTTTGCTCATGATGCCATCTTTACCGTCACTATCTTTCCATCTACGAATAAATTCCTGACGTTTGTTGTTGCCTGACTTGTTGGTCAGCACGATGGTTAATCTTGATTTAAGATCTTTGCCAGGCATTTTATTGCTGCATTGCTGCACAATATCCTGCGCACTGATTTCAGCCTGTGCTGTAGCGTCAGCCGGTGCTGTAGCATCAGCCGGTGCTGTAGTATCAGCCTGCGATGTAGTCGCTGAGAAAAACGCAATTAAAAAGAGCGTTGAGTAAATCGTCGTATTGCTTTTTGCGCGCATTTTGCCTGTTCCCCTGGACTTTAAAATTATTGTTCGGTATTAAGAAATGACAGATATTAAGGTGGATCCCTTTACTTCACGCACTAATTTATATAATTCAGCGTCCATTGTCGATTTTAATCGCTTATTAGATTTTACATTTTTGAGGCCTGCCAGTGCGATTTACACCACACTAGTGATCTGAATCAGACGGCGTCTCCCAGGCGATTCCTGGTTTCAACTTTCAATTGTCTCTGCACAGCGTGACCCTGACCTGCTGATGAATAAGTAGTTGTGTCGTCCCTATGTTTCATATTTTGATATCAGCTGGTATGAGTTTTGCTACTCATTTAGCAAGGTAAGGCCAACCTGTCTATATAAAGTTGGGCGGTAGCCTCTATTTGCAATGTTTAGGAAAGCCGTTAATCGTTATACCATACTAAATAAGTCAATTATTTTCAGTGAGATAGCGCTAAGAGGCAAAATTATCCGGCATCACAGCAATTAATCCGAGGAGGATTAGCTTATGAACAATAAGTTCCTGGCAGCCATGGTGATTATTGGCGTCATGTTTATGGCATTGATGATGTCGGGCACTAAAGTGAAGTCAAATGCCAACATCTCCTATTCGGAATTTTTGGGGAAGCTTACCAATCATGAGGTTGCCGAAGTCTTTATTGACGAAGGCGTCATTTATGGCCTAACGACAAGCGACAAACCTTTTAAGACCGACACCCCTAATGACCCTGGCTTGATGGGTGATCTCATTGAAAACAACGTAAAGATTACTGCTGCGGCAAAAGGGTCAGCCGTTACGAGGCTCCTGTTATCCTGGTTTCCTATCTTATTGCTGATTGCAGTTTGGCTTTTCTTTATGAAGCGCATGCAAGGTGGCAGCCGTGGCGGTGCTCTTAAATTTGGAAAATCCAAGTCCAAAACATTCAAGGCCGGTCAGGTGAAAGTCAAGTTTACCGATGTGGCAGGTATTGAAGAGTCCAAGGAAGAGGTGTCAGAAATTGTGGATTTTCTTAAAAATTCTGAGCGTTTTAACAAGGTCGGTGGACGTATACCGCGAGGTGTCTTGATGGTGGGATCGCCCGGCACCGGGAAGACGTTGCTGGCCAAGGCCATTGCAGGTGAGGCGGATGTCCCTTTTTTCTCTATATCAGGGTCTGATTTTGTAGAAATGTTTGTGGGCGTCGGCGCATCCCGGGTCAGGGATCTTTTCGTCGAGGCAAAGAAGGCGGCACCCTGTATCGTTTTCATTGATGAGATCGATGCCGTTGGGCGTAAGCGTGGTAGCGGCGTCGGGGGGGGTAACGATGAGCGCGAGCAGACATTGAATCAGCTGCTGGTCGAAATGGATGGATTCGAGGGTACCGAAGGCATTATCGTGATTGCTGCCACTAACCGTCCCGATGTATTGGATAACGCTCTGTTGCGCCCAGGCCGGTTTGACCGACAGGTCACGATCCCCTTGCCGGATATTCGTGGACGAGAGCAGATACTGAAAGTACATATGCGAAAAGTTGCACTAGGTGAGGCTATCGATGCCGTACAAATTGCGCGCGGCACACCCGGATTTTCAGGGGCTGACCTAGCCAATCTGGTGAATGAGGCGGCCTTGCTCACGGCGCGCGCGCATCGTGACGAGGTGACCATGGACGATTTCGAATTCGCCAAGGACAAAATTCTAATGGGTGCGGAACGGCGTTCCATGGTCTTGAGCGATCAGGAAAAGCGTCTGACGGCCTATCATGAGGCGGGCCACACCATTGTCGGCTTGACAGTGCCCGAACATGACCCAGTGCATAAAGTCAGTATTATCCCGCGTGGCCGCGCTTTGGGTGTGACCATGTATTTACCGGAAGAGGATCGGCTCAGTTACAGTAAGCGTCGCCTTGAGAGCCAGTTGGCCAGCCTATTTGGGGGGCGGGTTGCCGAAGAACTGATTTATGGTGACGACTCGGTCACCACAGGTGCCAGCAATGATATCAAGCGCGCTACCGAACTGGCGACCAATATGGTTAAAAAATGGGGTTTATCGGCCATTGTTGGCCCGCTTTCGTTTGCCGAAGAGGAAGGGTCAGGTTTCCTGGGACAGGGTTACAGTGAGAAGAGTATCGCGGCCAGTACGGCCGAGTCCATTGACGCTGAAATCAAGGCCTTGATCCAGAAGAACTACGCCGTATCTAAAAAGATTCTCAAGAAGCATATTGAGACGCTGCATCGCATGGCTGCAGCACTAATGGAATACGAGACTCTGGACAAGGGGCAGGTTCTGGATATCATGGCAGGCCGCCCATTGCGTCCCTATGATTCACCTTCTACACCTCAAGGGCCGGATGACTCAGGACTGAGCCCAGCATTTTTTGAAGGTCCAGTCAGACCCTAAAGCTGGGGTAGGCAGTTTGAAGTGTGAAGAATATGCCAGACTGATAAAGCCTTGTTTCTAAACGCGTTAAATTTTTGCAATTATTTGGATTGCAATTGTAGATTTGTCCCAGCGTCCTTCCTTGCAGTACAGCAATATCTTCCGACCCCTATTATTTTTTGCGTATAACAGGCTGATATTCGCTATTGGCCAGGCTGGTTCCGCCACCCACTGTTATCAGTCGAAAAAACATTTGTTTAAACAGTAGGATAACTGTATTTACCGAGGTAAATATAGCTACCTTGCTATGCTGGTGGGCATTCCAATTATTACTGCAATTAAGAGGAAAAATATGATATAATTCAATCACATTTGTTCAAATGTATCTAAATATATGAAAAGTGAGGTTATACATGACAAGCAAACCACAGCAAGAAAGATCACCATTTAATTTTGATGCGTGGAAAAGACTGGCCGAGAAAGACCCACAAGCCTTTGAGGAAATGCGCAAGAAAGTGGTAAAAGCGGAAATCGCAAAGGCACCAAAGTCGATGCAACACCGTCTAACTGGCATGCAGTGGCGCGTTGACATGGAAAGAAAGCGGTGCAGCAACCCAACCCAGTCGATGATCTATGTCTATAAAAAAATGTGGAATTCAGTCTACGGGGAAAATGGCCTGCTAAGCGCCTTGCATGGTAATACTGCTGACCAGCAGATGGGATCTGGATGCAAGAATTTGACAGCAGCCAGCATCCTGCCTTTTGTGGCTACTTCCGGGGATAAGGGCTAGTTTCTGCGGATTTTCTGTGGCAGGTTCACTGCCGCTGATTATTCTGTGGTTTCATCCTGTGCACGTTCTTCCAGTTCCAGGAAGTTTTTAATGTCTTCTTGCGCCGCCATCGCATCTTTAAAGCCAAGGGCCATCAGTTCCCTGCAGAATTGTTTCTCAAACAGCAGGTAACTGACCAGCGTGGAGCCATGACCACCGAGTGCGCCCACACCCTTTAGCAGAAATTTGAGAGGTTTTGGTAATAAATGGACATAGCGGCCGGCAATTTTGTCGATGCTCTTGCTGGGAGATATGGTCAAAACATCAAGGGGGCGCAGGGTCACGCCTTCCTGCTCGAGACGGCGGTCCGGAATCAGGCTGATGGTATTGTTAATTCGTTCCAGCCTTTCCAGGTCGGCATCCAGGCTGTCCAGAAAAATGCTATCCAGTATATTGCCCGCAATTTCGGCCATAGTTGGGTAGACAACCTGTGCTCTGTTGTTATCGGGGGCACCCAGTTTTTTTCGTATTCCAACCACTAGAATTTTATTTGCCCCAAGGTGGACGGCTGGACTCAATGGCGCAATCTGCCTCATAGAGCCATCGCCATAGTATTCATTGGCGATTTTGATTGCGGAGAACATAAAAGGGATGGCCGATGAGGCCATCAGATGATTGATCGTGATTCGGGCAGGGTAACCCATGCGTCGTTTGCGATCCCAGGGCGCTATTGAATCAGTACCTTGAAAAAAAGTAACAGAGTGCCCGGAACTATAGCTGTTGGCGGTTATTCCCAGCGCGTGCAATGCGCCTGAATTTATTGCATCCTGAATCATATCGCAGTGGAGATAGCGACTGAGTAAGGGTGCCAGCGGTGCACGGTCAAGGAGGGCAACGGGATTGCGTTTACCCATTCCGCCCAACAGTAGCGCTGTCATCCAGTGTAAGCCAGTGCGGGTTAGGCCAAGAGTATCCGAACGGAATACCTGGTCGACATGAAAATTCCCCCATACCTTGCTGATGCGCATGACACCCCGGCGAAAATGGTTAGCATTAATTGCCAGCGCGGTGGCATTGATCGCACCTGCAGAGGTGCCGGTAATAATAGGAAAGGGCGTCGGTGCATCTTTAGGTATCAGGCGAGCGATGGCGCTCAGTACGCCGACCTGATAGGCACCTCTTGCCCCGCCGCCAGGCAGGACCAGGGCTGTTTTTAGATCAGGCTGCTCCTTTTTTGTCCACCACAGCATATTATTGGCTCAGAATAATGAGATTTCCTGTTATTTAGAGGGGTTTACCAATTGTTTATCGGCACTTGACTCGTCAATCAATACCCAGCTGACTCCATATTTGGTCAATATGCTGAATAACATCGGTGCTCATGGCGATAGGCCTGCCCCATTCACGTTGTGTTTCTCCAGGCCATTTATTGGTGGCATCAAACCCTATCTTGCCGCCTAGACCGGAGACAGGTGAGGCAAAATCAAGATAATCGATGGGTGTGTTTTCCACCAAGGTAGTATCGCGAACGGGATCCATGCGTGTCGTCATCGCCCAGATGACATCCTTCCAGTTACGGATATTCACATCATCGTCGGTGACGATGATAAATTTGGTATACATAAACTGACGCAAGTATGACCATACGCCAAACATAATGCGCTTGGCGTGTCCTGGATATTGTTTTTTGATGCTGATGCATGCCAGCCGATAGGAACACCCTTCCGGTGGTAAATAGAAATCACAAATTTCCGGGAACTGTTTTTGCAGAATAGGTATAAAGACCTCATTCAAGGCAACCCCTAGCACTGCCGGTTCGTCTGGTGGCCGGCCAGTATAGGTACTGTGGTAGATCGGCTGCTTACGGTGTGTGATGCGTTCGATGGTAAAGACTGGAAAATTATCAGCTTCATTGTAGTAACCGGTATGGTCACCAAAAGGACCTTCCAGGGCCTCCTCACCAGGCTCGATGTAGCCTTCCAGGATAAATTCCGCACGGGCTGGTACCTGGAGATCCGGGCCAATGCATGGCGTAACTTCTGTTTTCGAGCCACGTAATAAAGCTGCAAAGGCATATTCAGACAAGGTATCGGGTATCGGTGTCACAGCACCCAGAATCGTGGCCGGATCAGCACCCAGGGCCACAGCGACCGGGAAACGCTGTCCGGGATTGGCCTGTTGCCAGTCGCGATAATCCAGCGCTCCACCGCGGTGTGGCAACCAACGCATGATGACCTTGTTGCGAGCAATCACCTGCTGGCGGTAGATCCCGATATTCTGTCGTTCCTTATGGGGGCCTTTGGTGACGACCAGCGCCCAGGTAATCAGTGGCGCAGCATCTTCCGGCCAGCAGGTCTGCACAGGTATCTTGCCCAGGTCCACGTCATCGGCTTCGATGATGATTTCCTGACAAGGCGCCCGGCTGACCACTTTGGGATTCATGTTCATGACCTGCTTCAGGACCGGCAGTTTATCCCACGCATCCTTTAAGCCTTTGGGTGGATCGGGTTCCTTTAGATAGGCGAGCAGTTTACCGACTTCGCGCAATGCCTCAACAGAATCCTCACCCATGCCCAGTGCCACCCGGCGTGGGGTGCCGAACAGATTGCCCAGTACCGGAATATCATGACCCTTGGGATTTTCGAATAATAATGCGGGGCCGTGCATGCGCAGCGTACGGTCACAGATTTCGGTCATTTCCAGCCGGGGATCGACTGCAGTTGTTATCCGTTTGAGCTCCCCCAGTTTTTCCAGTTGCTGGATGAAATCACGCAGGTCTTTATAGTTCATTGATCATTCAGGATATAAAGGAAAGGCTACAAGATACAAGAGATGGGGTTGAATTACTAACCGTTAAATATCGAATTCAGCCATCACAGGGGCATGATCAGAAGGACGTTCCAGGCGGCGTGGTTCTTTGTCGATAGTGCTGGACTGACACTGCGCAGCTAAATCCTTGCTCGCCAGTATCAGGTCGATACGTAGACCCAGATTGCGGCGAAAAGCCGCCATGCGATAATCCCACCAGCTGTACTGTTTTTCCTCATGCGAAAAGAGCCGAAAGGTATCTTTTAAATCCATTGCCAGCAGCGCCTGGAAGGCTTCACGTTCTGGCGCACTGCACAATATTTTCCCCTGCCATTTTTCAGGGTCATAGACATCATCATCTTGCGGCGCGATGTTGAAATCGCCCAGTAATACCAGATGTTGATGCTGTTGCAACTGCGCTTTCAGAAACCCGCTCAGATGTTCCAGCCAGTTGAGTTTGTAGTGATATTTGTCAGAGTCGACGCTTGCGCCATTAGGGATATAGACGTTAACGACGCGTACTGTACCGACAGTTGCGCACAACAGGCGTTTCTGAGGGTCGTCCAGATCGGGAAAGGTGGTGATGATATCACTTGCCGGATTGCGGCTCAAAACTGCAACCCCGTTATAGGTTTTTTGTCCCGAGAAGACGGTATGGTATCCGATACGCTCCAATTCAGCAGTCGGGAAATCCTTATCCTGGAGTTTGGTTTCCTGCAGTGTCAGGACATCCGGGCGAACACTTTCCAGCCAATCCAGCACGTGAGGCAGGCGCACGCGTAATGAGTTGACATTCCAGCTGGCAATTTTGAACATGGTCTGTAGGACTTTTTTATTGTTTGAGTGTGTCGAGCGTCTGAAAAAAGCCAATCATAACGCGTTGTCGATCAGATTGTCGCTGCCGTTCGAGAAAATAGCGGTTTTGCCGCTAACTACAGCAAGAATAACAACATTGCTGAAATAGAAAAGTGCCTGCGTTGATTATATTCGATAGAAATCTTCCCCTGACACGACTAACATGGCAGTGTTACGGTAAAAGGATCACTGATCTTTTCGTTGTTCATACAGGCGTTCATTAAATATCGTTTGAGGAGATGATATGGAAGTTATTTTCTGGTTGATTCTACTCCTTGCCCTGGTCTGGGGTGTCGCCTATCTGCGCTGGCCCATTATGATCTGGACCATAGCGATAGCAGTATATCTGGAAGCCTGGACTTATCTGTATCAACCCTCCACGATCAGCCTGGTCCTGGTGTGGCTGCTCTTTGCTGCCCTCGTCATCCCCCTGAATATCCCCCCCTTGCGACGGCGTCTGGTCAATGACCGGATACTGACTTTGTTTCGGCACCTGATGCCGAAAATGTCCCAGACCGAAAAGGAAGCATTGGAGGCGGGCACGGTGTGGTGGGATGGCGACTTGTTCAGTGGTAATCCTGACTGGAAGCGCCTGTTATCCTTTCCTGTGCCCACCCTGACCGAGGAGGAACAGGCCTTTATCGACGGTCCTACGGATGAATTGTGCCACCTGCTGGACGACTGGGAGATCAATGAGAAATATCATGACCTGCCCCCGGAAGTCTGGCAGTTCATCAAGGAGAAGGGTTTTTTCGGAATGATCATCCCCAAAGAATATGGTGGACTGGAGTTTTCCGCATTGGCCCATTCCAGTGTGGTCATGAAGATCTCGACCCGCAGTATCGTGGCGGGGATCACCGTGATGGTGCCCAATTCATTGGGACCTGCAGAATTACTGCTCAACTATGGTACCGATGAGCAAAAGCAATATTATCTGCCGCGCCTCGCGCGCGGTGAAGAGGTGCCCTGTTTTGCCCTGACGGGTCCGGAAGCGGGCAGCGACGCTGGCGCTATGCCAGACCGTGGAGAGGTGTGCATGGGGGCATTCAAGGGAGAACGGGTGCTCGGCATCCGTCTCAACTGGGAAAAACGTTATATTACCCTCGGGCCAGTGGCAACCGTACTGGGACTGGCCTTCAAGCTTTATGATCCGGAAGGTCTGCTGGGAGATGAAGAAGAACTGGGCATCACCGTCGCCCTGATACCGACCGATACCGACGGGGTGACCATCGGCAGCCGTCATGCGCCGTTGAGCGTTGCCTTCCAGAACGGCCCCAACTGGGGACATGATGTCTTTATCCCGATGGACTGGGTGATCGGTGGGGCTGAACGGGTCGGGCAGGGCTGGCGCATGTTAATGGAGAGCCTGGCGGCCGGGCGCTCGATCTCCCTGCCGGCGACCGGTACCGGTGCGGCTAAAATGGCCAGCCGGGCAACCGGGGCCTATGCCCGGATACGTTATCAATTCAAACTGCCCATCGGCAAGTTCGAGGGTGTCGAGGAGGCACTGACGCGCATTGCCGCCAGCACCTATATGGCGGATGCTGCCCGCATCATGACAGCGGGTGCGGTTGATCAGGGAGAGAAGCCGTCGGTCATCTCTGCAATCGTCAAATATAACCTCACCGAAACCATGCGCCGGGTGCTGAATGACGCCATGGATGTGCAGGGTGGTAGTGGCATTAGCATGGGGCCGCGTAATCTGCTGGGACGAGCCTATCAGGGTGTCCCGGTCAGCATCACCGTGGAAGGGGCCAATATTCTCACCCGCACCCTGATCATATTTGGTCAGGGCGCAGTGCGCTGTCATCCCTATGTATTGAAGGAGATGATGGCCGTCAACAACCCGGATCATGATGAGGCCTCACGAGATTTTGACAAGGCCATTACCGGACACATCGGCTTTACCATCAGCAACATCATGCGCGCCCTGTGGTTGGGCTTGAGTGGTGCACGATTCGTGCGCACGCCGGGTGGGCCACAGACTCGCATCTACTATCAGCAACTGACGCGTATGAGCGCAGTATTCGCCATGACCGCCGACCTCGCCATGTTTGTGCTGGGTGGCGCCCTGAAGCGCAAGGAAAAACTTTCCGGTCGCCTGGCCGATGTGCTGAGTCACCTGTATCTGGCTTCCGCAGTGCTCAAGCGCTTTGAGGATCAGGGCCGGCCGGAGGCGGATTTGCCTCTGGTGCGCTGGTGCTGTGAATATTCACTCCATATGATTCAACAGCAGCTCAGTGAATTTTTCAGGAATATGCCTAACCGTATCGTAGCCTGGAAATTGAGAGCCTGGGCCTTTCCACTGGGCCAGCATTTTGCGATGCCCAGTGATGAACTGGGGCATGAAGTTGCCGTCCTGATTCAGTCGCCCAGTGAGGCTCGCGACCGTCTGACCGCCGGCATCTTCTTATCGGATGATGATAGCGATAGAATGGGCCTCATCGATAACACCTTGCAGAAAGTGATCGAAAACGAGACACTGGCAACGCAGCTCCGCGAGGCCGTACAGCAGGGGAAGCTCGATCAGGCCAGTGAAGCAGACATGATCGAACAGGCATTGGCACGACAGTTGATCAGTGCCGAAGAAGCGGTGCGTTACCAGGACATGCTTGATGCCCGCAAGGAAGTGATCAAAGTCGATGACTTTCCGCAGGACTACTGGACGAATAGCGGGACGAATAATGGGGAGTAGTTGAATATGGCGCAGCGCAGCTCTGTCAAAACATCAAAAATGCGGCCCGTCTATGTTGTGGATGGTAGCCGGACACCCTTTCTCAAGGCCCGGGGTAAGCCCGGACCTTTCATTGCGTCAGACCTGGCGGTAGGTGCCGGTCGTCAGTTGCTGGCCCGTCAACCCTTCGAAGCCACTGAATTTGATGAAGTGATTCTCGGTTGTGTAATGCCGGGGCCGGATGAAGCGAATATTGCCCGGGTGGTTGCCTTGCGACTGGGTTGCGGTCAACGCGTCACGGCCTGGACGGTACAGCGTAACTGCGCCTCTGGTATGCAGGCCCTGGATTGTGCCGCTACCAATATCGCCACCGGGAGAGCCGATTTAATACTGGCCGGCGGCACCGAAGCCATGAGTCATGCGCCAATACTGCTGGGGCCTGACATGGTGAACTGGCTGGGTGACTGGAGCAAGGCGAAATCGTTGGGGCAACGGCTCAAGGCCTTGGGTCAACTACGTCCCGCTCACCTGAAACCCATCATCGGTTTAATGCGAGGGTTGTCCGACCCAATCGTCGGGCTGTCCATGGGCCAGACGGCTGAAAACCTGGCGTGGCGTTTCAAGATCGACCGCGAGCGCATGGATGCCTTTGCGATGCAGAGCCATCAGCGCCTGGCAGCCGCCCAGGATGCGGGCCACTTGTCCGAGATTGAGGCCCTGTATGACAGCCGCGGGCATGTCCATGATCAGGATGATGGCTTGCGCCGCGACACCAGTATGGCAGGGCTCGCTAAACCCAGGCCGGTCTTTGACCGGCACTTCGGCATGGTCACAGCGGGGAATAGTGCCCAGATAACCGATGGCGCGGCATTGCTGATCCTGGCCAGTGAAGATGCAATTGAAAAACATAATCTGCCGGTACTGGGATGTATCGCGGACAGCGAGTGGTCTGGTGTAGACCCGGCCCAGATGGGGCTGGGTCCTGCCAATGCCATTGCTCCGTTACTCAAGCGTAATCGCATGGCGCTGGAGAAGATAGATTACTGGGAGATCAATGAGGCCTTTGCTACCCAGGTGCTGGCGGTCATCGCAGCCCTGAATGATGTGGAATATTGCCGTACCGAGTTGGATCGTCGCACAGCAGTGGGGGAGATTGACGAGGCGTGCCTCAATGTCGATGGTGGCGGTGTTAGCCTGGGACATCCGGTCGGGGCCAGTGGCGCACGCATCGTTCTGCACTTGCTTCATGTTCTGAAGCGCACCAACAGTCAACGCGGGATAGCGAGTCTGTGTATCGGTGGCGGTCAGGGCGGTGCAATGTTGCTTACCCGGAATAAGGACTAAGGCTATGGTGGATAATAAAAATGACAAACATTGGCACATCCATACCGATGAAGACAATATTACCTGGTTGACCCTGGACAAGGTCGGCACCAGCACCAACGTCCTGTCGGTAGAGGTCATTGCAGAACTGGATAGTCATCTAATTGCACTGGCAAAAGAGCCTGTGAAGGGGTTGGTGATCCAGTCCGGCAAGGAAAAAGGTTTCATTGCCGGGGCGGATATCAAGGAATTCCTGAAAGTCAGAGGAACGAACGACGCCATTGAAATGATGCGCGGTTGTCATACGGTTTTTGATCGACTCGAGGCGCTCCCCTTTCCCACCGTGGCCCTGATCAACGGTTTTTGCCTGGGTGGTGGTATGGAGCTGGTGTTGGCCTGTCGTTACCGCATTGCCGATGAAAACCCGTCAGTGCGTCTGGGTCTGCCCGAGGTGATGCTGGGCATTCATCCAGGCTTCGGGGGTTCCATGCGCTTGCCCCGTTTGATTGGCCCGGTAAACGCCATGCCTTTAATGCTCAGTGGCCGTACCGTGAGCGCGCGGGCAGCTTATAAACTCGGCATGGTTGATTACGCCGTGCCCACACGGCAGATGATAAGGGCGGCCAGAGCAATTATCCTGAAACCCCCTCAACCAAAACAACCAGGACGCCTGCAGCATTTTCTCAGTCACCGCTTGATTCGCCCCCTGCTGGGAATGTACATGCGCCGCAGTGTGGCGCAACGAGTTTCGAAAAAGCATTACCCCGCACCCTATGCACTGCTGGATCTGTGGATAAAACATAGCGACGATCCCCGTACCATGCTGGCCGAAGAAGCCGCTTCAGTGGCGCGGTTGGTGGTGGGTGATACGGCCCAGAATCTGATTCGGGTATTTTTTCTACAAGAGCAGCTTAAATCATTAGGGCACGATAGTGATTTCCATGCCCATCATGTCCATGTGGTTGGCGCCGGCGTTATGGGCGGGGATATTGCCGCCTGGTGCGCCCTGAGTGGATTGCAAGTTACCCTGCAGGACCAGTCACCGGAGCGCATCGCACCAGCCATCAAGCGTGCCCATGACCTGTTTAAAAAGCGTCTGCGCTTACCACGCCTGGTGCAGGCGGCCATGGACCGCCTCAGGCCGGATGTCTCCGGTGAGGGTGTTGCCCAGGCCGATGTGGTCATTGAGGCAATCTTTGAAAACGCGGAGGCCAAGGAGGCGCTTTATCGTGAGCTCGAGCCACGCATGAAAGCGGATGCGCTGCTCGCCACCAACACCTCCAGTATTCCGCTGGAAGAGCTCGGCAAGGCGCTGTCCCGGCCGGAACGCCTGGTGGGCCTGCATTTCTTCAACCCGGTCGCCAAGATGAAGCTGGTTGAAATTGTCCATTCAACACAAACCGATGCCAAGGTTGCACAACAGGCGGCGAGCTTTACCCGCCAGATTGATCGTTTACCGCTGCCAGTGCAAAGCAGCCCGGGATTTCTGGTCAATCGCATCCTCATGCCTTATTTGCTAGAGGCCGTGGTAATGGAAAGCGAGGGTGTGCAGCCGGAACTGATCGACCGGGCCGCAGTGGATTTTGGAATGCCCATGGGGCCAATCGAGTTGGCAGATACTGTGGGCCTGGATATCTGTCTTTCAGTAGCGGAAATTCTGTCTGCCAGCCTGGGCACCACCGTGCCTGATAAATTACGCACCCTGGTCAACGCAGGCAACCTCGGACGTAAATCCGGCCGCGGATTTTATGCCTACAAAAAAGGCAAACCTGAAAAAGCCAAAATCGACAAGGAGACCGAGGCGCCTGCCGATGTTACCGATCGCATGGTATACAGCATCCTGAATGAGGCACTGGCCTGTCTGCGTGAAGGGGTGGTGGATACCGCAGATCATCTCGATGCCGGTATCATCTTCGGCACCGGCTTTGCCCCGTTCAGAGGCGGCCCGATGCACTATCTTAGATCTCAGGATGTGTCCGTCATGAAACAGCGCATCGAATCCCTGGCCCAGACCTATGGGGAACGCTTCAAGCCTGATGAAGGATGGCAAGAACTGAAGTGAGGGGTGTAGAAGGGCTTCCCAACCTGCTTCATCAAAGTAGTCCCCTTTCCGCTAATTTAAAATAATCGTGGTCTGTTTAGCATGGCGCTAAATTAAGCTCCCTCTCCTTGCAGGAGAGGGTTGGGGTGAGGTGGTTTAAGCAAGCTAAGGCATTGAATAGTCCTGTTACATTATTGTGGCGGCTATCTTTTTCCCAGTGTCACCTAGCCATCGATTATTCGCTTAACGCAAAACCATTCCCGCAGTTTTTCATCGAATGACAATTGAGCCATGGCCGGGCTTGTTGAGGGAAGCCTGAAATACTCAACCTCTTTTGCGTCATCAGACAGCTTCGGCAGCACTCTCTTGTCATATTCATTTTGTGCCTTAGCACCATTAAAGAACACATGCCTTACTTTAGGGTGACGATGATAGAAAGACACAAAGTCATTTTCTATAATTGTTCCATTAACTATTGCCGAATCAAGACTCCCTTGTCTTTCACAGGCCAGCATAACATCCCATAACGCAATGTTATTTTTCGTTAAGTTTGTAGTTTTTTCCTCGTAGCTTGCGTCATGCCTAAACTCAAATAAGCTCGCCATTATTTTCCAGAAAGAATTTCGAGAATTTGCGTAGTATTCATTTTTTTGCAATGACTCCTCGCCGGGCATTGAGCCTAATATTAAAATTGTTGCCTCTTTATCGGCAATGGGTGGGAATCCTTCTTTCACGTTCTTCATTTGCGTAATAAAAAAACAGGCACAGTTTTAAACAATGCCGGTTTTCTCTATCCCTGGCATCCACATCATATCGGTAACGCCAATATCGATACCTAATTGTGAAATAAGTGTTGATGCCTGGCCGCGATGGTGAATTTGATGTTGGAAAAAATGCAAGATACAGTCACTCAGAATATAGATATGCTGAGATTGCTTCACTTTACTGATGAAAGTAATAGGATGATTAATTTCATCATCCGTTAGCGCTTCAATATAACGAATAATATTTTTGTCAGTAATTGCTCGTTGCTTTTTCAATTCAGCATAATCTGAATACAGCATTTGATCTAAAGATTTTATATCAAAATTTGTACTCTGAAATCGGCTCATCCACAACCTGTCGCCGAGGAGAATATGATTGAGCGTACCGTGAATAGATTTGAAAAATGCACCTTTATCACGTTTCCTTTCCTCGTCAGATATCGAGCCACACAACCTATAAAAATGGTCATTCATCCATTTATTATATTGTGCTTGCTTGTTGAATCTCTCAGTCTGACTCATCTACATCTCAAAGGTACGTAAGGCAGTGTTCAGCCCATTAAGCTGGGGGAGGATTACTATGCCCCTTTGCACTACGACCCAGATCACCTGCCGCCAAAATCAGCGTAACGAAGGAGTGGCGTTTTTAGCGGCAGGTGAAGCGCCTTTTTAGCGCTAGTTTTGGCCTAGCCTATTTACTAATTATTGATAGCAAATCGGGATTAGTAACAAGGTTTCTCACGCCGTGGGCATGATCTTCATTAAATACATTACCTTTGCACCAATCATTCACTGACTCTACATTAACTTTTGCGATCTTAGGGCGAACACTCCATGTAACTTGAAATGGAGAGCCACTCTCGTTGTAACCAGGGCCAGTAGTAGATCCAGCGTACTGAATAGGAGTACCTGTATTAGTCGGGATATTGATTGCCTGATGTAAGCCATTTTCTTCCTCGTGTTTGGTTAAGCTTCCAAAATCGAGGGCATTTTTATCGTTGACGAGTACATATATCTGAGTTTCTACACGCAACTGAGGGTTTTTAATTGAATCGCTTAAACAAGCACCCAAAGTTGGCCCTGGTTTGATCATTGCGGTTGAGTAAACATAATGGACTTCAATGGTGTCACCTGATGCAAGCCCTCCGTGTTTGCTTGGGCAAGCTTCGTGTGCAGCGGGTTTAAGTTCTGCCTCACTCAGTTTGCCAGAATATTTAAAGCCGCTTTGAAAGCCATGCCCATCACCATTACCAGCATATTTGGTAAATTCACCGCCCTTATGTTCAGCATTTTTATGAAGATGAATATTGCATAAATTCATCTCTTTGTAGGCTGGTGCCGCCCTGAAAATGCGTTGGTTATTGCCAGTATTTACATCAATGTCGCGTGGTGACTGCGGGCCAAACCCTGTGCCTTTGGTGTTTTTTGCTAATGATGCACGCTGCGCAGCAATCACATTGTCTGCAACCGAACCATGAGCCTCATGACTGCTGTCTTTGGCGCTTACACTGAATGGTATTAGCATAGCCGTTGCGCACGCGATTAAAAAACTTCTATTATTTTTCATAGTTTAACTCTCTTGTTGATGGAAAATTGATCTTTTCACATGCTTACATGTGTTGTATAACGACCAGGCACACTGTAACAAAATTACGGCGCATTGCCTGATATATCGGCGAACCCGGAGTAGACCACGCCCGAAAGTAATGCCATATCACGATGCCACGTTGCCAAATCTTCCTTATTAAATTTACTTAAATCATTATGCCCACATGCGCGAGCCATTACTTGCATCAGTTCTACGGAAGCATTGAAAAAATTGTGTAATTGTTTAGATGATTTTTCAATATTCAGCTTTTGGCGTAATTCTTCTTTTTGCGTGGCAATCCCCGCTGGACAATTATTTGTGTTGCACATTCTTGCTGCAACGCAACCAATAGCCTGCATAGCGCTATTTGAAATTGCAACGCCGTCAGCACCAAGTGCTAGAGCCTTAACAAAATCGATAGGTACACGTAGCCCGCCAGTAATGATGAGAGTCACTCGACCGCTAGCACCTTGCTTGTCAAGATAACGACGCGCCCTTGCTAATGCTGGAATGGTTGGTACGCTGATGTGGTTTCTGAACATTTCGGGAGCTGCACCCGTGCCCCCACCTCGGCCATCCAAAATGATGTAATCAGCGCTGGCATCCAGTGCAAACTGAATGTCTTTTTCGATGTGGTTTGCACTGAGTTTGAAACCAACAGGAATACCTCCTGTGATTTCTCTAACACGATCTGCGAAGTTCCTGAATTCGTCTGCTGAAGAAAGATCCTTGAATGTGGGAGGCGATATTGCGGGCTGACCTTCAGGTATGCCTCTTACTTGTGATATTTTACCTTTGTTTTTATTTCCAGGAAGGTGTCCCCCAGTTCCAGTTTTTGCGCCTTGGCCACCTTTAAAATGGAAGGCCTGTACTTTATCCAATAGCTCTTCTTTATAGCCAAATCCAGCGCTGGCATATTCATAAAAATAGCGAGCATTCGCCTCTTGTTCCTCAGGTAGCATTCCTCCTTCACCCGAGCAGATACCTGTGCCTGCCAGTTCAGCACCTTTGGCTAAAGATATCTTTGCTTCCTCGGACAACGCGCCAAAACTCATGTCGGAAACAAACAAAGGTATTTTTAATTTTAAAGGCTTTTTAGCTCCTGGACCAATTATCAGCTCAGTGCCAACATTCACGTCTTCCATTAATGGCTTGGTGGCCATTTGAGCAGCCATTATTTGTAGATTATCCCAATGTGGTAGTTCATGTCGCGGGACACCCATAGAAGTCATTTGGCCATGATGCCCAAGTTTAGATAACCCGTCCTTAGCAAGTTGATGGATAAATTCTACGGTAGGTTCTTCTGGTGTTGCTGTAGCAATTGGCAGCTCTGAAGGTTTTTGCGTTAGCCCAGGTCCCTCTTTCCCTATATCGTCTACACTGAATTGTTTGTGTGTGCCATCACAATAAGGCGCATTACCCGTATGTTTGCATGCGCACAAATAAGCTTCGTCATCATCATTATCAGAGACAATAACTTTTGGAGTGAAAGATGTTCCCACATGCGAGCCATCGCAGAAAGGTTGGCTTTTTGATCGTCCACAGGTACAAAAGTGGTACTCCTGTCCTTTTGAAAGATTCACCTTGACAGGTTTGTTGTCTGCAATTATTGGATGGCTCATAATTTCCTCTTTAAGACGTATAACGTCGCCGGTAAATTGCGTGGTGCTGCGTCGTTTTTGAGCCTCCCCAATAAAGCTAAATCATAAGCTTTGACTCCATTTTGAAGTGGCGATTTAGATTGATTAGTCAGGCCCTATGACACTTGTTTTGTGCTAGCCTCAACATTTTCTCATTGAAAACTATGCTTATTCGCCTTTTTTTCCTTTTTCTCGGCACGTTTTTCTTTCAACGTTTTTTCAGGTTTCTTTTTAACTGCTTTTTTTGAATCTTGGCCTTTAGTCATAAATTTCTCCTTTAACTTTATTGATAAGATACTAAATGTCTACTAATTGTGGGTAACTCGGCATTGTTATATTTCTTATTGCCATTCTATATAATTGATAGGAATTAAATCACCATAACCCCATCAATGAACCTGACCGACCAAGCCATGACATATCATTCAATTTATGGAGTCAAGGTGAACGCCTGATTATATGCCGTTTTGCTAATTAACTGAACGTTTAAGAATTTCCGATACAAACTGATTAATACTTTTATTTTCAGCTGTTGCTCGTGCAGCAATTTCGCGATGCAATCCAGAAGGTATTCTAAGATTAAACTTACCAGAATAATCTTTTATTGGGTTGATACCCTCTTCTTCACAAACTTCTAGAAATACCTTTAATGAATTTTTGAACTCTTTTCTAAGACTGGCTGGAGTTTTCCCATAAAAATCTGCACTTCCATTTAATCCAAGAATTTCGCCTCGAAATTGATCAAGATCGGGATCATATTCGATTTTTGCTTTATAACCGTTAATTTCCATCATATTCATGGTTTCACCTCATATAATTCAAGCCACTTGCGAATACTGGCAATAGCCCCTTTGTCCGTATTTGGAGAGGGTTGGGCTCAAAGGCATATAACGGGGGATGTTCAATCCGACTGCAGCAACTTGTTATGCTCTCTTTAGCCTATATACTACTATAGTAATCTCTAAATCTTTTACCTTTCTGAATTCCACCGTCTTTTACTATCGCAGTTATAAAATTTTTACATTTTTCCTGGCTCATCGTTGGGATGGATTTCTTCAAGCTAGAATTCCCGATATCAACTGCCTCGTCAATCCATTTTTCATCACCAATAGATATAAAATATTTCTGACTTTCATTAATCCCGGCTAAGATCATTTTTCTTGCTTCATCTTTTGTAATAGGTAGTTCTTTAAACCTCTTAGTACACTCATCTATAAAAATAATTGAAGTAGTTTGAGCGCCTATTGCTAAAGCAGTATCTAATGTTTCTTCATTCGTACAAGAAACTGTTGCCGTCAGAAAAATAACTGCTATTGAGATTAATTTCTTATTCATATTTCACTCCGATTTCAAGCACCACTACAAAATGTCCGAGTTGAACGGCCTTGTATGGTTAAATTTCTCCATCATTCCACTTTAAAGTAAAGTGAAGCCCGTAACCTGTTACTAGCAAGTTACCGATTCAGCAGTCCGATGAGCGCCAGGTCTTACAGACCGTTAACAAGCGGGGACGCTGAATCGACCCGATTTTTAACTCGAACAGTCGAATGCACCCAAAGGGCATAAAGGCTTCAAGCTCGAATTTAGCAAGGATGAGTCTTAATGACAAACCAAAAAAAGAGTAAAACAATCATAAATGTTGATGTGGATGTGGGTAAGCAGTTTCTTGACGTGTGCATTCATGAAAAGGCTGTACACTGGCAAGAGGAAAATACGGCTCAGGGCATTAAACGCCTGTTAAAGCGCCTTGCCCATTACCAGGTTGAGCGCCTAGTGATGGAAGCAACCGGACGCTATGAATTTAATCTGGCGCAGGCGGCATATGAGAGAGGGATCGCTGTTTGTATTGTGAAGCCCTTATCTGTACGCCGTTATGCAGGCGCCATTGATCAGCTGGCCAAGACAGACAAAATTGATGCAGCATTGATTGCCCAGTTCGCTGTTGTCGTAAAACCAAGGATAACCCCACAAAAAAGCAAAAACCTGATCGCGATCAAAGATTTGATTG
>QIGV01000192.1 GCA_003230085.1 Gammaproteobacteria bacterium
TAAAAGGAAAGTAGCTAAGAAAAAGGTCGTCAAGAAGAAGGCCTCAGCTAAAAGGAAAGTAGCTAAGAAAAAGGTCGTCAAGAAGAAGGCCGCAGCTAAAAGGAAAGTAGTTAAGAAAAAGGTCGTTAAGAAGAAGGCCGCACCCAAAAAGAAGGTAGCTAAGAAAAGAGCTGCCGCTAAAAAGAAATAAAGGGGCTAATAGTTGGGGTTATACCAACTGCCGGTCACCTTCAGAAAAGTAAAAAGGCCCGTCTTTACGGGCCTTTTTATTTATCTTTCATAAGCCTGCACGATCATGAAAAAGGCACATTGACTGGCTGTTGGGAGACTCTAGGCACTTAACAACCCAATAAGTGATACTGTTTCGGGTCGGACTCCGCGCCATAAATTAAAAGATTCAGCCGCCTGCTCAACAAGCATACCCACGCCATCGAGAAGCCGGGATGCGCCCTGAGCTTGACCCCAATCGAGAAACGGGGTAGCTGAAATGCCATACATCATATCATAGCAAGTGGCATTACCTGCCAGGATGCCATCCGGCAAGGGTAGCTGCTCACCCTGCAAACTGGCCGCAGTGCCATTAATAACAAGATCAAACTGGCGATCACCAAGCATACCGAAACCGCACCCTTGTATTGACATGCCAACAGAGAATTCTATTGCCAGTGCCTCTGCCTTGTCGATAGTTCGATTGGCAATGACAATTTCAGATGGATTTTCTGCCAGTAAAGGTGAAAGTATGCCACGTACTGCACCGCCAGCGCCCAGGATCAACAGGCGTTTATCAGTAATGTTGATGGATTGATTGACAACAATGTCTCTTACCAGGCCAACGCCATCTGTGTTATCGCCAAATATACTGTCTGTTTCAAGAAACATAATCGTGTTTACTGCGCCTGCTCGCTCAGCCCGCTCGCTACGCTCGTCCACAAGTCCCCAGGCTTCCTGCTTGAACGGCAAAGTAATATTCAGACCCTTGCCACCAGCCGCCCTGAAATTACCAACAGCTTGACGAAAACCGCCGTCATTAACCTGGATGGCCTCATAAACCATGCGCTGACCAGTCTGGCGTGCAAATTCCAAATGGATCTGAGGAGATTTACTGTGTGTAACGGGATTACCCATCACAGCATAGCGGTCGGGTGGGACATCGAAATCAAACAGTGAACTCGTCACCTTAAATTTCTAACGTGGGGCAGTTACAGACCGAAATCGAAAATATCATGAAATGTCATCGAAATTATTCGCATACCTTCCTCTTCAGTCATTATAGCTGACATTGGCATCAAAATGACTCAACCGAAAAATAGTCCCTTAAGTATATAGAAAAAGATAATGGATAGTAATGCTCCTGCGGGCAGGGTGATAACCCAGGACATAAAAATTGTTCGTATCACACGCATATTCAACGCTGCCATGCCTCGTGCTAAACCCACCCCAAGCACAGCACCCACCAAGGTATGTGTCGTCGAAACGGGAAGACCCGTACCCGAAGCAACGACTACTGTAGTAGCAGCTGCCAGAGTCGCTGCAAAACCACGGCTAGGTGTCAGCTCTGTAATCCGCGTTCCTATCGTGGCGATCACTTTGTGCCCATATGTGATCAAGCCGATAATAATACCGACGCCTCCAAGAATTAGAATCCAGATTGGCAGCATCGACTTTTGTGTGATAGCGCCATCATTTTCAACAATGCTGACGACTGCAGCAATGGGCCCGACTGCATTAGCGACATCATTGGAACCATGGGCAAAGGCCATCGCACAAGCGGTGACCATCATTAATACCGAAAATATTTTCTCGACACTAGTAAAATGAAAATCCTGATCTGCCGAAGGGTCTATCTTGATGCGACCAATATACACATGACTGATAGCGGCCATTAATAAGCCAACAGCCAATGCGAGGATATAGCACCCCAAGGTGCTCAACTCCAGGCCTACATGCTTAAGCCCTTTAAATACAGTGACGAGGGTAATGGTAAAGCCTGTCAGAAAAATATAAATCGGGACATAGCGCTTGGCACTGTTAAAAGGATTGTCGGTATTCATAATCAATTTCTGGACACTCATAAACAGTCCATAGGCAATGGAGCCAGCCAGGAGTGGCGACACCACCCAGCTCATTGCGATGGTGCCTACCTTATCCCAGTGCACAGCCTCCATGCCAATACCAACTGCGGCAAACCCAACGATGGCGCCAACAATAGAATGGGTAGTCGATACCGGCCAGCCAAAATAGGTCGCCACCAGCAACCAAATGCCGGCCGCCAATAAGGAAGCAAGCATTCCATAAACCAAAAGCTCCGGGGTTGCTGCCAATAGATCGGCATCAATGATGCCTTTGCGAATCGTCTGGGTGACCTCTCCCCCGGCCAGGAAAGCGCCAGCGAATTCAAAAATAGCGGCGATGATCACCGCCTGCTTGATGGTGAGAGCCCCGGAGCCTACTGAGGTGCCCATCGCATTGGCAACATCATTAGCACCGATACCCCAGGCCATGAAAAAACCAAAGGCGATCGCCAGAATAATATAATACGTCCCAAATTCCATCGTTCTATTCTGCTTATTTAGCCAACATCAACTGCAGGCGGCTACCCACCCGCTGCGCAAGATCTGCCACATCACCGATCCATTGAATGATCTGGTAAAGAAACATGACATCTATCGGCGGCAAATCTTTCTCTATCTCGAACAACATGGTCCTGATTTCCACCTGCAGGACGTCGGTATCATTTTCGATTTTATTCAGTCCCTTGATCATTTTAGTGACTAACCTGACTTCCTGGCCTCTAAAACCGGTTTCCAAAAGTTCATCGAACTCATTGATGACCTTCCGCGCTTGTAGCGAGGCATCAACACTGCGCTTGACATATTTCATCAATCTCTTGTTCAGTGACTTAGGTACTGCCATCTTGCGTCCTAACATCAGACCCGCGATATCCTTGGTCTTGTTGGCCATGTAGTCCTGCATGGTAATCACTTCCAGTAGATCGCGGCGATCTACTGGCAAAAACATCCCTTTAGGTAATTGCAGCCTCAGCTCCCTTTTCAAAACATCCGCTTCATTTTCAAGCGTCACAATAGCTTCCTGGACCTCTTTCATTTGCTCATGATCCTGAGCAATAACAGCTTCAAAAAAAGGTATTAGTTGAGCAACGCAGGCAGAGGCGCGTTCCATGTGTTGCTGCAACGGACGTACGGGTGAACGACCAAACATGCGAAAAAGATAATCTGACATACCATAACCCTCAACAAAATAGTCCGGCGTAGCAATCCAGCAATACTACAAGCAGGACATTAATATTAAATAAGGAGTTAAACCTGAATACCCACTTACATAAGTGGCTTAATTATTAATGTAGAGTGTTTAACCTTCTCTCAACCAGGAAGCAACAGTTTTGGCATAATAGGTCAGTATGGCGTCTGCCCCAGCGCGCTTGATAGACAACAGAGACTCCATAACCACTGCGCGCTCATCCAGCCAACCTTGATTACTGGCAGCCTTCAGCATGGCATATTCGCCACTAACCTGATAGACAAAGGTGGGCGCCCCAAACTGATCTTTGATTCTGCGCACAATATCCAGATAAGGCATACCTGGCTTAACCATCACCATATCGGCCCCTTCCTCAAGATCAAGGCCCACTTCCCATAGCGCTTCATCGGAATTAGCCGGGTCCATCTGATAGGTATTTTTGTCACCGCTGCCGAGATTAGCAGCTGATCCCACTGCGTCCCTGAATGGACCATAAAAACTGGAGGCATATTTCGCGGAATAGGCCAGGATTCGGGTATGGATATGTCCTGCTGCTTCCAAAGCCTGACGAATTGCCCCTATCCTACCGTCCATCATATCCGAGGGCGCTACAATATCAGCGCCGGCATCCGCATGGGAAAGGGCCTGTTTCACCAGTACCGCGACGGTTTCATCATTGAGCACATAACCCTCAGCGTTGATCAAACCATCCTGGCCATGGGTTGTAAACGGATCAAGTGCCACGTCAGTAATCACTCCCAACTGGGGGTAGGCTTTTTTCAATGCAACAATAGCGCGCTGCGCCAGCCCATCAGCGTTGTATGCCTCTCGCGCATCTTCACTCTTGCACGCCGACGGTGTCACAGGAAATAAAGCAATGGCAGGAATTCCCAATTCAAGTAATTGGGCGGCCTCCTCCAGCAGAAAATCAATACTGATGCGCTCGATGCCTTGCATGGAAGGCACTGGCTCCCGCTGACCTGTGCCCTCCAGAATAAACATTGGATATATCAGATCATCTGCCGTCAGGACAGTCTCTCGCATTAGGCGCCTACTGAAATCAGCGCGCCGCATTCTACGCATTCTGCGCGTGGGGAAAACACCGCACTTGATGTCTTTTATCGACACACCGTTTTCCTCTCCGTCTGAGCTTGTTAAACAGTGACTCTATTATTTTTTGCTGGCCGCTTTTTTACGAGAACTTTTCACCGCCCCTTTCATACTGACAACGGCCTTCTTCCGGGCAACCGTCTTTTTCTTCATGGTTTTTTTACTGGTCGTTACTTTCTTTTTAACGATTTTCTTTTTGGCAGCAACCTTCTTTTTATTGACACTCTTTTTTACGACCGCGGGTTTCTTTTTAGCAACCATTTTTTTCTTGATTGCCTTCTTTTTAGGTGCCACTTTCTTTTTGGTTACGTTCTGCTTACTACCAGTCACCTTTTTCTTGACGGCTGTCTTCTTTGTCGTTGTTAACTTCTTTTTCACAGTTTTTTTCTTGGTTGCAGACTGCTTTTTAGCAACTGATTTTTTCTTGTCCTCTTTCTTTACTGAAGATTTTCTGGCTGTTGCTTTAGTGGTCTTTTTCCTGGTTATTTGTCCCTGGGAAGCCGCCACATCCTTATCCACTACAGCAGCACTCATTGCACTGGCCTTCTTAACAACTGCCCTGTCAATCACTTTTGAAATGGCAGTAAATATGTCCTTTATTTCCCCAAGGCCCTGAACCGTATCTAGTTTTTCACGAGATCGGTAAAATTCGATCAACGGCGCTGTTTGATTTTCAAATACTCTGAGCCGGTTACCAATGGTTTCCTCATTATCATCCGCACGGTGACGTAGATTGCCGCCACATTTATCGCAGCGATCTTCTAACCTGGGCGGGGATGTATAGATATTGTACATTTGTCCGCACGACTCGCAGGTACGCCGCCCGGTTATTCTCTGCATCAGGATATCAAGGTCGATATCGATTAAAAGTGCCAAATCCAGAGGTTTTCCCAACTTGGCCAGCATTTCATCCAGTGACCGTGCCTGGGTAAGATTCCGAGGGAACCCATCAAGGATAAAACCGTGCTGTGAGTCAGTCTCGGATAGACGTTCCTTGATTATGCCGAGCACAATATCATCAGATACCAGGCGCCCTGACTCCATGGCTGTTTTTGCCTGCAACCCAAACGGCGTGCCCACCTTGACTGCCTCGCGTAACAGATCACCCGTTGATATCTGCGGCACATGGTATTTCTTGACCATCAACTTGGCCTGCGTCCCTTTCCCTGACCCCGGTGCCCCCAGCAGCACAATTCTCATTTGTATATTACCCCACTTATCTCAGAACGATTACATGTTTTTATAAATTAGCTTATAAAAACAATCTGTTACGATATTTATAAAACTAAAAACGTTACAGGGTAACCATGCGGCGCGTCATTTGCAACCGGAGCTGCCTTTTCGAGTACACGCAATCACAGCCATCAAATAGCTATTTCACTCTGTAAAGTATGCTTATACCGCTTTTTGGCCACTATGAAAAGCGCGCTTGCACGAGAATTTCCCGTAGGTCATGCTACTACCTGGAAAGTAATCGCATGAATGGAGAAGTCAATGACAAAAAAAAATGCCTTTTACGCGCAGTCTGGGGGAGTCACTGCGGTAATCAACGCCACTGCCTGTGGCCTTATCGAAACAGCACGTAAACATAAAGACAAAATTGGCAAGGTGTATGCCGGTCGTAACGGGATTATTGGGGCGCTCACCGAAGACTTGATTGATACCAGCCGAGAGCCTGCCAGCGCCATTGCTGCCTTGCGCCATACCCCATCCGGGGCCTTCGGATCATGCCGTTACAAGTTGAAAGGTCTGGAAGAAAACAGGCGTGAATACGAACGCCTGATTGCGGTCTTTGAGGCCCATAATATTGGTTATTTTTTTTATAATGGCGGTGGAGATTCTGCAGATACCTGCCTCAAGGTTTCACAGCTGTCAGAGCAGTTGGGCTATCCCATGCAGGCCATTCATGTCCCAAAAACGGTGGACAATGACCTGCCGATAACCGATAACTGTCCCGGCTTTGGTTCAGTTGCCAAATACATCGCAATCTCCACGCTGGAGGCCAGCTATGATGTCGCCTCGATGTCAAAAACCTCTACCAAGGTATTTGTACTTGAGGTGATGGGCCGCCATGCGGGATGGATCGCTGCGGCCGGCGGCATGGCTTCCACCGAACAAAACGAGCTGCCCATCATCATTCTGTTTCCGGAAGTCGCCTTCCATAAAAAGCGCTTCCTGGACAAAGTAAAGGCCATGGTAAAGCAGCATGGATATTGCTCGGTAGTGGTATCCGAGGGTGTTCGCGGACGAGATGGCAATTTTCTCGCCGACCAGGGTCTGCGCGATGCTTTCGGGCATGCCCAGCTTGGCGGCGTAGCGCCCGTGGTAGCCAACATAATCAAGAAAGGATTGGGCTATAAATATCATTGGGGTGTCGCCGATTACCTGCAACGCTCAGCGCGTCATATTGCATCCAAATCTGATGTGGAACAGGCCTATGCCATGGGTAAGGCTGCGGTACAGTTTGCTCTCAAGGGTCATAATTCAGTCATGCCCACCATCGATCGTATTTCCAACAAGCCCTACCGCTGGAAAGTAGGCATGGCGCCCCTGAAAAAAGTGGCCAACGTTGAGAAGATGATGCCCAAAAGCTTTATCAGCCGTGACGGCTTCGGTATTACTAAAAGATGTCGTGAATACCTGGCGCCCCTGATCCGGGGTGAAGATTATCCACCCTACCGTGATGGCCTGCCACGTTATGTCAGGCTGAAAAACATAGCAGTTAGGAAAAAGCTGGATACCAGCTTCAAGGTCAAATGACCATTCACGAGGCCAGAGTCATTGACTCTGGCCTCGTGTTAATCAGACACCTAGCAGAGGGGCAATCACCAGACTAACGATCGCCAGCACATTGATAAGGATATTCATGGACGGCCCTGAGGTGTCCTTAAAGGGATCGCCTACGGTATCGCCCACCACAACGGCCGTATGGACATCGGAACCCTTACCCCCGAGATTTCCTTTTTCCACATACTTTTTCGCGTTATCCCAGGCGCCGCCAGCATTGGACATGGTCAGCGCCAGCAATACGCCCGCCAATAACCCCCCTGCAAGCATTCCACCCAGGGCTTGCGGACCGATACCGAATCCCACCACCACGGGCGCTGATACAGCCAATACCCCGGGCAGGACCATCTTTTTCAATGCGGCCTGAGTTGCAATATCGATACACCGCTCATTGTCCGGCTTGGCTGTGCCTTCCAGCAAACCGGGAATTTCCCGGAACTGCCGCCTGATCTCCTTGATCATATCGATAGCAGCGTCCCCCACGGCAGTCATAGTTAACGCTGCCACTAAAAAGGGGAAAAGCCCGCCCAGAAACATACCCATCAACACCCGCGGATTACTCAGCTCCAGGCTGAAATCCGGAACATGAATCGAGACTTCCTGCACATAGGCCGCGATAATGGCCAGTGCGGCGAGTGCGGCAGCACCAATGGCAAAGCCCTTGCCGATAGCGGCGGTGGTATTGCCCAGCTCATCCAGGGAATCGGTGATTTTGCGGGTCTCTTCACCCAGTCCCGCCATTTCGGCGATCCCCCCAGCGTTGTCCGCCACCGGACCATAGGCATCGATTGCCATGGTGATGCCCACAGTGGCCAGCATACCCACTGCCGCGATGCCCACACCATACAGGCCGCACAGCTCACTGGAAACATAGATGATGGCGGCAAGCGTCAGCAGCGGCACCACGACAGACTGCATGCCGACAGCAAGACCAGCAATCATCACGGTCGCTGGTCCGGTTTCACCAGCCTGTGCAATACGACGCACCGGTGCGGACGCAGTGTAATATTCCGTCACCAGACCAATGATAATACCGCCCACAGACCCGGCCAGCACGGCCCCCCAGGCCGCACCATGCACCCCCACCATCTTGATGATCAGGTATGCCAGCAGGATAAATGCCACTGAGGCTCCGATAGTACCAATGCGCAAGGCCACTTCCGGTGACTTGCTTGAATATTTTTTGACCAGGGAGATACCCAGCACGGAGCATATCAGCCCCCCGGACGCCAGCGCCAGGGGCAGGAACATCAGGTCGGCCCGTTCGCCCAGGTTGGCCAGCAGGTCTACTGACATGGTAGAAGCCATGGCAATGGTGGCAATCATGGCACCGCAGTAAGATTCAAAAATATCCGAACCCATACCGGCAACATCGCCCACATTGTCACCCACGTTATCGGCAATCACGCCGGGATTACGGGGGTCATCTTCTGGAATACCGGCCTCTAGCTTGCCGACCAGGTCCGCACCAACATCTGCACTCTTGGTGAAAATGCCACCCCCCACACGGGAAAACAGCGCCACACTGGAAGCACCCATACCAAAACCATGGATCATATAGGCAGTTTCAGGGTCACCACCAAAAAAGAGGTAGAGAAAGCCCAGGCCGAACAGCCCGACTGAAGCAACCACCAGACCCATGATCGAGCCACCGAGGAAAGCGACGGTCAGGGCTTCAGAGGCGCCCTTGGTATGAGCCGCTTCCGTGGTTCGAACGTTGGCCTGAGTCGCGGCGTACATACCGACATAGCCGGCGGCGGCGGAACTAAACGCCCCGACAAGGAAGGCAAAAGTTGTACCGAAGCCCAGAGAAAACAGCAGCAGTAGCGCAACAACTGCTACAAAAATACCCAGCACGGTGTATTCGCGCCGGATGAAAACCATGGCGCCCTGGTGGATAGCGTCACCAATTTCGGTAATTTTCCCCGAGCCGGGGGGGTATTGCTTGACCAGTAGATAGATTCGATAGGCTATGTACAGCCCCGCGGCGCCGAAAAGCGGCGGCAACAAATGAGAAAAACTCATATTTCCCCCTGATTAGGTCACTGGTTAAAACAGCATAGGGAGTCGCCCTATTAAATCGTTAACTTACTGTTGTTATTAGCACTTATTATTCTTGAGTAGTGAAATACTCACGCGTGCGCGACTACCTGAACCTTAGAGAATATTAAAATCACCGCCGCAAATCAATGCCTGCGTATACCCACCGACCCTGCCAGACCTTACCAAAACAATGCTACAAGCATGTTATTCCTAGTATAATGTCGCTATTACGCTTTAAATAAAAAATGTTACATAATTGTTAGGAGCTAACCTTATGAATCTGGACAGGGTAACCCCCGGCCAAAATGCCCCCGAAGAAATCAACGTAATCATTGAAATTCCTTCCCACAGTGACCCGGTCAAATATGAGGTAGACAAGGAAACCGGCGCCATGTTTGTGGATCGCTTCATGGCCACAGCCATGTTTTATCCCTGCAATTATGGCTATCTTCCCCGCAGCCTGTCAGAGGATGGTGACCCGACAGACGTCCTGGTCGTCACCCCCGTACCGCTCATCAGCGGCTCGGTGATTACCTGCCGTCCCGTTGACATGCTGGAAATGACCGATGAATCCGGTGTGGACGCCAAGATTCTGGCCGTCCCCCTTAGCAAGCTTAGTAATATCTATAATGACGTTCTGACCGGAGAAACTCTGCCGCCCAGTCTACTGGCACAGATATCCCATTTCTTTGAACACTACAAAGACCTTGAACCCAACAAGTGGGTGAGCATCAATGGCTGGGCTGGGCCTGACAGGGCCAGGATGGAAATAATGAACAGCATCAGAAGATATGAAAATTCACCTGAAAAACCCTGTTTTTAGACCACGACACCGTGGACAGCGAGGCGCAAACAGCACATAACCATCGCCACAGAGCGCCAGCTGACCGGGTGCTGGTTAAAGGGCTTGTCATAACTGTGGTCTTTGCGCTGATTGAGGCTATTGGGGGCTGGTGGTCCGGCTCATTGGCATTGATGGGCGATGCCGGCCACATGATCACTGATGCAACGGCCTTGGGACTTGCGGCTTTCGCCGCCTGGGTCTCCCGTCAGCCACCATCTGACCGCCATTCCTATGGCCTGGTCCGCGCGGAAGTGGTTGCAGCCATGATTAATAGCCTATTCATGCTGCTAGTCGTGTCTGTCATCGCCTACCATGCCATCGAACGCCTGCGTCACCCACAGGATGTTGCCGGCGGGGTCGTCATGTTGATCGCGGCAGTGGGACTGCTTGTCAATATCTACGTCGCTAAAATCCTCCACGGCGGAGAACAGACGCTGAACACCCGCGCGGCCCTACTCCATGTGATGGGTGACCTGCTGGGGTCGGTCGCTGCGCTACTCGCCGGCGCGATTATTTATTTCACCGGCTGGACGCCCATTGATCCCATTCTTTCATTCCTGATCAGCGGCCTGATCCTGTGGTCCAGCTTCCGTCTGTTACGGGAGGTGTTACATGTGATCATGGAAGGCGTGCCGCCCTATCTCGACTTGCCAGAAGTCGGTCTTGCCATGGCCAAGGCCGAGGGCGTAGCCTCGGTACATGACCTGCATATCTGGACGCTGTCGTCGGGTCTTGTCGCGCTGTCGGCTCATATCGTGATTGACGATATGCAGCAGTGGGAAACGACATTAGGCCGCCTGAAAATATTATTGCGGGAACGTTTTGCAATTGAGCACATCACGCTGCAACCGGAATCCCGGTCACCTGCGGCTGTACCTATAAAATTACGACTCAAACAATCTCATAAACCCGGATAGACCGCCCCATTGATCATCGTTGGTGTAAATCTCTCCAGCTTTGAAGGTGATTTTTTGCTACTATATGACCCCATTTAATGAAACCGAAAATGAACCGTCAGCGGTATGCTGAACGCTAAAGCGCTTTAGAAGGAGCACAATAAAAATGTCCCAATTAGTCAAACCCCATGGCAGTAGCGATCTCAAACCTCTCTTATTAGAGGGCACGGCATTAACTGAAGAACTGAAACGCGCCCAGAAGCTGCTCAAGGTCCGGATCACCTCACGAGAAGTCGGCGACCTAATCATGATGGGGATTGGTGGATTCACACCGCTTGAAGGGTTCATGACACACAGCGATTGGCAGGGTGTTTGTGATGGGTACAAGATGGCCAACGGGCTGTTTTGGCCTATTCCTATCACACTGTCCACAGACCAGAAGGCGGGTGATGATATCAAGACTGGCTCTGAAATCGCCCTGGTCAATGACGAAACCGATGAGATCATGGCCACGATGCAGGTCACTGAAAAATACCAGATCGACAAGGCGCATGAATGCATGACAGTCTACAAAACCACTGATGCAAACCATCCGGGCGTTAAAATGGTTATGGATCAAGGTGATATCAATTTGGCTGGCCCTGTTAAAGTATTATCCCAAGGGGATTTTGCGGCGCGTTTTCCAGACATCTATATGACGCCGGCACAGACCCGCGCCCTGTTTGAAAAACAGGGATGGTCCACAATCGCGGCTTTCCAAACTCGCAACCCCATGCACCGCTCCCACGAATACCTGGCCAAGATCGCCATCGAAATCTGCGATGGTGTACTGATTCACTCCCTGCTCGGCAAGCTGAAACCCGGCGATATTCCGGCTGAAGTCCGCAGCAAGGCCATCGGCTCCCTCGTTGACAACTATTTTGTGGACAACACCGTAGTACAGGCGGGTTACCCCCTGGATATGCGCTATGCCGGTCCGCGTGAAGCCCTCTTGCATGCACTATTTCGCCAGAATTATGGTTGCTCCCATTTGCTGGTTGGCCGCGATCATGCGGGTGTGGGTGACTACTATGGTCCTTTTGATGCCCACCACATCTTTGATGAAATTCCGGCTGATGCCCTGGAAACCAAGCCCCTGAAGATAGACTGGACTTTCTGGTGCTATAAGTGCAACGGCATGGCCTCCATGCGGACTTGTCCGCATGAGGGTAGTGACCGCCAATTACTATCCGGCACCAAACTTCGCAAGTTGCTTTCTGAAAACGAGGAAGTTCCTGCTGAATTCAGCCGCCCCGAGGTCCTGGAAATACTGCGTGAATACTATTCCGGTATCGATGCTAAAGACCGCGTTGAAGTCCAACTCAGCGGGCATTCCGCTAAATAAAGGCGTACCGGCTATTTAGAAAGAGACGCCCTGTTTTATCACATATATAGCGGTAATCGTCGCTATATTCAGAAAATTCTGGCACAAAATATGCAGACACAATATATTGTGTCTGCATATTTTCTCAAAACCTCCCCTGAAGCTTGACGAAAACATCTAAGATGGAATTATATACCTGACAAAATAAATTATATCTAATTGATTATTATTGAAATATTAGACCGCCCCCCAACTTTTCTACAAACCTAAAAAAACCATTGACAGGCCTCCCCGTTTGAATAAAAATCAACCCTCCAAACACAACATCTTGTGTTTGGAGACCTGAGGCATTGCGGTGACCGCAACACCACTCTGCCTTCATCTCTGAACTAATAACAATGCGCGCCGAATCAATTGACAAAATACCCAGGGGGGATTAAAAACAGTATGGAATCCGCACACCTACGCGTCATTTCCGATAACGCACCCAACGTAAAGTTTCAGCCCACTTCTCTCGATATCTGGGATAAAAAGTACCGTCTCAAGCGCAAAGACGGCACTTGTATCGATGAGACCATGGACGACACCTACAAACGTGTCGCCCTGGCCCTTGCTGAGGTAGAAACATCCCTGAAAGCCCGCGAAAAGTGGTACGAGGAATTCCACTGGGCACTACGCCACGGCGCAATACCGGCCGGACGTATCACCTCAAATGCAGGCGCATTGGCGCACAAACCGGCCACTTCGACCATCAACTGTACCGTATCCGGCACCATCAAGGATTCCATGGACGGGATACTGGAAAAGGTCCATGAGGCCGGTCTGACCCTGAAAGCCGGTTGTGGCATCGGTTATGAATTTTCCACCCTGCGACCAAAAGGCGGCTATGTCTCTGGCGCCGGCGCTTATACCTCAGGCCCCATGTCATTCATGGATATCTATGACAAGATGTGCTTTACCATCTCTTCTGCTGGTGGGCGGCGCGGCGCCCAGATGGGCACCTTCGACATCGGCCATCCTGACGTATTGGATTTCATTAAGGCCAAGCGTGAAGCAGGCCGGCTGCGTCAATTCAATCTCTCCCTGTTGATCACGGATGAATTTATGGATGCGGTCAAAAATGATCGCCAATGGCAACTTGCTTTTCCAATCACGCCGACTGAAGCATATAACGACGCCCTCGATATTGATGATGAAAACAAGGTCGTGTGGCGTGAATGGCCCATCAAAGCTGACTACCTCACCAATGAGGCAGGGCTGGTGGCCTGTAAAGTCAGCAAGTCCATACACGCCCGCCGCCTGTGGGATGCCATCATGTCATCGACCTATGATTACGCTGAGCCCGGTTTCATCCTGATTGACAAGGTCAATGAGATGAACAACAACTGGTTCTGCGAAAATATTCGCGCCACCAATCCCTGTGGAGAGCAACCGCTCCCACCCTATGGGTCCTGCCTGCTAGGCTCTATCAATCTGACAAAATTTGTCAGAGCACCCTTTACAGACAATGCCCAATTTGACTGGGAGGAATACCGCAAGGTCGTCTCCATCTTCACCCGCATGCTGGATAATGTTGTTGAAATCAATGGATTGCCACTATCACAGCAGGGGGAAGAGATCGTCAGCAAGCGGCGGCACGGGATGGGCTATCTCGGTCTGGGATCGACTATGACCATGTTGCGCATGAAATACGGCGCCCAGGACTCACTGGAATTTACCGAGCGTGTCACTCGCGAGATGGCCCTGACAGGGTGGCAGGCTGCGCTGGATCTTGGTCGGGAAAAAGGCTGCGCCCCTATTCTGGAGCAGGATTTCACTATCACGGAGGAAATGCTACGCAAACGTCCGGAAATGGTTCAAGACAATTACCAGGCCGGTGATATTGTAAAAGGCAAAGTACTCCATGCCCGATATAGCCGTTATATGCAACAGATCGCCTCTATCGCGCCGGAATTAGTGGAGAGTCTGGCCGCAGAGGGTGCACGCTTTACCCATCACACCTCAATTGCACCAACAGGCACTATCTCCCTGTCACTTGCCAATAACGCCAGTAACGGTATCGAGCCAAGTTTCGCCCACCACTATTCCCGCAATGTGATTCGGGAAGGGAGAAAAACCAAGGAAAAAATGGATGTTTACTCATTTGAACTGCTCGCCTACCGGCAGCTTGTTAACAAAGACGCCATGCCGGATGCTGAAGAGGGTGACGGTAAACTACCGGATTATTTCATTTCTGCAGACGACATCAGCCCCAAAGAGCATGTCGATGTTCAGGCAGCGGCTCAAAACTGGGTGGACTCTTCAATTTCTAAAACCGCTAACGTACCTAGCGATTATGCCTATGAAAACTTCAAGGATATCTACCAGTATGCCTACGATAAAGGTCTGAAAGGTTGCACAACCTTCCGTTTTAACCCGGAGGCTTTTCAGGGTGTATTAGTCAAGGAACAAGATCTGGAAAACACCACCTACCAGTTTACCCTGGAAGATGGCTCCATCGTTGAGGCCAAAGGCAACGAAGACATAGAATATGATGGGGAAATGCACACAGCGGCAAACCTCTATGACGCCCTCAAAGAGGGATATTATGGAAAACATTAATACCTGACGGAAGACTGTTGTCAGCCCCGAAGTTTTAAGGAGCACTACCATGTCCATCAAAATAGACAAGAAGATTGTAGACTACGCTGTTGCCAGCAAGCAAGATGATGCGCCAGACGAAGCAGAGACGCGTCAGGACAGCGGCCATTCCAATATCATTCAGATGCATGAAAAACTGAAGCGGCCGGACACGCTGTTGGGATCCACCTACAAGGTCAAGACACCACTGAGTGAACACGCGCTATATGTGACAATTAACGACGTCATCCTGAATCCGGGCACCCAGCACGAACTACGTCGCCCCTTTGAAATTTTCATCAACTCCAAAAATATGGATCATTTTCAATGGATTGTCGCATTAACGAGAATCATCTCAGCCGTATTCAGGAAAGGTGGGGACATCACCTTTCTAGTGGAAGAATTGCGCTCTGTATTTGATCCTCGTGGCGGTTACTTTAAAAAAGGAGGCAAGTTTATGCCCTCACTGGTCGCTGAGATTGGCGATGCCATTGAAAACCACCTGAAATCCATTGGCATGCTGAGTGCCGATGGCCTGGATAAGAACCAGAAAGAATTTATCGCCCAAAAACGCCATGAATATGGTGGCACACCAGCGAAACAATCCAGTGATGATAATAACGACTTCCCCGACAGCGCCGAGCTTTGCAACAAGTGCCATACCAAGGCCATGATCCAGATGGATGGCTGCCTGACCTGCCTGAATTGTGGCGAATCAAAATGTGGGTGATACTCAGACGCTATCAACAAACAAATTCGTAGGAGAGAGAAGAAAATATTTATTTTACTTCTCGCATTAAGCATAAGACTTCTCGGGCTCAATGTTATTCCCTTGATATAAAATAATATATTCAAATCTACGGCTAATCACATACCCGATAAAATCAGAAATCCAACAGGTTTGGAACGCTACTACTAAAGATGGGCTTTTGCTATAATTGTCTGACTACCAGCAGGCAGCGTGTCAACGGTGAACACGCCCTCCACTTAAAAGTGGTGTCGTTTCCTCGTCAATTGATTCGTTTGTATAGTGAGCTGCTGGCAACACTTAACGAATATAATCTCAGTCGCAACAAGGGGGAGTCATGGCGCTCAATATAGAACCAGAAATAGGCAGCTGGTATATGAACATGACGGGACAACTCATCAAGGTATGGGCCGTTGCTTACGCTGGCAAACAGTTGGCAAACGTCGTCATTGAATATCTGAACGGAGACAAGCGCATCATCAGTTGTGAGGACTGGAAACGCCTTGATCTTGAGGCCCATCTATACCAGTCGGCGCACAGAAATAGTGGTGGCTGAGTACGATCACTGTTTAATCCATCAATATTCATGCTTGACAGCCCTGCCGATACTACGGATAATTTGCGGTTCCTAGGATAAGACAGGGGAAGTTAACAATAACATTCGGGCACAACCTGAAGTTACCCATGCCAGATTTCGTATCAGACCCAAAGCGGACGGTTCGTACAGAAGGCGTAGGGAGGGAACTGCAACCTCTTTCTGTTCACAATAACTAACTCCTCGAGGAGAGAAAATATGAAAGCACGTTGGTTAAGTGTCGCTGCAGCGGCAGCAATCTTTATGTTCGGCGCCGGTCAGGCCAGTGCGGACTTGGAATTGGCTAAGAAAAGTGGCTGTCTGGCTTGCCACAGCGTTGAAAAGAAAGTAGTGGGTCCAGCTTGGAAAGATGTTGCTGCCAAATACAAAGGTGATGCTGGCGCTAAAGATGCGCTGGTTGCCAAGGTAAAGGCCGGTGGTAAAGGCAACTGGACGGACGTAACTGGTGGAGTTCCAATGCCTCCGTACTCACCACGCGTTGCAGATGCTGATATCGCTACTCTGGTTGACTTCGTATTAGGCCTCTAATACGACCAAACAACTTGGGTTTGGGACAAAAGCCAGCGCATTCGCTGGCTTTTGTTTTTTCATGACAACAGTAATTTTTTCAACGGCTTACTAGCGTTTACGTCTTGCCCAGTGCCAAACCCCGGTGATAGCAAGTGCGAACATAAGCAGTGCAGCGCCATCCATTAAAAACACTCCCCAGTTTCCAACGATTCTCCCACTATGCAAATCCAGCACCACACGCTCGACCGTTAAATCACTGCTACGATATAACCTGACGAGCTGATCATATAGCGATCTGGGCAATTTGCCCAAACGTGACCAACTGATTTCGTCGGCCCCACTCGACGCCCACTCAATAAAATTTTCATCGACGACATAATTTCCATGATTTCCTTGAACTACAAAGTTACCCTCTCGGTCAATTCCGATCGCCTGCATTCCAGCGGGCACCCCGTGCATCCCCTTTAGATGCTCGATCACTTTGCCAGCCGTTGAAAGCAATAGCAGCTCCTGCTCAACGGCGACCACCATAAAGTCGCGTAATAAAACAAATCCGAGTAGCCCGTTGCTGCTCTCAGTCAGTTGACGGTTATCAAAATAAAGTATATCGCCCAGTTGGCTGACCCAATGCGTCCCTGCCTGGAAACTGACTGTATCCGAAGGCGGTTTGATGCCATACCAGTCATGGATAGCTTCAGAGCTGATGTAGCGATTGTTGAGCCCAAGTGTTGCCGTATGATTGAGCAACAAACCGGTACAGGCTAACACCAGAACGAAAAGAGCAGCGCTCAGTCCAAAATAGCGGTGCCAGAGAAATAGAGAACGAAGTTTGAGGCCATGTTTTTGTTTGTGACGGGACATCAGTACTATCTCTGTTGATCCAGGTAAAGCGCGAGGCGTGCCAGCTTTTTCAGGGCCCGCACCGAAAGCGTCGCGCCGGAGATGCCGTCAATGGTACGGTCCAGATCCATATTGGTCTGTAAGCTTGCACCGCTAAATTGATCGGTAAAAAATGGATGACGCACTTCCGAACCACGACTCTCACGATAGATCAATACCTTCAACTGCTCGAGGCGATGGTGGTTGACAACAATTCCCACTGTTATCGGCTCTTCCTTGCCAATCTCCTCAAGAACCCAGACCGTGCGGGTATTGAGTGTCCAATAGCGTACCCGCATTACTTTCATATCGTGTCCCAGGATTGCTTTTATCCCCGGACGGATATTTTTTGTTAGCCACAATACGCTAGGCTTTGGACTATCACCCTGAAAAATACTGGAAATAAAATCCTCAGGGGCCTGATAGACACCACGCGCGAGTATTACTGGACTGGTGAGCAGTAATGCAATAACTATAAATACTCGCATATCGGGTCAAAAAATGAAAACACTGTAACTCAGATTACCTCAGCATCAAAACTGGTAACCCACCCCCAGGTTAAACCCGTCAAATTCATCCTTATTGCTGGGCGCATCTTGATTCTGGTAGTCAGCCTTGATAACGACATCAGGATGCGGCCAATAGCTTACACCAGTCTTAAATTGGGTATATTCAGAATCTGACGAATCACCGGCCTGGTTGTCCCACTCGTTATAGCGGGCAAACAGCCCGAGCTTCGGTGACAACTTATAAGCAGGCTCGACATACCAGCCACTCTGCTCATCTGCACCAACCGATTCCGGCCCTGAGCCATCAAGATCCCATCGGGCATATAGAGCACGCAAACCGAAGGGCCCACGGTTCCAGACAATATGACTTGATAACAAGGTGGCGCTGCCCGCCGTGGGATCATTTCCCTGCGTAACATCAGTTTGGTATTGCAGCGCGGCGACCAGCTCCAGACCCGGCATTCCGACCCACTTCAGGCGCGTGTTATACGCAAGATTGTCGGCAGGCGCCTCACGTGCGTTTGTGCGCCCCTCGCGGATGGCATAATTATCCGCCAGGCTGGTATTGAGGCCGGACATCACCAACAGGTCATAGCTAAAACCATGACCAACCTGTCCTGCAAGACTCACGCCGCCTTCACGCCAGGTACTGGGAATGATCTTGTTCTCAATCGGATTTCGTTCAACACCATAAAAAGTTGGTGGTTCATGGGTTTCATTGATGATGCCCATTGGCACCAATATCAAACCAGCTCTGCTGGATAAATCATTTTTGAGATCAAACTCCAGAAAGGCTTGTTCCATCGCGACCTCACCGCCGTCCTTCCCCTCGCCGGCCTGGGAATGCTCCACTTCCAGCTCAGAAAAAAAGCGGATGCGATCGCTGAACTGATGCCCCACAAATAGAATGACACGATGCAAATCAATCTCTTTCTGGTCATCACCGCCCTGATTCTGGTTGCTCAAATTAGAATAATGTA
>QIGV01000028.1 GCA_003230085.1 Gammaproteobacteria bacterium
TTTACCCAGGCGGCGTTTGAGATCGATTATCCACAGCTTGACCTGCCTGTCTTCTTTTTTCTGTAATTGTTGATAGGCTTCATAGTGGGCCAGCGCCTGCTGTGGCTGCTGTAAATACAGTTCCAAAGTGATGCCCAGGTTAAGGTGGGCGTAAGCATAGTCAGGCTTAATGGCCAGCGCTTTTTCGTAAGCGGCTTGTGCTTCCTTGAATCGGCCGGATTCCCGGTACAGGATCCCCAGTTGGTTGTATGTCGGGGCATTGTCAGGTTTAATCTGGATGGCTTTGAGGAAGGCCTTCTCTGCCTCCGGGCCACGATTATCGCGCGCATAGATAATCCCGAGATTGACGTAGGGCCCGGCCAGGTTTGGTGCTTCTTCGGAAATAGCCAGCAGCAAAGTTTCGGCCTCATCGTAACGCTCTTTTTTCATAAGTTTCAGGGCGCGTGAATAGTTCTTTTTGATATCGCCGGGAACCGTACGAGTCTCTTCGCTACCAGGACTTTGCCCGGATTTTTCGACGGGCGCAGTGGCGCAGCCCGTCAGGCCTATTAGCAGGCACAGCATTAGTATTGCTGCGCGCGAAGTATATGGCGTCATATTTGGACAAACACTAGTTAATTGTTTTGACAAATTTCACCCACTTTTCAGATTTATCGTAACGCGCCGGCAACAGTTCGGCCAGGCGATTGATGCTTTCTTTGATCCAGCTGTCATAGATGCCTTGCTGAATATTGCTGACATTGGATTCATGTAGTTTAATGGCCTCCTCTTCAAAGGGGTAGGCCTCTTCCTCCAACAATACGTCATATTCTTCCCGCTCATCAGAAGACAGACCCGGTGGGCGCTGTGATTCTAGCAGGCTTATGCTGAAATCATGATAAATTTCACCGATATGATAGGTTGCCGCAGTGGTGACCTCGGCGATGTGATAGTCGATGGCCTTACCGTATGCCTCCAGTGCTGATTCCATAGCCCGTTTTTTCGTTTGCAGGTTTTTCTCCAGGGGTGTGACCAAACGAATCTCCTGGTAGATTTGGCGTATTGGTTCTGCCAACTGCAATGCCGCACTGGCTGCAAGTTCACGGCTGAAATCGCTGCTTTCAGAGCTGGCCATTTCGTCTGCTTCGATGATTTTATTCATCCAGTATCGTTGCTGATGGCTGTAACCTTCTGATACGGCCAATGCAATAAGGCGCATACGGGCCTGCTGGGCCTGATCGAGGGGATACGGGAAGGCTTCCACATAACGCTGGTAGGCCCTTGTGGCATCAGTGATTTGCTCGGCCTGCTCGTAGAGTTCGGCAGCTTGCCACAAAGCTTCTTTTTTCAATGCGGTGTCGCTTGTTTCGTTGCCAATGGTGAAATATTCGTCCGCTGCCTTGATCGAATGTCCACCCTGTAGATAGGCATAGGCCAATTTTCGTGTGACATCTTCCCGTAAGTTGTGTTGGGGAAAACTTGCACGGTATTGCTCCAGCGTTTGAATGGCCTGATCCCACTTCTGCAAGGTGATGAGCGCAGCGCCCGCATCATAGAGTGCGATGGCAGTGAAATCTGATTCCGGGGATACGGACTGGGTGCGCAGGAAATATTCAACCATCTGTTCGGTATCACCCTGCGCACGCGCGACTTCACCTTGTTTATAGAGTGAGGCTGCCAAGCGATCTTCCAGTCCCTGCTTGTGGTCATCGTTATCTTTTGTGAGGAGTAGTGCAACCTCATAGGCTTGTGCTGCATTTTCATAGTTCTTGCGGTCAAAAAATATGTGCCCCTGGATTGTCCAGGCCGCTTGCCGCAGTTTTTCCTTTGCCGGTGGTGTAAGTAGCAGGGTCCGCTTAGCCAGGGCTAGTGCGCGATCAAAATCTCCAGCAGTGAACAGGTCTTCTGCAGTTCGGACAAGGACGGCAGCTGTTTCGGGGTGATCCGGAAAATACGTGGTAAATTTAAGGGCACGTTCAATGCGCTTCTGGTCCTCGACAACTTGTTTACCAGGTGGTGAGTTGAGAGCCTGTTCGTTAGTGAGTATGAGTGCGGCATAGCCAGCCTCCGCAGCTTTTTCATGTCTGCGGTAGCCGTATGCCGTGCGCTCGTATTCCTTTATAGCTTTTTGATAGCGCCCTGTTTCGTTGAGCAGCTCTGCGAGCAGAAAATTCAGGTGTGGTGCACTGGGGTCAGCCGGAAAAAGTGACAGGTATTCACTATACATTTTGGCGACATCGTTAAAGTCTTTGAGATCTCCCGAGGCCTGTGCTTTAGCATGGAAATGTTGTGCCAGATCAACCAGGGTTTTTTTCAGGGTGCTCACGATGATGGGGTACTGTTTGATATCATGGTTGAGCCAGAATGTACTGTTAAAGCCGTAGCGGTTTACAAAACCCTGTTTTGACGTCCAGGCGAGAGACCTGAACCCTGCGTTTTCCTGCGTCTCGTAGACCTTGATTTGATAATAAGGGGCTTCGGGATGTTCCGGGTTGAGTTCGACAAAAGCTGCATAAGTGGCTGCCGCATCGGTATATCGTTCCTTGTCCAGGTAGCGTTGCGCCAGTGCATTATAGATCAGGTCGTCATAGGGACGCTGGCGGCGCTTTTTCAGATAGGCTGTGATGGTGTGCGTTTCTTCCAGATAGGTAAAACTGATATTGATGACCCGCATCGTGTCCTGCACCAGGGCTTGATCTTCGCTGGCTAATGCACGCAATGACTCGTCTTTTACAAAGCGGCCACCAGGCGCCAGTTTTGTATCCAGTACCATGAGCAGGGAATCCAGTGCCCGCTCATAATCCCCCTGACTAAATAAAGACCACCCCAGTTTGTAGAGTGACTCGACATAAAAAGGTGATTGCTTGTCTTGCGAGACGATGTCCTCATAAACTGCTGCTGCCTGCAGAAAATCTTTTTGGCGGAATAGTATTTCAGCGCGGCGGAAGTGTGCCTCTGCCCTGTAAGGTGAGTCGGGATAGGATTTGATGAGGCGATCAAGAATGGCCAGGGTGCGGTCGTTGCGGCCGGCATTGTCATAGGCGTGGGCGAGATTGTACAGAATATCGTCCGCTTCCGGGTCGTCCGGGAAGGCCTGCAGTAAATTATTATAGAGTTGTTCCGCTTTGTCGAGGTGACCCTCTGTGCTGGGTTTTTCCCACCGTTTAGGCCGGTTATCTTCAGCAAGGGCCATCTGCAGGTCTGCGATGCGACGCATGACCAGATGTCGCAGGGACAACTCTGGCGCGCTATTGAGTAGGTCCCGGTAAGCTTCAATGGCCACCTTTTTATCAATAAGCAGCTCGGGTTCGTAGACAATGAACGATAACGAGTTATCTCGACTTTCTATGGATGGTGTTTCGGCATGGGTATCTGCAATAGCAACCACAATGGGAAGAATAATGGTTAGGGGATGATAATGACGCCATCTCATGGTTCTTTACTTGCCAGTTCGTCCAATAGTTGGGCCAGGGCGTATTGTGTGCTGACCAGATAAACCGTCAGTTGTTTTCTTTGTCGTTCAAGCGATTCCGCTATCAGGGTAGTCAGGTACTCTAGTTGAGATGCTTTTTGAGTTGGGAGCTGTTGTTTAAGAAGTTTTAAATCTTCGTTCAGCGCGTTGACTGCCTCGCGGTATGACTGATCAATTCTGATGCCTAGCAGTCCATATAACCGGGACGGGTCTGCCAGCCGGCTTTCCAGGCGTTGCAAGGCAAGGTGTCTTTGCAGCGCGGTCTGTAGCGGCTGGGTGGTTAGTATCTCGCGTAAAAAAGGCGACAGCGGGGTATTATCCAGCTTCATCCATATATCTTTTAGATTGAACTCATCAGGTCCGGTTTCATTGAAGGCATCAGTTAACCATGTAGTGGTTCTAATTTGATCGATCACTTCATCAAGTAGTGAGAGCTGTGCTTTATAGGCAGAAATAGCTTCATTGAATTTTTTCCTTGCCTGGGTGTGTGACTCCAGACGCCACAAGGCCTGGGGTACCCCGGACAGAGCCTCCTGGGTGATGGGGCTGGCCATGTCACCTTTCAAAAGTTCTACCCAGGCTGCTTGCGCCAGGCGAGGATTTTTTGTCTGCCATTCCGCCCATCCCAGCGCCAGGAGTGCCTTGTTGGCATTGGGGCCGTTAAGGCTGGTACGCTTCAGGGCCTGTTTTGCCTTTTGAGCTTGGCCTTTGTCCAGGTACATATAGCCCAGGGCAATATTGGCCTGATCGCGCAGGGCTTGTGCCTCCGGTGAGTCAGTGGGGCTACTACCCAGCTCCTCAAGAACTTCAATGCCCCTCGATTGACGGCCTGACTTTAATAGAGCGATTCCCAGGTTGAATTGAGCATAGGGCACCGCTATCTTTTGTTTTGTGATCGGATCGAGAATAGCCGCCGCGCGCTCAAACTGTCCCTGTACGATCAGAATCTGGGCAATTAACAGTGGGTAATCTTGTTTGATATCTTCCGGCAGCTTACCTTTGATATGCGCGAGGGCCGCACTTGCTGCCGGGTATTCACCACGTAGAAAGAATCCCCGGCCCAGGTAATACCAGGTTTTCTTGTACTGTTCGGGTGTCAGCGTCGTTGCAGTATGATGTTCAAAGTCTTGGCTGGGATTGTTCTGTAAGCCATAAATTAGACGTAACCACTCACGTACCAGTTCGTGGTGTTGTCCATTGTATGCCACATTGGCTGATTTCGTATTGTTCTGAATGGTGATTTCCTGACCTGTAGCAAGGCTGCAGGTTGCAAGAAAACCGTATAGCAGGATATACGATAAAGCTCTCATCATAATGTAATGACTTCAGGTTTAAAGATTTCTAACAGGTATATCTTTAAAGGTTCATGTGAAGTATGGATGCATGGCCCCTATTCGGGGGATGCCTGGTAGGTCCAGTCAGGCTAATTGTTTCCCTGAGTTAATTATTTTGTGAACTGATCTTGAATACCTCATTTGAAGTATATTTTCTGGATAAGTTCAGAAGCCATGAGCAAGCGCTGCCCAGTATACAATATTTATGGATAAATTGTGTGTTATGGAATGTTAAGCGTGAGACATGAGGGGAATGGGAAAAGTTCATTATCAGGCAATCTGAAACCAGTTTGAGCAGGTTTAATCCGGGGATTCCTCATGTTTCTCTCAAGGGAGTGCAGGTAAGAGTTTCATACCGCCCATTCTATTCTGTTGCTTATCGTGACCCTCAACAGCGTAATATGATTATCAATACTACTCCCCCGGGAAGAGAATGTTACTTGCTGCGGCTACTGCCCGGCCAGTGTCAATTGCAGCATCCATACTTGTGAGGACGTTATCGAGTGCGCCTAAGCAAAATAATACATTGCGGGGGTTGCTGGCGTAGCCCATGAGCCCAATACGCCAGACCTTGCCCGCCATTTCACCCAGGCCGGCGCCGATTTCCAGGTGATATTGTTCTAGCAACTGCTGGCGGACAGCGGCGTCATTGATGCCTTCGGGGATACGGATGGCATTGAGCTGGGGCAGGCGTGCGGATTCTTCCACGACATAACTCAAGCCCATGGCTTCGATTCCCGTCCGTAACGCCTGGTAGTGGAGCGAGTGACGCGCCCATGCTTGCTCCAGACCTTCCTCCCTGAGAATCAGTAGCCCTTCATGGAGCCCGTACAGGGCATTAATAGGTGCAGTATGGTGATAAGCTCGCTTGCCACCTGAACCCCAATAACCCATGACCAGATTTAGATCCATGAACCAGCTTTGCACCTTGTGCTTGCGAGTCTTGATTTTATCCACGGCGGCTTCACTGAAGCTGACGGGTGAGAGTCCAGGCATGCAGGACAGGCATTTCTGGGTGCCGGAATAGATGGCGTCAATCTGCCATTCGTCAACATGAAGTGGAATACCACCTAGTGAGGTGACGGCATCAACGATCGCTAGACAATCATAGCGGTGGGTAATTTCTACAAGGGTTTTGACATCTGAACAAACACCCGTGGAGGTCTCAGCGTGTACAAAGGCAACAATTGTTGCATCGCGGTTGGCCTTCAGGGTGTCTTCCAGTTTATTGGCGTCAACGACTGTTCCCCAGGTATCCTCGACCATAATGGCTTCGGCGCCGCAGCGTTCCACGTTTTCCTTCATGCGCGCACCGAACACGCCATTCTGGCATACAATGATCTTATCGCCCGGTTCCACAAGGTTCACAAAGCAGGTTTCCATGCCTGCAGAACCAGGCGCCGAGACCGGCATGGTGATGGTGTTTTTCGTTTGAAACGCGTACTGCAACAGTTCCTTCATTTCATCCATCATGGTGATGAATGCCGGGTCAAGATGCCCTATGGTTGGCCGCGACAGTGCTTCCAGAATACGTGGGTTGACATCTGATGGGCCGGGTCCCATGAGTGTTCGTTGAGGGGGATGGAATGATTTCATGGTCTTAATACCTCTAATATGAGCATGGGTGGCGTTAATGGAAATCATACGGCAAAACGATACCGCTTTCATCAATGAAACCTGTATGGTCATTTGCCTGTTGAGATTAATAACTCAAGTCTCGGAGTACATTGTCTCCTTTTCCTCAGGAGGGTGTTACAAAAGGTTTTAGTACCCTCTCTCTGTGAGAGAGGGAGCTTTTACAGTACCCACTTCAGGGAAAAGGGACGGTCTAATCCAGTTATTTAGTCATTTGGATTCCGATGCTTGAGCTAATAACTCGATCCAGTGTTTTACCTGCCTGTTCGTGCCACTTTGGAGGTGGATCAGGCAGCCAATATTGGCTGTAGCGATGGTGTGCGGTGACTCTGCCTCGAGACTATCCAGTTTATTACTGAGCAGTTGATTTGACAGGGTAGGCTGCAAAATTGAATAGGTGCCAGCCGCACCGCAACATAAATGCGCATTGCTAACGGGCAGCAGGACATACCCGCATGCACGCAGGATTGTCTCCACTTTTCCTTCCAGCTTCAGGCCATGTTGTAGTGAGCAGGGGGAGTGAAAGGCGATGGGATTATTGATTAATTTACTACTGTGTAAGGGTGATAAATCTTCTGCGGCAATGACTTCTGAGATGTCTCGGCTTAATGATGCTAGCCGTGCTGCCTTGGTGGCATAGTGCGGATCATCTTTCATGTGATAAGCGTAGTCTTTGAGTGTACTACTGCAGGCGCTTGCAGTAGAGACAATCGCTTCTGCCCCTGCTTCGATCTGGGGCCACCAGCGATCAATGTTGCGACGCATATGTTGCATGGCCTCTTCCGGAGCACTGAGATGCAGACTGAGGGCGCCACAGCATTCACTGTCCTGAGGACGCAGGAGGGAAATGCCCAGTCGATCGAGGACGTTTGCAGTCGCGGCATTGATATGAGAATGGGTGGCTGCCTGAACACAGCCGTCCAGGATAATCATTTTGCGTGGATGGTGTGGCGCTGGCCACTCAATTTTAATGTCAGCACTATCCAATATACTGGCAGCAGATTGTGCAATGTTGGTTGGCAGCAACTTTCTGAACCAGCGCGCCAGTGGTATGAGACGTGCCAGACGTCGAGAATCAGATAAGACAACACGTAGCATTTTTCTAAACAGACGTTCACGCGCTGGTCGAGGATGGTGTTTTTCCAGGTGTTCCCGGCCCAGATCCAGCAGCCGACTGTATTGGACGCCTGAGGGGCAGGTGGTTTCACAAGCGCGACAGCTCAAACAGCGGTCGAGGTGCATGCGGGTCGCATCGCCAGCGGCTTCACCCTCCAGCATTTGCTTGATAAGATAGATCCGCCCGCGTGGCCCATCGAGTTCATCACCCAGCAACTGATAAGTAGGGCAGGTAGCATTACAAAAGCCGCAATGTACACAGCTGCGTAATATGGCATCCGCCTCCTGGCCGGGTGGCGTTTCTTTCAGTTGCGGTATGAGATTTGTTTGCATGGGGTTAGCGTGATTACAGGCCTGAATACAGGCGGCCTGGATTAAAAATACTGTGGGGATCAAAGGCGAGTTTGAGATTTTTATTGATGGTTTTCATGGCGGGTGTTAGTGGGTGAAAGATAGTGCCCTCGCGGTCGCCTCCTCGAAACAGCGTTGCGTGTCCGCCGCGCCGCGCGACGGTTTCCCTGATGATATTTGCCTGCAGCGCGGTTCTTAGCCATCTTTGGCTCCCGTTCCATTCGTACAGGCAATCACCAGAGATCGGCAGAGGCGGTGTTGCAGGGGGTAGGGATAGACGCCACAGTGGTTCTTCATGCTTAAAAAAGACGTGTTGGTGTTCGCGCAGGTCTTTCCAGTAACGCTCGGCATCAGGTAATACCTCGCCACCGAGATGAGTACGTGCTGCCTTGAGCGCAGATGGGGTGCCCGACAGGCGTAGATATAGTTGCTGGCCGTCATGACTTGAGGCGCTTAGTGGTAGTGCTGTGGCAGCCCACTGGTTCACTGTGTTGATGGCGTTTTCGGCGGCCAATTCATATGTCAGCGTTATTTCCTGCCGGGGATGGGGAAGTATTTTGAGGGAAATATCCAGGATAACGCCCAGGGTTCCCAATGCGCCCACCATCAAACGTGAAGCGTCGAAACCGGCAACGTTTTTGACTACTTCGCCGCCAAAGGAGAGTATCTCGCCTTTGCCATTGATACAACGTATGCCCAGGACATAGTCCCGGACAGCACCCGTGTAAGGCCTGCGCGGCCCGGACAATCCACAAGCAACGGCACCCCCCAGTGTTGCGTTGCTGCCGAAATGGGGGGGCTCAAAGGGTAGCATCTGTCCTTGATCAGCCAGTATGTCTTGAATTTCGCTAAGACCAGTGCCACATCTGGCGGTAAGAATTAATTCTGTGGGTTCATAGTTGATGATGCCGTGATGGGCAGTGACCGACAGGGGCGTGCCAGCCGACGGTCGGCCATAGAATGCCTTGCTACCGCCACCGGTAATGCACAGTTGAGTATGCTCCTGGATGGCGTCAATGACTTGATGTTGCAGCGTGTGACTGTGGTCGCTCATGGGTCTGTGCAGGACGTAGTGGACCTGATTCTATTCAGAAACGTTCCAGGTTAGGAAAGGGCATTTTCCCACCGTGGACATGCATGGCGCCAAACTCAGCGCAGCGGTGAAGTGTGGGGACTGCTTTGCCGGGATTCAACAGGTTGTCTGAGTCAAAGGCATCCTTGATCAAATGAAACTGGGAGAGCTCGTGTTTACCAAACTGTACACACATTTGGTTGAGCTTTTCCATGCCGACGCCATGTTCACCGGTAATTGTGCCGCCGACATGGACGCAGAGCTCCAGAATTTTACCGCCAAATTCTTCGACGCGCTCCAGTTCCCCCGGCTTATTGGCATCGTATAAAATCAGAGGGTGAAGATTGCCATCCCCGGCATGAAAGACATTGGCGACTGGCAACTGGTATTCTGTTGACCAGGCGGTGATTTGTTTGAGTACCTCGGTGAGGCGATGACGGGGAATCGTGCCATCCATACAGTAATAGTCGGGGGAGATTCGCCCGACAGCAGGAAAAGCTGCTTTGCGTCCCGCCCACAGGCGCTGTTGTTCCGATTCATTAGCGGCATGTTTAATTTCGTCGGCATGATTATTCTGAAAAATCTTTTCGATCTGCCTGCTATGCTCCTCTATTTCCGTCTTGCCACCATCTATTTCACAAAGCAATATGGCCGCCGCATCGCGGGGATAACCGGCATGAATGTAATCTTCTGCGGCACGAATTGCGGCATTGTCCATGAATTCAAGCCCTGCCGGTATGATTCCTGCGCCGATGATATCGCCGACGGCGCTGGCAGCATCCTCTATCCTGGTGAAGGCTGCTAAAATGACCTGCACTCGCTCTGGCTTGGGGAGTAACTTGACAGTAATTTCCACAATGATGCCCAGTAACCCTTCTGATCCGGTCATCAATGCCAGCAGATCGTAACCAGCGGAATCGAGTGTTTGTCCGCCAATTTCAAGTACATCTCCTGTGATGGTCAGTACCTTAAGTCCCAGAATATTGTGTACCGTCAGTCCATATTTCAGGCAGTGTACGCCGCCCGAGTTTTCAGCCACATTGCCGCCGATGGTGCAGGCGATCTGCGAAGAAGGATCCGGTGCATAGTAGAGGCCATGGTGTGCGACGGCCTCGGAAATGGCAATATTGCGTACCCCCGGTTCGACACGTGCTGTGCGGTTATGTGGGTCGATATCAAGAATGCGCTTCAATTTGGCGAGGCATAGCAGGATACCGTTTTCAAGTGGCAGCGCGCCTCCCGATAGACCTGTGCCTGCACCTCTGGCAACCAGTGGTATTTGCCATTCATGACTGAGGCGCATTATTGCCTGTATCTGATTCAGGCTGTCAGGCAAGCAAACAACGAGTGGGCATTGCCGGTATGCAGAGAGTCCGTCGCATTCGTACGGGCGCAGCTCTTCATCGTGATGAAGTACGCTATGGGCGGGTAGATGTTCCAGTAATGCGGTGACCAGCCCGGCTTTGTTCAGTGCTGGTTGCGGGTCTAGCTCAATTTCCATGCAAATGTACCGGGATAAGCGTGAAACGTTTCACGAATATACGCATCATACACCAATACGGTTTGTTCCGGGGATTGAGAAAAGAGGATAAAAAGTAGGGGTAAATTAGGTTTCAGGCCGCTTTGCTGGTGGACTCAACGAGCATGTTGCCTGCTTGTGTGGCCCATCTGACGGCTTGCATATAACTGTCCGAAAAAGTGCCCTTGTCGATTTCAGGGTAATTGATCATATCCCAATCACCACGTTCATAGGCTAGTGTGCCTTGTAAAATTTCACCATAGATACCCTTCTTCTCCAATAGTGCATCTTTGATTTCAGTTGCAACAGGCATCTCAGCCAGGAGGTCTGACATGTTTGAGTCCATGATGGCGTCTAAGGTAGAAAACATACCGGTGATGAAAGCGCCACCTTTCTTGTTTGGGTCGATTGACTCCATGAGTATTTCACACATTTTTGCCCGCGTCAGGGAGGTCACGAACAACTCACCCGGCTTGTCATTGGCATTACTCATGGCAATGAGGCTGGCCCAGTTCTTTACTTCATTGATCCCCAGATAAATGATGGCATGGCGAATGGATTCAATTTTTTTGCCTAAAGAGAAAGCTGCGGAGTTAATGTATTTGATTAATTTAAATGTGAGTGAAATATCCTGGCTGATAATTTTTTCGAGCTCGGGAACTTCTACATTGGGATCTTGCAGGCTGGCGATCATTTGCAGGGCGGCAAGGCGATTGCCGGGAATGCGTGTACCCTTTAACGTCTTGGGCCGGCAAAGAAAAAATCCCTGATAATAATCAAATCCGAGATCCTTGCAGATATTAAAGTCCTCATGGGTTTCGACTTTTTCTGCCAGCAGTTTTAGCGGGTATTTTTGCAGCGTATTGACGCAGTGATATAATTCATCCTTGCTGATGGCAAGGAGATCGATTTTGATAATATCGGCGAGTTCTACCAGAGGCTGCATCTTTTCATGATAAATAAAATCATCCAGTGCAATAGTATAGCCTTTTTTCTTGAGCGTCTTAACGGCCTGGATAAGTTCATCATCAACCTCGATGTCTTCCAGAATTTCCAGGACCAGCTGGTCATTGACGGGGGGGATCAGGTCGCTGTTGATGATAAAGTTGCGGGTGAGATTAAAAAAAGCCTTGTGTGAGCCGACCAACTCGTTGAGCCCTATCTCCATGAAGCTATTGAGCAGGACCTGGGAGGTGGCTGCATCGCCATCATCAATTTTATCCACGAAAGAAGTGTCATGAGGGCGATATAGTAATTCATAGCCTATGACATTGAGGCTGCTGTTGAATATTGCTTGTCTGCCGATGAAATACTGGAGCACTTAGAATTACCCCCCTCCAGATGCACGACAATTGCGCCGGCAGATCTTGAATTTAATGAGACATTTCCTACAATATTATATCGTCTGAAGATAGAGATTCTTTAGCTATTTGGCTGCTTAATAGGACCTTAGCTCGCCAGCGCCGCGTGTACATTTTCATCCAGTATATAAACGTCCATGCCTTGACGGGCCAGTAAAAATGCGGCACTGGCTGCGCGTCTGCTGGCGTCACCGCAAATGATGTATGTTCTGGCTTTATTCATTAAAAATGCGCAATGATGCAGAGTATTTAGAGGGATGTTGATACTGTCGGCGAGATGTTTTTTCTGATATGCACCAGTCGACCGGGTATCCAGCAGAATAGCGCCTGCTGCACCCTGTTCAATAGCTTTTTGATACGGAATCCATTTGATAAAGGGTCGTACCAGCAGTGTGAGGAACTCTCCTTTCGAGAGGCGTAGCAGTGTACTGTCTTCAAGCATGGTGACTGTCACATCATAATTCTTGTTAACAATGAGTGAACCTTCACCGAAGCCCTCTCCGGCACTGAGTTCGCATTGCGTGATCGAGGCGCCATTTTTCCCTGCCTTACGGGTGGCGCGACAGCGTCCAGCGGTGATCAAATAATAGTACTCACCAGGCTGACCCTCATGGATGATGCTTTCCCCCGCATGGGCGGTGATTTTAGTCATGCGTTTTTTAAGCACTTGCAGATGAGGCTTGGGTAGCCGTGAAAATAACGGGGATGTGAGTGCGGCAGTTAGTCCTGCGTCATTGTACGGCTGTGGTGTTGCTTCCTGATTCGTACCGTTCGTGCCGGCATTGCGTTTCAGCAACTCGTTGAGTGTGTCCGAATTGATGCTGAGCAAGGTGATACTGGTACTTGCCAGTGCCGTATATTGGCGGGGAGATTGATTGTCTATCGGCTGGGTTGCTTCCCAGGTGTCTGCTTTCAGGGTTATGGTTGCTTGACCATCAGCACACAGGGCCAATTGTCCACTAAGCAGAAAAACCATCCTTTCATCCACTTCATGCTGGCTGAATAACCGCCGCCCTGGTGGAAAGCGTTCAAAGCTGGAATTCGCGAGGGCTTCTTCCAATAAGGTAGCATTGAGCTTGTTTAAGGGGGTTAATTGGCTGAGATGGGATGTATCAATAACCTGTTTTGCCGCGCCCATTGTCGTCCTCTTGATTGCTTGTCACGTTATTTTGTATCACCACCATTTCATATCGGCTGTTGTGGATTTTACTTTGGTGTTTGATATCACATGTATTTGTTGTGAATGGGTGAATTAAAAAGGGGTAAGTAGTGAAGCAGGGAAAATAAATTGCTGAATTAATTGACTATATAAAAATATTACTTAACTTTCCCCCGTAGAGCGATTGTGCAGGATATGTACCAGCCAGCGGGCAATGGTAGTCGTCTCTTCCTCATTTACCGTATGCCCCATGTCGAATTCATGCCATTCAATGCAGTAGCCAAGGTTTGTCAGATACTGCTGAGACTGTAGCGCTAATGTTGGCGGCACGATACTGTCCTGTCGGCCGTGTATCATCAGTATGGGCGTTTGTTGATTAGCGGCCTCTCTTTCTGTTTTCAGTGCGAGCTGCAAGGGCAGATATGTAGACAGTGCCATGATCCCGGCCAGTCGTTTTTCATAACGTAGCCCAGTGTGTAGTGCCAGCGCACCCCCCTGAGAAAATCCGGCCAGGACAATATTTTCCGGGGCAATGCCGCGATTAATTTCTTGTTCAATGAAATGGCGTACTATCGTTTCAGCACTACGAATGCCTTCATTATCTTCACGCTGCGTGAATCCTGCGGCGCTGATGTCATACCAGGCTGGCATCACTGCACCGTTGTTGATAGTGACCGGTCTATGGGGTGCGTGTGGAAAGATAAAGCGAGTAGCGCAGCTGGGTGGCAGGTTGAGGTGCGGTATGATCGGGACAAAATCATTGCCGTCCGCCCCCAACCCGTGGAGCCAGATGATACTGGTCAGCGCCGGGGACTGCGGTTCAATTTCTATTGCAGGGAATTGTTGGTTATTCATCAGGTGTGTGGGTCATAATAAACGACACGGATCTGGGCTTCATGCGGCGAACTGTTTATACTCATTCCAATGCGAACCATTCGATTGTACATGAAATATCACAAAATTCTATTGCTCGTCATATTGTTCGTGGTGCTAGCCGGCTGTGGACAATTTGGCAATTTGTATTTACCCGAGCAAGAGACGGAGGCTGAAGCGGTCTCTGACCAGAAAGAAAAATAATAGACGTCGAAAATGAATTATTTTAACGAACGAGATGGCAGGTTGTTTGGTGAAGATGTTGACCTGGAAGAGGTGGCGGCAACTTATGGCACGCCCACCTATGTCTATTCTCGTGCTACGATTGAACGTCACTGGCATGCATTTAATGATGTATTTGAAGGCTATGAACACCTGATATGTTATGCGGTTAAGGCCAATTCAAATCTCGCCGTGTTAAATATCCTTGCGCAACTGGGTTCAGGTTTTGACATTGTTTCAGGTGGGGAGCTAGAGCGTGTCTTAAGAGCTGGTGGCGATCCCGCTCGAGTGGTATTTTCGGGTGTTGCGAAGCGGGCGAGCGAAATCAGACAAGCCCTCGATGCGGGAATAAGCTGTTTTAATGTCGAGTCAGAAAGCGAACTGCGACACATTGATAATATTGCTGGACAGCAGGGAAAATGCGCGCCGGTTTCGTTGCGAATTAACCCTGATGTTGATGCTTGCACACACCCCTATATTTCAACTGGCTTGAAGGAAAACAAGTTCGGCATCGATTTTACCCGGGCCGCTGATGTATTTCATATTGCCTCTACCCTGCCTAATGTGAACATTATGGGTCTGGATTGCCATATAGGCTCGCAACTGACCGAGACAGCGCCATTTGTTGATGCGCTGGATCGTTTGTTAGTGCTGATCAGCACGCTTGAACAGGATGGTATTGCCATCAGGCATATCGATGTCGGCGGTGGTCTGGGTATTCGCTATCGTGATGAGAATCCGCCACTGCCACAGGAATATGCGGCCGCTTTGCTGAATAAACTTGATGGCACGGGGCTCAAGATTATTATTGAGCCGGGACGGGCTATTGTTGGTAATGCCGGTATATTGCTGACTCGAATCGAGTACCTCAAAAGAGGCGCAGAGAAAAATTTTGCCATTGTTGATGCGGGTATGAATGATCTGCTGCGTCCAGCGCTCTATTCCGCCTGGCAGGAAATTTTACCGGTCAGCGCACATGATGATGAAATATCACACTGTTATGATGTTGTTGGGCCGGTGTGCGAGACGGGCGACTTTCTGGGCAAGGACCGGATGCTTGCTGTTCGAGAGGGCGATCTCCTGGCTGTAAAATCAGCCGGGGCCTATGGTTTTACGATGAGCTCTAACTACAACTCCCGGCCTCGAGCGGCAGAGGTTATGGTAGATGGACAGGATATGCATCTTATTCGTGAGCGCGAAAAAATCAGCGATTTGTTTGCGGGAGAAACTCTTATTCCGTGACCCTTGCCTGTTGGGAACAGAAAATAGGGTCACTGTCGAATGGAGCATACTTAAGCCCCCTCTCCTTGCAGGAGAGGGTTGGGGTGAGGTGATTTAATAAAGACAATGCATTGTTTTATTTAGCTTCCCTCACCCTAGCCCTCTCCCTAAGGGAGAGGGGATTTATGGGGATATATTCTTAAGTATGTGCCATTCGCACGCTGGCCCTATTTCCCCGTCATGCGCGGCTGCCGTGAAAATCCTGCTGGCGCCATGCTTCATACAGGGTGATGGCGACTGCATTGGACAGGTTAAGGCTGCGATTACTGGGGAGCATGGGGATACGCAGAATATCACGGTCATCAAATTGTTCGAGTAACGCGGTGGGAAGTCCGCGGGTTTCGGGCCCGAACAGAAAGGCATCATTGGCCTGATACTCGACTACAGTATAACGAGTACACCCTTTGGTTGAGCAGGCATAAAGATGGTTTGGTTTCACCCGATCGACAAAATTCTGCAAGCTGTCATATTCACTGACGTTAACAAGATCGCTGTAGTCGAGGCCAGCACGGCGTAGATTTTTGTCGCGGAGTTTGAAAGCGAGGGGATGTATGAGGTGCAGGCTAGCGCCACTGTTGGCGCATAGACGGATGATGTTTCCCGTATTGGGCGGGATTTCAGGTTGATAGAGTACAATATGGAACATCGGAATTGTCACATGAAAAATGAACCGGGTGTGGAGTATCGGCTTGATGACTAAGTCTGGTCAAGAAATTGATGAAAACAAAGGCAATATGTTAGCGCTGGATTTCTGTGGAATGCGATTTTCGAGTCCACTGGTCCTGTTATCCGGCTGTGTCGGTTTTGGTGATGAATATACTCGTATTGAAGGGTTTTCCAACCGTCATGTAGGGGCGGTTTGTCTGAAAGGTACAACTTTGGCGCCTCGGCTTGGCAATCCACCGCACCGGGTGTGGGAAACACCCATGGGCATGCTCAATGCTATTGGGTTGCAGAATCCTGGCGCTCGTTACGTGGTGGATGAAATATTGCCGGGTCTGAATCTGCAGGAAACGAGATTCATTGCCAATGTGTCAGGTTCCACTATCGAGGAATATGCCGAAGTGACGCGGATCTTTGATGACTCTCCTATTGATGCGATGGAAATCAATATTTCGTGTCCTAATGTGAAGGAGGGTGGCATGGCTTTCGGGAATGATCCCGATATGTCAGCACGGGTAGTTGAGGCTTGCCGAGCGGTTACTAACAAACCATTGATCACCAAGTTGTCACCGAATCAGACCGATATTGCCGAGAATGCCCGGCGCTGTATTGCTGCGGGTACCGATGCCTTTGCCGTGATCAACACTCTGATGGGAATGGCTGTCGATATTGAAGGACGCTGCCCCATCATTGGTAATAATCAGGGTGGTCTGTCCGGACCCGCGATCAAGCCGGTGGCTCTACTCAAGGTTCATCAGGTCTATCAGGTTTGCCGGAAACATAATATTCCAATCATTGGCCAGGGTGGAATTGCTTCGGCGGATGATGCGCTGGAGTTCTTGATTGCAGGCGCCAGCGTGGTGGGAGTCGGAACAGCCTTATTTTATGACCCGCTGATATGTCAGCGCATCAATCAGGGTATTGCCGATTACTTACGGCGTCATGAGTTCAGCGAAGTTGCGCAACTGACGGGAACGTTGATGTTGAATGAGAAGTGAGATGTTAAGCCTGAGGCGTGAAGGGTGATACGCGAAGCTTGTACTCGACATTGCAGTATTATGCTTCTACCTTGTCGTTTTCTGTTTCAAGCGCTAGCTCCTTGATCTTCCGGGTCAGGGTGTTTCTACCCCAGCCCAGCACCTTTGCCGCTTCCTGACGCCGACCACCGGTATGTTTCAGCGTGATTTCTATCATGATGCGCTCAAATCTGGGTACCGCATCATTGAGTATTGCTATCTTACCTTGCCGAATCTTATTGTCTGCCCATTTTTTCAGCGCTTCTTCCCATTCTGAAGATTCATGCGCTATGGTCTTGTCAGAGATCAGCTCAGGGGGTAAATCATCAACATGGATAATCTGCCCGGGAGACATGACCGTCAACCAGCGACAGGTATTTTCCAGTTGCCGGACATTGCCATGCCAATCCAGCGAGGACATATATTTTTCGGTTTTTACATGCAGCTGCTTGGGCTCCACAGCTAGTTCCTGGGCTGCTTGATCCAGAAAATGACGTGCCAGCATGGGGATGTCTTCACGACGATCCCGTAGGGAGGGGATGTGGATACGAATGACATTGAGACGGTGATAAAGGTCTTCGCGGAACAGCTTCTCCGTCACACGCTGTTCGAGGTCCTGGTGGGTCGCGGCAATAATGCGCACATCGACCTTGATTAGTGTGTGGCCACCGACTCGATAGAACTCGCCGTCTGCCAGAACTCTCAACAAACGGGTTTGCAATTCAACTGGCATATCACCGATCTCATCCAGAAACAACGTGCCACCATCGGCCTGTTCAAAGCGTCCGCGGTGCATGTTCTGGGCACCGGTGAATGCGCCACGTTCATGGCCAAATAGATCTGACTCCAGTAGATCGCGGGGAATGGCAGCAGTATTAATGGCGATGAAGGGTTTATCTGTGCGGGGACTGTGGCGGTGCAGCGCCTGGGCCACTAGTTCTTTACCGGTGCCGGACTGACCTGTCAGCAGGACGGTCATGTTAGATCTGGCAAGCCGGCCTATGGCGCGAAAAACCTCCTGCATGGCAGGTGCCTTCCCTATGATCTCAGGTGGCTGAGAGGGTTTGCTATCACCTGTTGTATCCTCATGTTGGCGCACATGCTTGATGGCGCGTTGCACCAGATCTATGGCTTCATTGACATCAAAGGGTTTCGGGAGATATTCAAATGCGCCACCCTCGTAGGCTGCGATGGCGCTGTCGAGGTCTGAGTGGGCTGTCATGATGATGACTGGCATCTTTGGATAGCACTCATGTATCTGCTGCATCAGCGTGAGACCGTCCATTCCCGGCATGCGGATATCAACGATCAGGGCATCTGGTTGCCCGTTTCTCAATTGATCCAGGATGCCGGATGCGCTTTCGAAACAGGTGACGGCCATGGGGACTTTTCCAAAAGCTTTTTCCAGTACCCAGCGTATGGAGCGGTCATCATCGATGACCCAAACTTGTCCAATTCTACTGTTCATAATTTATAACTCCAGAGGAAAAATAATGGAAAAGGTGGTTTTCCCGGGGCGGCTGGCGCATTCAATGAGGCCGCCGTGTTGGTTGACCAGGGATTGAGCGATGGAAAGGCCTAACCCGGTGCCATCGGGTCTCCCGGTGATCATGGGATAAAATATTTTTTTGATGATGTCATCGGGAATGCCCGGGCCATCATCGGTGATATCAACGCGCACCACGAGCCGGTGCAATTTTTGTCCGATCGTAAAGTTGCGCTGGGCGCGAGTATTGAGAATAATTTGTCCCTGATTCTCCAACGACTGCATGGCATTGCGGACAATATTCAACAATGCCTGTATTAACTGGTCCGGATCAGCGAGCAACTCTGGAATGCTTGGGTCGTAGTCTCGGGTGATCTTGATGTCGGGGCATACTTCTGCCTGGACCAGCGTGCGTACACGTTCCAGGGCTTCATGGATATTCATCATGCGTTTTTGAGGCAGGGTATTGGGGCCGAGCATGCGGTTAAGGAGATTTTTCA
>QIGV01000128.1 GCA_003230085.1 Gammaproteobacteria bacterium
GCGGTTCAGTTTACCCGTAACCCGGACGGGATTGCGGGCGCATTAAAAAGAATCGGCGGACTCGAGTATGGTTCAGCAGTGAAAAATCCTGGTGCGCCCGAAGTCAGCCATGCCTTTTTTGCCCAGGGTATTTCCGGTTTTATGCAATCACTGTCTGCCACGCACCCGCCGCTGTCCAAGCGTATCCTGCGTATCGATCCTCATTGGGACGGCAAATTTGATACTTCCGACAAAACTGATTTACCTCAGGATCAGGACGAGGCCCATAAAAAAGAACCCATGGCGCGAGAAGAGCTAGCCAAAAAAGTGGCTGCTGTTGTTACTGGCGCCGCAATGGCCGATGTCGCGAATGCCATTGATCAAATCGGCAACCCGAAACAGGAAACCATCAATTACGCCCGATCATTGATATCAGAGTTACCTATGGTCGTAAAAGAGGCCGCACATGATCCCTATGGTGCCCGCGCGGTTATTTATTCTCTAGCGCTTGATCCAGGACAGGAAGTTCGTGGCAGACAATTAGAGTATTTGGAGAAGCATGCCGATCCGGATGTCTTCGTATCAACGCATAAACTAATGCCGGACATGGCAGGACTGGATATTAAATTCAGACTGCCACTGATTGACATTGCCATCCCGGCAATGAAACAGCTATCAACCAGCCAGTATAAATCATTCAGGAAGAATTTGATCGCGCTGATAGAAATGGATTCCAGGGTTGACCTGCTGGAATGGTCGTTGCAGAAAATTCTGTTTAACCATCTGGATGGGCAGTTTTTCAAGCTGAAACACACGAAAACACGCTATTCCAATCTCAGTCAGCTTAAAAAAGAGATTGAGTTGATCCTCTCGATAATGGCCCATGCCGGCCATCAGGATCAAAAAAATGTAGCGGAAGCATTTAGTGCGGCAGCAAGCACGCTGGATTTCAGTGGACTTCAATTAGTGCCAAAAAATAAAATAAGCCTTTCAGATCTGGATCGATCCCTGATAAAACTTGTGAAATTAAAACCTCTGACCAAACCACAACTACTAAAGGCATGCGCCGCCAGTGTCGTACATGACCAAAAAATATCTGTCGTTGAAGTCGAGCTATTACGCGCCATTTCAGATGTTCTTGAATGCCCTATGCCGCCAATAATCCCGACTTGATAAGTACGCAGCAGGTAAACAATCAATATGCAAATATTCCTGGTACAACACGGCCAGGCGATGACCACTTCCGAAGATCCACTTCGCCCCCTAACGCCGGAAGGCTTCGAATCAGCCAGAAGAATTGGCGCCTGGGCACGCGACGCAGCTGTTAATGTTACGCATATCCGACATAGCGGGAAACTCCGAGCGGAACAAACCGCTCAAATCCTGGCTGAGTACCTGAACCCATCTGGCGGTCTCATCAGCGCTTCCGGACTGGCCCCCAATGATGATGTAGTTCCTGTGGCACGAATCGCGACAAATGAATGGGCGAACTCAATGTTGGTAGGACATCTGCCTTTCCTTAACCGACTCGCGGGATTACTAGTCACCGGGAATCCGGAGATCCAGGTTGTACGATTCTGCAATGCCGGGATAGTCTGTTTGCTAAATGAAAAAAAAACCTGGTCCATCAATTGGGTGATGACACCGGAACTGCTGGTATAAAGAATAAGAGTTTTCGGGAAACACAACCGACAAAACCGCTTAGACCTCATTGTGGTTGAAACTGCCTGTCCCGCCAGACGAAATAACTCGCATCGACATCCAGATAATCGACACGCACCATTGTATGCGGAGATAGCGTATTGAGCTGAGCCATTATCTCATCGGGTTTACAGGCCTGAAGTGTATAGCGTTCCCCTTCTGTCCATTCATAATCATCATTCAGGAGATTAAAGGCCAGCCCTTTACGACAGGTTGAATAGAGACGAGGCAGCATCGCTCGTAGATAGGCGCCCTCATCCTGAAGTGGCTCATTTAACGCCCCGGAGAGTAACACCCAGTCGTAGCTTTTCTCTGGCGGGTTAAAATCAAACAAGTCGCCCTGGAATAGGCTCAATGCAGGTGCTCTCCTATTAGCGATTTCGATCATGTCCGGCGAGAGATCAATGCCGATATAGTCAACCTCTAACCCTTTGGCTCGCATATAGTGGTAGAGATCGGCAAATCCACATCCGACATCTAAAACCGAATCTCCCGTTTTTACACCGCAACCCAGCAATGTCTCAAAGCGTAACTCCTGTACTTCACGGTTCTCCCAGTAAAGCGCCTGGGGGCTTTGGCCATGCATCCATATCGAGTGATGATGCGTCTGCGCTGATCTTCTTTCATACTGAAATGATAAGTCTATTTAGCGATATGCCCTACACGCCTCATTGATTACTGATAATGGTGCAGATAAATGTCGTTCTGAAGGCAAGACGTGGGCATAGTTCCAGACCTTATTTACTATTTCTGCTCCGCTCATAATAACCTCAACAATTCAATATGTTATATATGTTTTTCTTCTAGAAAACTGCCTTCTCTACTTGATTTTACGCTTAAAATACCGGGACTCATTGGTTACCAATGTGTCCAGCTCTACTGTTATCGAAACAGGTGCCAGCGTCAAATCAATAAGCCAGCAAATTACCGATGTTTCTAGCAGCCACCTCCTTCCTACTTCGACGAAGCCTGAATCGAACGCTCAACAGAAATGGGGCCGGTGACAACTGAGAATAAGTATCATTTGTCACCGGCCCCATTTCTGATGCAATAAAAACAAGCCAACCAACTCTGATTGCTCAATCAGCAAACCGGAATTTATTGAATTCTGAAGGTAATATAGATAGCAAATCTTCTTCCGTCATAGTGAACAGATCATAGTTAACTTCCAGCTGCTGTAACCAACTAATAAACCGGTAGGTGCAACCCGGACTGGTGCGACCTGTTGAACCCTTTCTGAACGTCCCGCGCTCCGGGTCATAATAGAGTTTGCTGGCTGCACGCATCACACCTTCACAGCCCAGGTAGTACTGTCGCGCCATAAGCTGCTCGATCAGTTCGCCACGAACCGGCAGCTCCCGACTGAGTAGGAAGCGGGCTACTTCACCGTAACGGCTCACTAGCTGCCAAGTGGTTAATATCGCATGTCTAGGCCGGTGGTTGTAATTCTCACTCAGAACGTAGTTATACACCATCGCTGGCTTTCGGCTGCCATCCGGTTTTACTGGACATAACTGGTCAAACCAGTAGAGCGCCAGACCAGCATCACCTATGAATAACTGTGTTTCAATTGATCCCATTTTTTTAGTCAGATATACACCGAGCTCATAGCGATTTGAAAAGGATATGACACCTAGTTCCAGTTCAAAATCCATTGCGTCAGATGTCTCATCACTTGCAAGCATGCCGGTTGGTGTGTTTTGATTGCCACCGTTACGCAAATTATTTATAAACTGGCCAAACTCTTCCAAGCCATGCTCATTGAGTTTGCGTACTATCATGCTGCCCCCTCTTCCAGCTTGAGGAGCAGAATGTCTGTGAGCTTGAATGCCTTCGAAAACTCACTGACAACATCATCGACCCACTGCATTAACATTAGAGGATCGGTTTCATGAGGTCGCTCATGTAAAATATGTTCAGCAAACGAAAGCCATTGTACAGCAATCGGATCGTCATCATCTGTTTCGTCATTCCATAAATAAAACATCATGATCTGTCGCAGCGCGGCGGGTAATATCAGTGACTGAAAGCGGGGATTGCTGACAAGCTGACCTTTTGCATCAGGTATCCTGCTATTAATACATAACACCGGTTTTAGGCCATTTTCAATCTCCACTTTCCAAGTCAGTTGATCCAGAGGTGTACTTTTAACCGATAACAAACTACTTTTCTGTATATCATCATCACTTTCCGACCTGATCTGGTCAGCGCTGGCAATAAGTCTGCCATGCTGACCAGATTCATCGACGATCCTGATCCTGAACAATATTGGCGCAGAAAGGTCAATCTGATCAAGAATTCTGTTCTCTGGTTTTGTAATCTGCCCGACAGTGCCAAAATTAAATCGCTGGCTCGTGTTGTTTTTGTACGCTTCGATATAAATCGTTGCATCATCAGGCAGGTTTTCACGCTTGAGGCTGAAATCCACATCGAATTCGGATACGGCGTCACCATGCTCAACCAGTTTTATCTGCAGCTCACTATGCAATATCTTCCTTCTACCAGTGTAGTTGATGGTCTTCTGCATCTACTCAACCCTCCTTCACTAGTTTGATCTTCAGGTCACGATTTTTATCAAATCCCTTAGCAACCATCTTGAACGGTATACCCGTTACTTCCAGTATGAGAATATTGTCCTTTCGACTCGTAACACTACCTGTTTTCTTGGATAAGCCCAGTTCAATGCTACCATTCACACCCATTTTAAAATCCAATGGACTGTATTTCTTCCATGGATTACCGCTAGTCACATCATAGGCCACCTCAATACGGATATTCTGCGGGAAGCGATCCTTCGAGGCTGAACTGGTTGTCGATACCGTAAAACCATCCTCGTTCTTACTGATATTGAAATTCTTTGGCCTAGGCACGGGCGGTGGAGGAATAACAAGGGGTGATTTTTTCTTCCTCCTTCTAGCCTTGGCACCGTCCTCGGGTTCTTCAATACCAAAGAAATCCTGCAAGGCTTGCTCGTCAAGCTCTTCCACCACTTCTGCGAGCAAGTCATACAGCTGTACCGCCGCATGCTTGATCACTTTTATGGTTTTTGCCGGATTTTTGTAGTTCTTTTTCAGTTTCTCGGCGCTGCCGATCCATTGCGTGTGCGCAGCATTTTCAGCATCACCCAGAAATGAACAGATTTCCTCCTCATCAGCAATTATCGCCCCCAGCGCCTTGCGCTCTCTAAACTTTGCCTCGCCCGGCAAGGTCAGACCACCACGCACATATAGATCCAGCCCCCGACGGAGCTCCGGAGGCCTTTTGATGAACACCGAAAATCTGGTTTGCACAGATGTACCGTCTTTCTTTTTCAGGGTAACCGGCAAATGCAGGGCAACCAAGTCGCCATTACTGAAGCGTTGTCTGATTACTTCGAGATCCGCTTCCTCGAAATCATCCTCATCCAGCTTCTGGTCGTTTGCCCAGCTTGGTTTGAGTTCGAGCATGTCCTCATTACGTGTGTCACGCACCTCCTCGATAAAATCGAACAGGACATCTATATCAGTGAAATTTTGCGAGGTGTGTTCGTGCGCCAGTGCTCGGATGTTATTACGGACAATATGTTCATCATTGAATTGCAGCAAAAGTTGGCCGGTGATGATCGGGTAGAAATAATTCACGATAGCCACCCCCACCATCGCAGCCTGGCTGAAATCCTGATTCGGAAATGGAATCATCACAGATAGACCCGGCCTGTCTCCACGCGCGAGGGAAAACTGATCTCGAAACTGCTCAACGAGATCCTCATCAACAAGCGGCACCGGGATCTTCGTAAGAAGATCGTCCCCCTCTGTATCCGCAAAGAAACCGTGTGGCGGATACTGTTGACCATCTACTTCCCGTAGGTTGAGAACAGTCTGGCCCATAACATGGAGATGTGGGTCGCCATTACGTAGAGTGGCGCCAAAAAAAATGCCCAGTTGACTGGTGGTTGAATACACTAGTTTACCCAAACCCCAACGTCCACGGCTTTTACCGGTTTTATGTGATTTTCCGTGCCTCCGCCAGAAATCACTAAAATTGTCATTGTCTTTACTGTTGATACTACCCGTCAGCCCCTTGGTTCCGAAGTCCTCGATGAGCAGCGCTACAGGTTCATCAAATGATATACCATCAATATTCAGTCCGGCCGCATGGGCATGCACCAGCTGGCCATCAACAATTTTTCGCATGAAGCCACTGGTTAGTCCGTGTGACTTGTCCACCCACCTGAATATAACGCTAACCTGACTCTTGTCATTATCGGCAGCATCCAATGAGTTTTGGATTGACTCACGCACGATAGTTTCGGAGAGATGAACTTCGTCATTGCTAAACTGGTCGCGTTGGGTGACTTCAGTTTCGACCTGACTTGGTATTTGCGGCGAGAAGAACCATTTCATATTAAAACCTCAGAAATTATCAATCGGGCACATATGCAACACTATTCAATACGATATCAGGTTCACTTATCCGTGATTCTATAGATAGTATTCTCCTTCTATCGTCTTATCCTTATTTTCAGTTTGCAGCCACTTCACGATCTCATCAATAACACTCTCGAAACGTAACTTCATTTTTCCTTTAATAGCGCATTCCCATACCGTTAAAATGCGCCATTTTCCCGCTTTCAAAGCAGCATAATTACGCCTGTCAACTTCGACATTCCGATCAATTTTCTTTTTCCAGAATTCAGGGCGTGTTGACGGCCATTTAAAGAGATGGCAATCATGGTGATGCCAGAAGCAGCCATGAATAAAGATAACAGTCTTAAATTTTGGAAAAACCAAATCCGGCTTTCCTGGCAGATTTTTGGCGTGCAGCCGATAGCGCAGTCCTTTCGCAAACAAGGCCTTCCTTATTGCCAATTCCGGCTTGGTATTTTTGCCTCGGATACCGGACATCATCCGGCTACGGGTTTTCCTGTCTACTACATCCGTCACTGACCAAGCAGTGCGTACTGGTGAGCCTGCACTTCTTCCTCTTCGATCAGGGTCATAATATGCGGCTTCATGATCCGTGCTATTTCTTTAATAACCGGCATTACAACAGAATTACCAAACTGCTTGTAAGACTGCGTATCGGAAACGGGTATCCTGAAGTTTCCAGGATAACCCATCAGTCGTGCGCACTCGCGTGGCGTTAGTCTTCGAGGGTTACCCCTGCCGCGGCTAACAAGTATTTCAGATCCATCCTTGTAATAGCGTGCAGACAAGGTTCTCGAAACACTAGTCTTTGTCACCTTACCGTAGCCAAAACCGTTTCCTTTTGCCTTATGTTTGGCCGCATAGTCATACAAATACTTCCATAGTTTATCACTGAGGATGTACTTATCATTAACCTTGCCTTTCTTACCAACGATATAATTTCTCAGAAAATCACTATCCGGATCCTCGCTACCATCCTGCGGGTGAAGAACATCACTCATCATCTTTGCATCCCTTTCCCTGTGTCCGAATGCATCCCATGAAAAAACTGTATCGTCTCGGAAACCAACAATATAGATGCGCTCGCGATGCTGGGGCACAACCCCCCGGGCATCAACAACTTTTGGATAAATTCGGTAGCCTAGCTCATCTTCAAGGGTTTCCTTTATAACCTGAAACGTCCTACCCTTGTCATGACTCATCAGGTTCTTAACGTTTTCGAGAAGGAAGGCCTTCGGCTGTTTCTCCTTGATGATGCGTGCGACATCAAAAAACAGCGTGCCCTGTGTTTTACACTCAAAGCCATGAACTCTTCCCAGTGAATTTTTTTTGGAAACACCGGCAATCGAAAATGGCTGGCACGGAAAACCGGCAAGCAACACATCATGATCAGGTATGTCATCTACGGCGACTTTGGTTATATCCCCCACTACAGGATGATCGGTACCAAAATTCTCGCAATACGTCTTTACAGCATATTTATCCCACTCACTGGTAAAAATGCAGTCGCCACCATTTTTCTCAAATCCCATGCGGATGCCGCCAATCCCGGCAAAGAGATCAATAAACGTAAAATCTGCCTCCGATTGCGAATGCCTCTCATTTCCAAACAATAGCCCCTGGAGCTGGGGTGCACGGTATTCGGGGGGGCCATCTTCCCTGACCTCCCACAACCTCACTGTCTTGGGAGTGACATTCAGCTTTCTTGCTATGTCAGCCTGGGAATAACGTTCGAGCGAAAGGGCAAGTAGTTCGCGAGCAGATACCTTATTGTTCATTTTTTACCAACGCGTCCATGGGGAATAATTGCGGCAATTATTTCCCCTTTTTGTCCCTTTTTCAAGCTATTTTTTGGTAATATCAATAAGAACGTCTATATCTGACTGTTTTTCGTACAAGCAGCCTAGCAGGCTGGATTTAATCCTGAACTGGCTTCGACGCTTGGTTTTTGGTGCCGTGCTCGCGTTTTCTAGCTTTATCCCTGGGTCGTAGTAAATATGAGCTTCAGTCAGTGCCTGCAACAGCCTCACAAATGTCGTGCCTTCAAACAATCTGACGTTATTGCAGTAGCTGTAATATTTGCTTTTATCAACTTCCTTTCTTGATAGCGATGGGATGTATGCTGCTTTTGCATGCTTCCGCTTCCAGTGCTCCACCAGTTTTCTAAAAGTCCAGATGGATGCAGGATTACCCTCATGATCAATCAATGCAATACAACCTGACGCCTTTGTGATGGCTTCGCTTTCACTATCATAGCCATCTACCACAAGCATTAGCCCGCTCTTTTGGCAGAGTTCGTTGGCGAGGTGTCGTCCGGTGAAATCTAACCGGTCGTTGATTGTTGGACTCTGATATCCATATTTCCTCATAAATGCATCAACCCCCTGATCAACATAGTAGCCGCCATCGGGTTCAGGCGTCATTAATGTCAACACCTTGCTATTTATGAGTTCACATTTATTTACACCAAACTGCTTGATTTCCCAACCCATAAAATCAGGGCCTGCAAATCCGTTCTGGATAATTCCTAATTCCGCCTCCAGGGTAGTACCGCCAGCATTTTGCGCTGCATGCTTACTAATGACTCCACCGGAACTCAATTTTTTACCTTCAATCCAGTTAAGTAAATGTATTCTCCTGAGTTCGTTTAACAGAATATCTTTTGGTGAGATATTGTTTAACTTTCCTCTCTCTACAACCTCATTAAAGACCCCAGAAATTTCGACAGAAGGATAATCATCAATCTCATCTGCTATTCTCGAACCAGGAATAGCAAGATATGCAAGTATTTTCTGCGATGTTGTTATGCCGAAAAAGAGAATACGGCCTGATGACCTACCTTTTTTCTCTGGATTCATCCATCCCCCCATATCAAACCCACATCTGGTGACAAAGCCCGAGAGCCTGACTTCGGGGTACTGAGGGTAGTAAATGAGCTTTGCATCTGGTGCAGGGTAGATCCCGCCTCGAGGTGATAGCCAGGAATAGTCAAGTTTGACTGAATACTTGATCTTCCTTTTCAGATTTTCTGTTTTTCGTGAAACGGATGTTGATTCTGTCACTTCACCTGTTGGCAGAAATCCCAGATCTGTCAGATGGCCTGCCATATAAGGCTGATTTTTACTATTGTCATTGGGTGACAATAATTTGTAATAGATTCGTGTTACACCCTGACCGTGATACAGGCTAATCAAGCCATCCAGTGGCAGCTCCCTACTGACCTCACTATCGTATATTACTGGTTTATTACCCATTGTATTTGTCTATTGCGTCACTTGACCTCGCATTATCAACCAGGCAAATATGGCAGCGAAATCCGCCCAGCATCTAACACATTCAGAACCTGAGAAAGAACTACAGCTACAGCGTGAAAACTAACCTTGAAGCTAAAATAATCTGAAGATACATTTGAAGGATGATAATACAATACATTATTAATTTTTTATTAAATACAGTATTAAATATACATAATGGCAGTGGATGCAATCTAGAGCTAACTGGTCTCCGATGTTTTCCCTGATAACCGTAAAAATACAGGAAAATATCAGGGAATCACCTAAAAATTGCCATTACACTATACATACACGATCCATAATCATGGGCAACTTGGATTTATCGCGGGGCCATTCAAATCCATCAGGAAAGGGCACGAAGCCGAAATCCATCTGGATTGATATTGCAGATTGCTCAAACAGGTACTGTGACAACCCATCATTGATTGTCTTTTCCAGCCAGTCCAATCCCCCATCTCCATAGAATTTTTTGGGCGCAAGCGTACGCAGATGGATGATCTGTGCCTGTAACAACTCTTTTACTCCATTGCTATAGCCCAGTTCATCGATATTTTGTCGTGAGAACACATAGAGGATGCCATAGATCAGGATCTCCATTGCTGCAAAAAGCGGGGTGTCGCTGTTAATTTTGAGCTCGATGAAGGTGAACTCATCGGGATGATTTCGCAAGACCAAATCAATTGCACGACGTTTGTCCTGAGTACTGCCGCATAGACCTGAAGAAGTCGGCACCTGATTGGCCCAGTCGTCGGGTGCCAATTTCGCAATGGCACGTTCGAGTGTTACCTCGGGGCTGTTATTCTTATGCGAAGTTTCCGTACGTGGCACAAACCGCCAATTCTCGGCCGAGGGTGTCTTACCGTATCCCACCTTGGCATCCCGCCAGTTTTTCTCAATGATCACCATAAGCTCAGTGATCAATTGATAACCATCAGACGAACCCGCGGGTGCTTCACTCACCTGCAACCATGCCGATCTGTGCCGGTGATGAGGCGACTGACCGATATCTTCGATACCAAGCCAGCGATCGATCACTGGGTAGACACCATCAAGTATGCTCTTTTCTGTCATGCCATCCCGTATGGTTCAAAAAATAGAATGCGTTCTTTCAAGCCGCTTCGCGGAGACCCGGAACCTAGTGTTTGCGAACCAGGGTGTTGCTGGATTCCCTAGAATTTAAACCCCTTAAGCTTGTCCTTCAGTATTTCCTCAGCCTGCTTCTTCTGTGAGTCGACTGCCGACTGCAGTTCTGCCTCAAGCATGCGCTGGAGCTGTTTGACCCGTTCATCGAGACTGCCCTCGGTGCGGGTCAGCAGGGCAACCTGGTCTTTGTATGGTCCGGCGGCATCCTCGACCTGCGCATCAAGACGCTTTTTCAGTTTCTGCTCGAGCGCCGCCTGTTTGGCCTGCAGCTGTGATATGGCGGCGCGTTTTATTTGCTTGTCGAGATCTGAAGTCAGGGAAATTGCCGGGGCATCAAGACTGCCAGCAATGGAACCCTTGAGACTGAAGGTATCGATAGTCTTCAGGGTATTGGCTACCTGTGCTGCCCAGCCTTCGCTGGCGGAGGTTGACCACTGCGCGGCCTGAAAATCGGCATCGACCTTACCGGCGAGCTCACCGCCGGACAGTCCCAATGAACCATCGACATTGACCAGGGCGTTACGCAGCGTAAGTGGCAATTTGTCGTTACCGGAAACCTTGACATTCTCCAACTGCCAGCCTGTGAGTTTCCAATCCAGCGTATCCGAACTGTCAGCAGGCTCGACGTGGTTGAAGACACCGTTCAGGCGCAGTGATTTTGCCTGCTCTAGCTTATCGGCACTGGCCTGCAGCCTGATGGGCCTGCCAAGAATCCAGGGTTGATGGGTAATGTCTGTGATACGAATATCGATATCGCCTACGGGCAGCAGGGTCTGCACGCTAGCTGTTCGTATCAGAAAGGTCGGCAGGGGTTCCGCGGTAGGGAAGTGAACGAAACGACCCTCGCCCCGCGCCGGCTTGAGTGCAGGCGGTGTTTCCCCGGAGCCGGCCGGCAAGAATCTTTGCAGGCGGCCATACCAGGTCTGCGCAGTCTGTAGCCATTGTTTGGCAGTGTCACCGAAGATCAGACGGGTAATATTAGCTGTACCCGCGCTATCCAACCCGTAGCGGGCGCGAATGCGTTCAAGATCTTCCCCCGGGGCCTTCTGCAGTTCACTGAACTGGTTCGACAAGGTACTTTTGGCATCCTGAATGGATTTACGCGCCTGTTTTATTTTTTTCTTCTCGGCACGGATATCGCTCTTGAGTTTGTCCAGTTCGGCCTTGCGTTCCTGCAAGTCAGCCAGTGACGTGACCTTCCCCGACGTCAGCGCCTTGATGCGATCCTCGTATGCCTTAATCCTGTCTTCGTCCGGCAAGTCTTTCACCGCCTTGTCGACGGCCTCACGCTGTTCGCTCACTGATGTCTTTAACTGCTCGGCCCTGGCCGTGGTGACAAGCTGCTCTCTTGCAAGAATTTCCTCAACACTTGGCAGCTTGCTCTTGATACTGTCCAGCCCCAGACCACTCTTGCCGGCCGTATCACCGGCAGCAGATTTATCCTGGTCACGGATCTCACCGGAAGTACTGCGAGGCGTATTGAATCTGACACCAGTGGCATTGAGTTCATTCACGATCACCTGCCCCATCAGCAGCTTCAATAACTCGACGCTGGATTCGACAGCGGTGAATTCCACCAGGTTTTGCATGGGGTGATCGGGGTCGGCAACCTGCACGCCCGTCAGGCTGATCCCGAAAGGAGAAAGACTGAGATTGACACTGGCTACATCGACCTGTGCCCCGACAACACGGCTACCTGCATATTCAATACTGCCCTTGATCAACCATGGCGCAAGCAGTAACCAGAAAGCACCAATCACCACTGCCATGACAAGGAACGCGATAATGCCACCCGGGCGTATCCAGCGCATCATGTGCTCACGCCACCAGAGAGTGATTCATATAGACGCCATAGACGGCTTGCCTTCAGCAGCTGCATCAATCGGGTCTTGCGTATCCATGACAATACATGGGTGCGGTACTTCACGATGAGCACGCGACCCAGGAAGAATAGCGGCAGGGCCAGCACAATGGCACTCGTCAGGCTGCCAAGCACCAACGTATTATTAAAGTGAGATAGACGCCATAAGTCAGTGTTATACATGGACTCCCATAATCCACTCAGTGATGGATTGTGTAACAGGGCTGCACCGACCGCCTCGGTCAGCGGGTCCACTAGATAGGCGATACCGGAAAAAACCACCCACGACACCAGGAACGCTGAGCCATTGATGCGCAGCACCATAACCAGAAAAACCAGCAGGACATTGTGCAGACTCCACAGAGGGGTCAGGCCGACGATGAAACCGGCCACGAAGCCCAGGCTCACCTGTCCCGGGCTGGCATCGGAATTAAGTGCTCTGAGCAGTTTGGCAAGCAGTTTCAGCATGACTGTGGGTGCAGTGGGTACAGATTAATACGATGGTAGAGCCAACCTGTATGCTGAATGATTTCAGGTGGGAACCGATAGCGTTTGTATAGCATATTTGATCTGTTCATCCGGCTATTATCATCTGAATGCACTTGATTTGTCAGTACCTTATTCTTTGATACCCCGTTTATAGATGATGTAACCATTCAAAAAATGGTTAAGTAGCAGATCACTGCACTCCCGGTAATTTTTATTACCCTCCTTACGAAAGATTCCAGACAGCTCATATTTCTTCAATTCATAACCGGAGAGTTTAAAAATCTCAATCATATCGAGTTCCTTGAGATCGAGGGCGATGCGCAGTTTTTTGATGATTTCGTTATTAGTCATGGTGATAATTGTTTCTTCCGGCTTTTTTCAGTGGCAAGCTGTACAGTGATCTCTTTATCGAGAAATGGCTTGCTATTTTGTTGCAAGGCATTTTCAGCGGAGGTCTCCTGGGCAAAGGTGATAAAGGCATAGCCTTTGGCTTTCCGGGTTTTTTTGTTCAGTGGCAGTTGGATCTCGGTGATCTCACCATATTCAGCAAAGCGATCTTTAAGCTGAGTTTCTGTGACAGCCATGTTGAGGTTGGCTAGATAGATTTTGTTCTTTGGCATGAGGGACTCGTGTTGTCTGAAAAAGAGTGAGTCTATTATAGGGCAGAAGTGGGTTTTGTGCGATAGTCCTCGACGGGGTCTACATCGATAGCACCAATGGCACTTCTCCTGTGCGGTTTCGGTGGGTCAACTTACCAGAGTTTAGCTATTGGCAATCTGTTATGATGTGCCACTTCCCTATTCGCCAGATTAATTAATTTCCCGTGACAACAACTGCCTTTTCAACATTACCCTTGACCCCCGAGTTTTTAGCCAACCTCCGGTCGCTGGATTACCAGACTATGACCCCGATACAGGCACAAAGCCTGCCCATCGTTCTAAAAGGCAAAGATTTGCTGGCACAGGCAAAAACTGGCAGTGGAAAGACAGCTGTATTTGGCATTGGCTTACTATACAAACTTGAGGCACAAACTTATCGAACACAAGCGTTAGTGTTATGCCCAACGCGTGAACTAGCCGATCAGGTCAGCAATGAAATTCGTCGGCTGGCACGTGCGATGCCCAACACCAAAATCCTCACTTTGTGTGGTGGCAAACCGATAGGGCCACAACTGGCCTCACTGGAACAGTGTCCACATATCGTAGTGGGCACACCAGGACGAATATTAAAACATTTACAAAAAGGTTCTTTAAAACTTGATAGATTAAAAACGCTGGTGCTGGATGAGGCCGACCGTATGCTGGATATGGGTTTTCATGAAGATATCATGCACATTATTAATTTGATGCCGCATAAAAGACAAACCCTGTTATTTTCTGCAACCTATCCGGATGAAATAAAAAACATCAGTGACACCATCCAGAACGATCCTGCTGATGTTCGTGTGGAGGCATTGCATAACAATAATAAAATAAAACAGGTTTTCTATGAAATACAAAAAGGGGAAAGAACCCAAACATTAGTCGCTCTGTTACAGCATTATAATCCAGAGTCCAGCGTGGTGTTTTGTAATAGAAAACAACAATGCCAGGAACTTGCTGATGCATTATGGCAACAAGGCTTCCATACACTTGCCTTGCACGGAGATCTTGAACAAAGAGAACGTGGCCAGGTGTTAGTGCAGTTTTCCAATAAAAGCAGTTCAATACTGATTGCTACCGATGTTGCAGCACGCGGACTGGATATTAAAGATTTAAGTGCCGTGATTAACTTCGAATTATCACCCGATCCGGAAATCCATATCCACCGTATTGGTCGCACCGGCCGTGCAGGCAATGAAGGATTAGCCCTGAGTCTATTTATGGCTTCTGAGACTGCGAAGGTCAATGCGATAGAAAATTATCAAAAGAGTCCCGTCAGCATTAAGACAACATCCACGCTTACAATACCAGAACATAGAAGACAGGAAAATTACAGGCTAAGCCCGCCAATGATCACGCTGTGCATTAATGCTGGTCGTAAAAACAAAGTTCGTGCGGGTGATATATTAGGTGCATTAACAGCAAATCCCGACCTGCACGGCAAACAAATCGGCAAAATCGATATTTTTGATAACCTTGCTTATGTCGCTATAGAACGTCCTATTGCTAAACAAGCCTTGAAAATATTGATGGAAGGAAAAATAAAAGGCCGTAAGTTTAAAGTAAAAAAACTGCGTTAAAAATTAAAAGGGAAATCATCGGGGTCAACCTCGCTACCGTCCCATAAAGTTACCAACGTCATGGCGCGCCCCAAGCAAAGAGAAGAAGTGCCCTTGGTGTTGACTTGATCCGGCATCCAATAAGTTATTAAGAATAATTGATAAAACTATTAATAAACAGACTTAACCCCTAATTGACCTCTAATTTCAAAGAAGCAGTGACACCCGTCACAAGCTACCGCTATAATCTCATCTTCGCGTTATACGTTAATATTAATCAAAGAAGAAAATTTATGTTGTTTAAAAACCTGCAGCTCTACCGTTTCACCAAAACATTCACACAAACTGCCGAGGCACTCGAAACAGCGCTACAGGCGCGAAGTGGCCGTGTCTGCGGCCCTCATGAGGAGATGCACCATGGGTGGGTTTCTCCACTAGGGCGTAAGAGTGATATGCTGGTACATGCGGCCAACGGCTTCCTGATGATCTGCGCCAGCAAGGAAGTAAAAATCGTCCCTGCCACACTGGTTAAAGAACTTGTCACAGAGCGTATTGAAAAAATCGAAGAGACTCAGGCACGCAAGGTAAATAAAAAGGAACGCGATAATCTCCGCGATGACGTGATGATGGAACTCCTACCGCGTGCGTTGAGCCGAACCACACATACCTATGCTTACATTGACCCCAAGCAGGGCTGGCTGGTGGTCGACGCTGCCTCACCCAAGCAGGCCGAGGAATTCACCGCCTTATTACGTCGCACCATCGGCTCATTATCGATCGCCCCTCCCACTACCAATGAGTCACCTCACATTGTGATGACTGAATGGTTGGCAAGAGATAATCACCCGGCTGAGTATGGCATTGAAGAAGAGTGCGAAATGCGCGCCGCCGACCGTGACGGCAGCATCATACGCTGTAAACGTCAAGACCTCGGTAGCCCGGAAATTCAAGCGCATCTCAAAGCAGGAAAACAGGTGGTCAAACTGGCGGTCACCTGGCGTGATCGACTCACGTTTGTGATTGATGAACACCTCGCAATTAAGCGGCTGCGTTTTCTCAACATCATCCAGGAACAAATCAATGAGATCGAAAGCAAAGATGATGCACAACGTTTCGATGTAGATTTCTCGATCATGACACTGGAGCTATCACTTTTTATCAAGCAACTACTCAATGCCTTCGGCGGTGAAAATATCGACGCGCAAGAAAAGGCAGCATAACAAAAACTGTGGTCTGCCCCCTGTTGTTCAACAACTCGGGAGATGGCACTGACAAGTTAACTATTTTATTCAAAATAATTAGCCTTGCATTAATTACACTATGCTACGGCATATCCCCAAGACGCAAAGGCACGTAATCGAAGAAGCCTGTAATTTTTAGCAGAAATCAGCGGATGCAAGCTGAACTAATTATAGGGTACTGTCAACTTATTCACGACTGAACAGATAATCTCCAGGGACAACCCACTAACTCATGCTAGCTCCATACTTTGAACGCACGTCACCATACTCCATATCGAAAAGGCCCGTTTCCTGAAAATACGATAGTGAGCTGCTTTTATCAGGCATAATCCATAAAATTACGAATTCACCATGCACAGGTAGTTTTGGTATGCCAAAATGTGCCTGATTATTCCTTCTTACCGACCAACGGCTCAGTTGATGAGGAGCGAATATTTGCCCCCGGTAACAGTGGATTGCAGTTATCAATTGTCACCTTCCCTTGTAACAGATTCCCCTTGGAATATTCACTGAAGTAACAAGTATTAGTGGAGGGGTCGTAATTTTCTATCCATAAGTTATCGTCTTTCCATGTCGCCGCCAAATGGACTTGTCCTTTGGGTACAGTAATTGACATGACACCACCATAATGCTTGACGAATACCTGCTGAAAGTGGAAAAAGTAAGCTCCCCAGCCGACAATAAATATTACCAGTGACCCGATCAAACCAGCCTTCAATTGGTTAGCCCGGCTCAGGAAAAAAAGAACAGCCATGGCAACAACAATCACTACGGCCCAGTAAAAATAGGTAATCATTTTTTTGTTTTCTCCAGAGTTTCTGTAAGAATCTTTGTGGTCAGAGTAAAAAAAGGCTCGCTCTCTTAAAAGATGATTATGCTCGTTCGTCCCAGATGTTTGCCTGCGTGTAAGCACCACCATCTAGCGCCCAAAATGCCCCATCAACATAACGTCTATGTTGGTCAATATTAGCAATTTCCTCCATGTCCTCTTGGGTGAGGGACATCTCGGTCGCTGCTAGATTCTCTTTCATCCGACCAGGGTTCACAGACTTGGGAATCACAGCCACTCCCCGCTGAAGGCCCCAACTGAGGAGGACTTGGGCTGCGGTAATCCCGTGTCGCTCGGCAATAGTGGTAATGGTTGCATCCTCCAGCAATATCGGCTCGTCTGCCACTTTCAATCCCTCAGGTCTATCCAATGAACCTAAAGGAGAATAAGCAGTCAGGTGAATGTCATGGTTTTTACAAAGAGCAAGTATGTCAGGTTGCTGTAAATAAGGGTGCAACTCATTTTGGTTCATCTCAGGTTTTAGCCGTGCGACCTTAACCAACTCAATTAGTTTGGTGGTACTAAAGTTACTCACGCCGATATGCCGACATAGCCCTTTGTCTACCAAACCTTCCATTGCCTCCCAGGTCTCCGAAAGAGGCAACACATCAAGAGAAATCATATCTGCCGCTGTTTCAGGGAAAAACACCCCCTTCTTTAAGGCTACCGGCCAATGCATTAGATAAAGATCCAGATAATCAAGTTGCAAATCCGCAAGGCTCTTTTCGACAGCAGGTTGTACGTCTGCGGCTGCATGGGCATCATTCCACAGCTTGGAGGTAATCCACATCTGATCTCGGGTGACCAGACCTTCTTGAAAAGACTCGGACAGGGCTTGACCGATTTCGGCTTCATTACCATAGATGAGGGCACAATCAATGTGGCGGTATCCCAAACGTATGGCCTCTTTAACCGCTACAGTCACATCGCCCGGTGCTGACTTCCAGGTCCCCAAACCCAACATAGGCATTTGATCCCCATTTCTAAATTGAATTGCTTTCATAGTATTTCCTCTCTGGGTACTGACAACTCATTCGAGGGCTGATTGGAGGGCTACAATATAATTAACGTCTATAACATTTTGTTAATTATGCATATAATCAACAGGATTGGCGGAGAGGGAGGGATTCGAACCCTCGGTACGCTTGTGACGTACACACACTTTCCAGGCGTGCTCCTTCGACCGCTCGGACACCTCTCCGGATAACAATGATGAAATGAACGCGCAAGGTTATACCATGATGGTATTTTGCGCAATCGGTATTGGTGCTTAATCCAGGTAATCCAGGTGGTTATCCATTGATCCGCTGGATTTCAGGATACCTGCCGCCAACGGCTCTGGCGCCGGGTAGGTGTGTAACCGATATAGGCCCCTAATGCCAGACTGACCAGTGCGGCCCCGATGCCGATCATATAGACCTTGCTCTTTAATGCGGCATGCTCACTTTCGATTTCCTTCAGTTTTTTATCCTGACGGCCTTTTTCCAGTGTCAGGGCACGATTTTGATCCATCGTTTTCACTGCGTTACTGCTGATTGCCTTGATTTCACTCAGCTCCCGACTCAGGCGTTTATTTTCCTGCTTGAGACTGGTCAGCTCCGCATTACTGCTGTCACGCTGAGCCTGGAATTGATTGGCTGCATTTTTCTGTTCTTTGGCGGTACTTTCGAGCCGCTCAATCTTCCTGTTCGCGGTATCGATTAGCTGGCGTGCAATCGGTGTCTCCCTGACATAACGATTAAGGACCCAGCCTTCCTCGCCCGTATCCAAAATCACTCGGGATACACCACGTTCTTCATCGCGCTGCAGGAGTTTCATCCGCACACCGCTTTTAATCACTTTCAGGGTTGGCGCCTGTGCTTCCGGGCCACTACGCACATTAATGTAGATGACATCATCGACATAGAGGTAGCGCTCTCCCTGGGCCGTGGGGCTCTTCTCTGTTTCCACCGCCTCTTCAGCAAGTAATGCTGTCGGCGCTATCAGCCATATGGCCAAGGCCACTGGCAACAGGCGGCACTGAGAGCGATGTTGTACATGTCTCTGATTTTTCATTGCGTTGCGGCTGATTAAATTCTTATTACAATCAAACTATTCTGCATAATATGCACTAATTTGTTAATATATCGGCTGAATTGCGATCAATATGACTCTTACGACAGAATAATGGATACCGCTAGCATTACGATGCCTCTGGCTTTTTTTGCCGGACTGCTATCATTTGTTTCTCCTTGTGTACTCCCGCTGGTGCCGGTCTATATCAGTTACTTGTCCGGCAGTACAGTGACCGATGAGCAACAGGCAGACCGCTGGCATATATTCAGCCACGCCCTGTTTTTTGTCGGTGGATTTACTTTGATTTTTACGCTTGTTTTTGGCCTACCCACCACAATGCTCGGCGAGTCTCTGAACCAGTATTCCAACGTCATTGCCACCCTGGGCGGCGTTCTGGTGATCTTGTTTGGGCTGCATACCATAGGGCTGCTCAATATTCCGTTTCTGAATATGACCAAGCAGATCAATATCGATCATGGCAGTACACCCGGCTATATCCGCTCCAGTCTGATCGGGATGGCATTTGCGGCAGGCTGGACACCCTGCATCGGCCCCCTGCTCGGGGCGGTGATGACCATGGCCTTATCAAATCCTACCCAAGGGGTCTACTTTACCCTGATCTATGCCTTGGGCTTGGCCGTCCCTTTTCTGATTGCAGCTGCACTACTGACCCAGGCGACGGATCTTTTACGCCGCTTAAACAAACACGCCCGTATCGTGCAGTGGGTTAGCGGCCTGTTCCTGATTGCGATTGGCCTGCTGCTGATCACAGGGAAATTTACTTCGCTGAATGCTTTTTTTATCCAGTTCACGCCAGACTGGCTGGTAGAGCGTCTGTAAATAATTAAGGGGACAGTATACTTAATTCGCCAAAAATCTATGGACGGGCTAACTTCTCCTGTTTCGAATTAAGTATACTGTCCCCTTAATTACTAATTACCGATGCCCGCCCTGCGCTGCTGGCGTCGGACGTAGGCGATGATGTGCCCGACGTCGCTGGCACTGACATTGGGCAAGGGAGGCATATCCCCGAAATCCCAGTGATGATGACGCACTCCTCTGTTGGCCGCCATATAAAAGGCCATATCGCCATGGTGGTTCGGTGCATAGATGGTATGCACCAGGGGCGGCCCCTGATCGGTTCCCTTGCCACCCAGCCCATGACAGCGGCTACAGTTCTTATCAAACAGCTGTTGTCCCTGATCAGAATCCGCAACAAAACCGGCCGGTGGCAAAAATAGCTCGCTCGAGCCCCCCCCTGATCCAGATTCTCCACATGCGGCGAGCACACTTAGCAAGAAAATGCTCACTACCCCTAGTTTAACAAACTGATACTTCATGAAATATTTTCACCTCATCACGGGTATACGAAAGACGAACAACTTACTATTTTAGCGTATTTCACAGCCTTGTTTACTAATAGTATTGAATACTGTCACAAGTACTACATTTTACCGCCTTCTGGTCACACTATGACTCAAGTGGATAGCTATAATACCGATACTATAGGTAAGGGTGCTAACTATTAGACGGATTGAATGTTAGCACCAATATACTGATCTACACTGCGGGCTACACATGCAGAAATTTACCCAGAGAGAATATAAATAATAGCCATGTCACAATCTCAAGAACCTGTACCCAGTCAATTTGATAGCGAAGTCCTCTATACCCGTCTCAAGCAATGCACCAACCTGCCAAGCCCTCCGCCAGTGGCGATGCGGATTGTTGAACTGGGGCAGGACCCGGAAACTACTTTTCATCAGTTAGTGGAAGTTGTTGGGCTGGACCCGGCGCTGACTGCAAAGATTTTGCGCATGGCCAATTCGCCGCTTTATGCGCGTCAACGCAAGACAGAAAATCTCCGCCAGGCCATCACCCTGTTCGGTCTGAATGGCACTTTGACCCTGGCGCTAAGCTTTACTATTCTCGGCTCATCCCGTAGCACGCCGGACAGCGGCTTGAATCATGACCATTTCTGGCGGCGCTCCCTGGCGACGGCTTGCTGTTGCCAGGTATTGGGGAACCATTTCAATATCACCGCTAAGGAGGAGCTGTTCCTGATTGGTCTGCTGCAAGATATTGGCATGCTGGCGCTGGATACTGCAGTCCCGGAGATATATCAAGGGATGGGTGACATACAAACAGATCACCCGCGTCTTCAGGAAATGGAGCGGGAGAAACTGGGCACCGATCATGCCGAGATTGGCGCATGGCTGTTACAACAATGGAATTTTCCGGAACACTTGCAAAATTTAGTCTTGGGTAGTCACAACCCCAATATAGACGCAATCAGTCCGGATAAAATGGAAATGGCCCGTGTCGTGGCCGCCGCCAGTGAATTGGCCGATTTTTGCCTGGACAAGGATTTCGCTCAGAGAATCCCTGAAGCCGCAGACCGTATCAGAACATATCTTGATATTGATAATGAATCTCTGACTCTGATACTGGAAACGCTATCCAATGAGGTGTGTGAGATGGCACAGCTCTTTGATATGGATTTCGAGGACCCCATGCTGCTTGAGTCTATCGTTGACCAGGCCAGGGAAATCCTGATGCTGCGCAATTTGCAAACGATGCAAAGAGCAACAGAGCTGGAACTGACCACGCAGTCCCTGGAAACACGCACCCGGGAACTGGAAGAGGAGAATCGGCGTGACAATCTCACCGGTCTTTAT
>QIGV01000093.1 GCA_003230085.1 Gammaproteobacteria bacterium
CTAATGAGGGCAATCAGACCGTTACTGAGCGCTTCATGAGACTTACGCATCATCTTTTCGTTATAGCGCTGCCCTCGCCAATTATTGAAATTCCGGGGAAAGAAAAGCACTTTTAACAAGAGTCGCGTCACTAGATAAAATGCGACAAGAACGATACCCATTATCACTACCGCCAAAAAGAAACTGGTCTCTATCGTCCAGTCTTGATAATTGATAACAATATAACCGGGATCATCACGAGCCACCAGTGTGATGGCAACCGCGATGACTAACACAACCAATGCTGAAAATAGTAGTTTCATGGTTACTCACCACCGCTATGGTTTGATTGCAAGGTCGCTATTTGTTGAATATCGGTCCTGTCCTTCGGTATGTATGCCTGAGAGGCGATGACCCCACGAATAGCATTCAACGATGCGGAAAGAGAGGGCAATTCCGGGTTCACCACAATCTTGTCTAGTTGCTGCAGAGACGTCAGAGTGCTGGCAACCATTGCAGCATCTGCATCATAATATTTCTGCACCCATTCCCGGGCTGCCTTCAGACTGTCATGAAAAATGCGCTCATCGCGCCGTAACAGAGCCAACCGTGCAGTCTCCAATTTCAACTGCAGATTTTGTGTCAGATATAGTTGCTGTTCAGGCGCCATAACCGGTTGATCAGCCTGATCACGGCGACGAATCGTTACCAGATCCGTAAATGCTTGCCACATCCCCATAAAAAACCCGCGCCAACCCTCTTCTTTCTCTGCTTCTTCCATCTTCTCATCAGCAGCCCCGGATGATTGCCCTGTCGCAGACGATGAACTGGCTGGTAGCTGTAACTGTTCAACAGTATTTTGTAAACTGCTCAACGTAAAAGCTGCGCCAGCGATATCAGCCTTTGGTATGGCCAGAAGTGCTGTCAGGTCATCTGCAATATGCCGCCTGGTCTCAGCGAATGCGGGAAGCCCCAAATCACGCAGGCGGCGATCTGCGGCACTCAATGCTGCAACAGCGGTGCTAACATCACGCCTAAGTTGGAGACTGTCTATCGCAATGCGAATCAGGTATTCAACTTCGGCCGGCTCCCAGGCTCGCTCTGCCGGTTTTGCCTCAGAAATCTTTGACTGTAGGGTAGTGAGAGAATCTTGCAGAATATTGAAATCGGTGGTAATTTTTTCAGTCAAGCGGCTGTCTAGAGCCTTCAGTTCACCTTGGCTCGTGGCCTGAATTGTGGCGATTTTCGGATCCAGGCTGCTGCTTGTCTGGGCCAGCTGTGATACCTGGCCTTCAACTTGCGAGATGCGTTGCTCGGTTTCCTTGAGGCGACTATCCACTTGGCCGGTCTGGTCACCTAACTGACCAACAGCCGCAAGATTCTTCTGCCACAGCTGATACCCTGCGGCTACGCCACCAATGGCAACTATTAATGCAATAAAGGCCAGCAAACTTCCAGATTTACCGGATTTAGACGATGCACCCGACGCTTCCCTGGACTTGTCAGTGTGCTGTTCCTGCTGGCTAGCAGGGACTATATCGACGTCATCAGGTAGCGCTTCATCGCTGCCCTCTGATGCTTGCTGATCTGCGGAAGCCTCCCCTTCATATTGATCTGCTTTCTCTTTTCTTCTTCTACTCATGAATCACTCCCCGAGAGCTCTCATTTTTATGACTACCATACCATGCTTCGATCGCTGCCACTAATCCCTCATCGCTGGATTGAGACGCAATAATTGGACTCTGTGTGAAACCTAACTTACCCGCGAACAGGGCCGTACGGTGACTCATGACAACCAAGGGGACATGCAATAGTTTGTCTCGATTCTCTGCATCCGTCATCTGATAAAGATTTTGCATACCTTCATTGCTGCTGACAGTGATAATGTCAATGTCACCTTCCTGCAGTGCATGATTTAACTGCTCACGACTGCCTGCGGGTATGGCCCTGCAGTAAACTTCTGCATAGGAGACCGTGGCACCCCGCTCCCTAAGCGTGTCTGCCAGTAACTCTCTCCCGCCTTCCCCGCGAAATATGATAATTTTTTTCCCCGAGACTTGCCACATTTCCTCCAACGTCAGTAAAGACTCACTGTTATAGGTCTGCTGAGGGCAAATATCGGCGTACAAGCCATGTTTCACCAGCGCATCGGCACTGCGCTTGCCGATCACCGCTAGTTGTAATCCTTGGGGCCACCCGCCCAAGGATTTAACCAGGTCATTAGCTCGCTCCACCGCATTGGCGCTGATAAATATAGCTAAATCAAACTCTTCTAGACGATCCACCAGCGCCTTTGCGGGCCCGATATCGACAATCGGCCTGATCTCAAGGGCCGGGATTAGCACCGCCCTGGCACCTGTCTCCGCTATCAAACGGCAGAGGGCTTGCGCCTGACCCTGTGGGCGTGTAACCAGGATGCAGAGGTTCGCCAACTGATTACACTTGCTTTCATCCGTCATAAATCTCTCTGAGAATTTCTCTTGCGCCCTTGGCTAACAAATCATCTGCCAATTCAATCCCCATCTCTTCCCCCCGATCCTGCCCCCCTTGTACAGACCCGCGGAGAATCGTCTCACCATTTGGGCGGCCCACTAATCCTTCTATTTTCAGTTGATTACCATCCAGCGTGGCGTACCCGGCAATCGGTACCTGGCACCCACCCTCGAGCCGCTCATTCAAGGCGCGCTCCGCCATTACACATATATGTGTTTCATCGTCATCGAGCACATTAATCACATTTAGAATCCTGTTATCGCCAACGCGACACTCTATGCCAATCGCACCCTGCCCGATCGCAGGCAAACATACTTCTATCCCGAGTTTTTGTGTAATGCGCGCACCCTCGTCCAGTCGGATTAGCCCTGCTGAGGCCAGTATAATGGCTTCAAAATTTCCTTCTGCCAGTTTCTGCAAGCGGGTGCCTACATTTCCGCGCAGGCTTTTGATTTTTAAATCCGGGCGATGCTCCAGCAGCTGACACTGCCTGCGCAGACTGGATGTGCCAACGCAAGCGCCCTCGGGCAATGAATCAAACCCGGGATATTTCAGTGATACAAATGCATCACGTACTTCTTCCCGCTTGAGTACCACGGGCAGGTGCAGACCTTCAGGTAAATCTACTGGGACATCCTTCATCGAGTGCACTGCAATATCGGCCCGCCCATCCAGCAGGCTTTGCTCTAACTCTTTGACAAATAGGCCCTTACCACCTACTTTCGCCAAAGGAGCATCAAGAATACGATCTCCCAGCGTGGTCATTTTCACCAGCTCAACGGATATTCCTGGAAATACTTTCAATAGCTGTGAACGCACATGCTCAGCCTGCCATAATGCAAGTGGGCTCTTACGCGTAGCGATGCGGATATTTTGATTTGACATGTATGGATAAATCTATTTGTTATTATTTTGTGCCCTGATTAACTCACTTCAGGGCGTGTTATGCGTGGAAACAAATAGCCATTTCGCCATTCGTCCTCTAGAACAGAAGCGCCCTCTCCCGTGATACCTGAAAATATATTATAACAAATGTGAATCCGTAAGATGTAAGGGATAAGGTGAGTGGTATTAAAAGCTTAAGCGAACGCGAGACATTGGTAGCTGTCTCCTTCGCATCTCACGACATGATATTCAGATTGTTTAAATTACCTTAGCTTAGAATTCCGGACTCCGTTAACTAATTGTTTATAAATGATAATTAAGCGTGCAAGCGCCTTTGTGGAATTTATTTTCCGATGGGGATGTCGAGGATACTGAAATCTGCCAGATAAAAACGGTCAGCTACTGGGTTCCAGTTATATCCAGCAGATATTTCATATCAAGAAATATCACTAGCGCCTTAAAAAGTCATCGGTTTTACATTATATTAGTGGATCAACTCTAATAGTTACGGCCAAGCAACACCTATGAAGCAGGATAACATCACCAGCAAACCCTGGTCAGGGCGCTTCACGGAAGCCACAGACAGTTTTGTGGAAACTTTCAGCGCCTCTGTCAATTTTGACAAGCGGCTATATCGCTATGATATTGAGGCTTCCATCGCACATGCCCGGATGCTGGCTAAAGTAGGGCTCCTGGATAAGAGTGAATTCCAATCCATCGAGAAAGGCTTATTAGATATCAAAAATGATATTGAACACCATGACTTTGCCTGGCTGATTGAGCTTGAAGATGTGCATATGAATATCGAAGCGCGCCTCACGGAACGTATTGGAATTGCGGGTAAGAAGTTACATACCGGGCGCTCCCGCAATGACCAGGTCGCAACGGATCTGCGTCTGTATTTGCGGGAAGAGATAGATCATATTTGCACCGCATTGCGTCGCTTACAACTCACTTTACTCGACATTGCCGAACGTGAAGCGGAAACGATTTTACCAGGTTTTACCCACCTGCAGGTCGCCCAACCGGTAACTTTTGGCCATCATATGCTTGCCTGGCATGAGATGCTCAAGCGAGATTTTGAGCGTCTTGGCGATTGTCGCCGACGCGTTAACATTATGCCTCTCGGTGCGGCAGCATTGGCAGGAACAAGTTACCCTATAGACCGTGCCTACACCGCTGAACTGCTTGGTTTTGACAGGGCAACAGAAAACTCTCTCGACGCGGTAAGTGACCGGGATTTTGTCATCGAGTTTATTTCCTCTGCCGCGCTTATCATGACCCATCTATCGAGATTTTCTGAAGAACTTATTCTGTGGTCTTCGGCGCAATTCAATTTTATCGAATTATCCGACCGATTTTGCACCGGTTCATCGATCATGCCACAAAAGAAAAATCCGGATATTCCCGAGCTGGTACGCGGGAAAACCGGGCGGGTAAATGGCAACCTCATCGCCTTATTGACAGTGATGAAGGCACAGCCGTTGGCGTACAACAAAGATAACCAGGAAGATAAGGAGCCTCTGTTCGATACCGTTGATACAGTAAAGGGTAGCCTGCAAGTCTTCGCCAACATGATGCCAACCATGAAAATCAAAAAAACACACATGCTGGTTGCAGCCCACCAGGGCTTTTCAACAGCAACAGATTTAGCCGACTATCTGGTCCGCCATGGTGTTGCTTTCCGTGATGCACATGAAATCGTCGGCAAAGCCGTTTGCTATGGCCTCGAAAATGAAAAGGATCTTGCAGACATGTCCCTGGAAGAACTCCAGCAGTTCTCATCTGAGATCGGCACAGATGTATTCGATGTGCTGACTCTAAGCGGCTCAGTGGCCGCCCGTGATCACCTTGGCGGAACTGCCCCCAGGCAAGTTCGAGCGGCTATACTGCGTGCCCGGAAAAATCTATAACCCGGCAATTATTGCTCTCATCATAAGTACTCCTGACATGACACTAAAATCAGGCAGCTTACTGCAGCTTTTTATGCAGGCGCCGATAGTGTATTGAGTGGACGAGAATCTGATGACAACTGTACTGGCACAGTTATATCAATAAAACAGGGCATTGAGATAGCTGGCACAATAGATCTGGAAGACCTGCTCAACTAAACAGGGTCATTACTGTGGATCAAGTTGGGAATTCAGATTGTTCCAGGAAATCAAATAGGACAGCGTAAAAAGGTTGTCGCCATCCCACAGGTAATGTACCGCTTTATTGAAACGCTCGATTTCTTACTTTCTGGCATCTCCAGATAGAGAATCCGGGCAAGCAAGTACCCTAATTTAATTTGGATGGTGCCATGAGCTTGCAGGACATCAATAAATTAAAAAAGAGATTTATGACGCTCAATCGTGATCGCCTGCTGCGGACACGTGACGATCTTCGCCCCAGACAACAAGATGTACTGGACATGCTACCGTTGCTATTTCACAGCAATCACCCCGCATTCCCAGGCTATGTCTCAAAAACCACGCCCGTTGGTATCTCTGACTATTCACCATCCCAGAAAACGCTTGATGCTGGTAAACGTCTTGTGCGTAGCTTTGAACATAAAAGAAGGGCACTTCTACAATTTGACATCTACTCGATATTTCTGATGGGCAGTAGCGGTACGATTGCCTACACGTCTAAAAGTGATTTTGATATATGGCTCTGTCATCGCCCTGATCTGAACACCATCCAACTAGCAGAGCTTCAGCAGAAAACAACGCTTATAGAACAATGGGCCGACTCCATGGATCTTGAAGTGCATTTCTTCTTGATGAATGCAGATACCTTCAGACATGGCCAGGATACTGCGCTATCGGTGGAAAGCAGTGGCAGTGCCCAACACCATCTATTACTGGAAGAATTCTACAGAACCGGGCTGTTGCTGGCCGGACGTTATCCGGTTTGGTGGCTGGTCCCACACGACAAGGAAATTAACTATAACGCATATATAAAACACCTGAAAATACGGCGCTTCATCAAGGAGAATGAAACTATCGACTTTGGAGGCCTTCCACAAGCACCGGCAGAGGAGTTTTTTGGTGCTGCGTTATGGCAGCTCTACAAAGGAATCGACTCCCCTTATAAAGCAGCCCTGAAATTGATGTTAATGGAAGTCTATGCTGACGAATACCCCAATGTCGACCTGCTCAGCCAACGCTTTAAAAAAGAAATCCATGCTGGCGAAACTGGCCTGGCCAAGCTGGACCCCTATATTATGTTGTATAAAAAACTCGAAGAGTACCTTCTGAAGAATGACGAAAATAAAACTCGTCTTGAGCTTGTCAGACGCTGTTTTTATTTCAAGGTCAATGAAAGTCTCAGCACAACACCATCACCCCGCCAAGAGAACTGGCGGCATGAAATCATGGCCGAATTCTCCAGAGAATGGCGCTGGAATGAGGAATATATCGAATTACTGGATTCTCGCCCCAGCTGGAAAATTGACCGTGTTGTCAAAGAACGCATGAGCTTAGTTCAACTATTGACCCAGAGTTATCACTTACTTTCAAATTTTGCGCGCCAGCATGCCCTTTCAACAACCATCAATCAACATGACCTCACCATTTTAGGACGCAAGCTATATGCTGCATTTGAACGAAAATCCGGGAAAATTGATATTGTAAACCGTGGCATTTCAGATAACGTATGGGAAAGCCAATTAACTATCAGCCAGGTTGGCAAAGATAAAACAGCTGGCTGGGCCCTGCATCGGGGCATAAATAGTACTTCGCTGCACCGATCTACAGCACCATTAAAAAGAACACCAAGCCTCATTGAGATGATCAGCTGGTGCCACCTCAATAAAATTGTCAATGAACACACCGCATTCTCCCTTCATACCCATGATAATGCTATTAATGTTTCGGAAATAAAGGCGCTCATCAAATGCTTTCAACAATTATTTCCAGAAGAACAGTCTAACGATTCCAGCATGGGCGATTTCTCACAGTCAACACAGCTGTCAAAATCTGCTCTGTTTATTAACGTGGGAACCAAGTTGGAAACAGATGCGGTCAAAGAAGGTAAATTTTTAACTAGTAACAAAATAGATGCCTTTAGCTATGGTGGAATCTGCCAAAATCTAGTTTATTCCATTGATCATGTCGTGTTAACAAGTTGGCATGAAGTTATGACTTTTCGCTATGAAGGCGAACAGGGTATATTCGAATATATCAGCGCCTACTTAAAATGGTCTCCACCTTCACTGGGGAAACCACCAGCGCCTATCTCGACGTTCTGTTTTTCAACAAATAGCAGAGGAACCACGATATCACGACGCATTAATGAGCTGCTTAACGATATTATTGACTGCTTTTACCACGGAAAACATAGCAGAACGGCGCGTTATGTTTTGATGATTGAACACAAATACTATGTATTGTCACTGGATAACGACAAGCTCCAGTATACCATTGCCAGCAGCTACCGTGAATTATTGCAGCAGCTGGAGAAGCCTTTGATTGAATTTAGCCCTGTAATAATAGACCGCTATGCCGACGCAAATAATTTTCTTACGGTAATATTAAACAGCAATAAACCGGGCGTTATCCAGATTTATATTCATATGGATGGTGCTAATGCTGACATATACATTGTGGATGAGTGTGGCTCACTGTTCTTTCAACACAGGACTCAGGTCAACTTACTGTTGGTGATCAATCAAAATAGCTGGTTTCTCGAGTCTGTTATTCGCCGTCAATATATTCATGCCTCTCCAGCGGAGCAAGATAAAGACTCTGTAAAATTGGAATTTTACGAAGCGATTAAAAGCTCAAGTGGAAAGTTGCAACTCGTCAATTGTCAGGACCGCGAACAGACGCCAACTGATAGATTTTTCAATCTTCAGGTTATTGGCAACATCGCGGAAGCTGGCCAGCTAACTTTCACGATTTTCTGCGACGAAACTGAATTTTCATCTCTTGAATTCGGGGAAGATTTGTTTAGAGCCGTAGCCGCTCATGTCCTGGAAAAGAGAAAAGGCGGGTCATGCTATCCAATATATATTACTGATATTGATATCCCGCATAATATACTTGATACGGAGTCACAGTCACGAATTCAGACTATACTGTATCTTAAATACAAAAGATTCATAGAAGACAAAATGAATGCTGCACTGGCATCGCTCGTAGAGGCCTATCAGGCCAAAGCCTCCTAGTACCGACGCCCATCAACAGAATCTGACTGACGGAGTTATTAACCCTCCAGAGAAGAAATCGGACTCTTGCGTGCCCGACCAACCGGTCGCATATGCTGAGTTAATTCCCTGGCTGTACGCAAGTCAATCATTCCGGGTATGAAAAAAGCACCACGGAATTCGCCATCCACCAAATTAAACGCAATAAAGTAGGTTTCGCCGGCCTCAATATTGAATTGGCTTGAGCGGTTCATTTCTTTTATCGCGTTCCGTGCCCCCCAATTTGTCATCGATGTTACGGAAATCCACACATTTCCAGGCACCATTGGTATCAGGGTGTACTCGCCCTTTCCAATAGTTAGTAAGTGAAAGCGGTCGGCCTCCACTGGTAAGCGGTTATCTGCAAAGCCCATGGTACGCTCCGTACGGGGACGGATAAAATAGACCATTGCAACCTCAGAGGAAGGTGCTTCACTAATCAAAGGGTGTTCATTTTCAACCCGCGTACTGCTGCACGCGCTAAGAGCAACAAGCAGCAGCAACACAATGGGTCTTAATATGATTCTGTAATACATTATTTCCCCTGCCATCTACAGCCCCAGTGATAATCATCTCACCCATGCTGCACGATGACAAGTCCATAAGCCTGATCACTCGACGTACGTACGCTCATCTCAGGTAGCGCCCATGTTGTAAATACATTTCATAATTATTACTTGCCACAGCCCCCCTGGTTTGCTCCAATAACAAGCCATGACACATGGGTTGCTGAATCTCTCCCGTACATCAAAACTGTGTGGGGCAGTACCACTAGAACCCCTGACGGTATACGGCCAGACTCTATAATATATCCCGGACACTCCCGGACAATAACAACGGCTAATCCTGTCAATAAAATTTAGATTTTATATATTGTATAGATTTTTCAATAATTTAAGAGGAGATTAATCATGTCCGCAAAGAATCCCGTCATTGCGGTAACTGGATCATCAGGAGCAGGCACATCGACCGTAAAAGGCGCTTTTGAGCACCTATTCCATCGTGAGAATATCAAGGCGGCCATTATTGAAGGTGACGCTTTCCACCGCTATGACCGGCAGGAAATGAAAAAAGCTGTCGCGGTCGCCCAGGAGAAAGGCGTGACACTTAGTCATTTTGGCCCCGACGCCAACCTCTTCGATAAAATTGAAGAATTATTCAAAAGCTACGGTGAAAGTGGCACGGGGCAAGTACGCAAATACCTCCACGATGACGGAGAAGCCGAACCCTATGCCCAGGAACCAGGCACATTCACACCCTGGGAACAGCTAGAGGCTGGCTCTGACCTGCTATTTTATGAGGGCTTACACGGCGGTGTAGCCGTCGGGGATATCGATGTCTCCCGCTATGTTGACCTTCTAATTGGCGTAGTACCCATCGTCAACCTGGAGTGGATTCAGAAAATTCACCGTGATACTGCACAACGGGGATATTCGGCAGAGGTAGTGACAGACACCATACTCCGCCGCATGCCAGACTATGTCAACACTATTACTCCTCAGTTCTCCCGCACTGACATCAACTTCCAGCGCGTGCCGGTTGTTGATACCTCAAATCCGTTTATTGCCAGAGATATTCCTACACCGGATGAAAGCTTCATTATCATCCGCTTTCGCTACCCGGAGCGACACGATTTTCCTTATTATTTAACCATGCTGCAAGACGCCTGGATGTCACGACCGAACACCCTTGTGGTACCGGGTGGGAAAATGGGCTTTGCAATGGAAATTATCCTTCACCCGCTCATCCATGAAATGATGGAAAATAAGCGAATGTAGGCCCCATTTGCTACCAGTACGCCTCTACGCAATACACCATGCTTCTCCAGGTTCAGAGGGGCATGGTGACATCTGCATCCAACACAATATCGCCTTAGTCAGTAACTGCCTCTGCTTGTAGTGAAGAAACGTTTCTCACCCAGGGGCCATATTTCTTCAAGGAGGGAGACAACCCGCTAATACCCTGGCGGGCTTGTTTAACATTCGGATAGGCCCTGTAAACTACTAGATACCAGTCTTTTCCTTTGCTGCGGGTATGTACATAGGCAGCATCATTGAGCAACCCATGTTTTTTGATGTATTTCCTCGCTCGTTCTTCTTCCTCCCAACTGGTCAGCTGTACTGTGAAATAGCTGGAATCCTGGGCAAAAATCCAGGCGCTGTCACGCACGATCTTCGGCGCTAAATGTTTACTTTTCTCAAGAACAGGCGTGGGCTGCTGCTGTTTGGGGCGCTCGCGTTGTTGTATCTTGTCAGGCGTAGAAGAGGGCTCTGATACTGCCAATCCACCCTGTTGTACCAGAGCAGCTGTGGTCTGCATTGGCTCAACCACAGTAGACTCTTTGGTTGGCATTGGCCTCTCAGATATTGGTGCAGGTAGCCTTAAATCCGGTAGATTTGCTGTAGGCGCCAGGTCCGCTAGCATAGTTGGTGGAGTTGTTTCCACCAAACTACGATAGGCAGTATATCCACCACCAAAAATCAGTCCGAATCCTGCCACACTTAGGATAAATACTCTATAGTGAGCCAGGCGGTCATTCAACAGAGCGAAAGGTGACAGCTTTGATGTCCTTCCCTGCAATAAATCCTGCACCACTAGATTGATTGATTTTGGCAACCCGCGTGAAATTTTATTAATTCGCCCCAGTTGCTGTGGCGTGAATATAACCTGGCCTGCTGCGCCAGCTGCTTTAAGGCGATGCTGTATATAGTCCGAGAGCTGCTGGGATGAAATGCGAGGCAATGATAGAGTGCGAACAAAGTCTTCGCCCAGGGCAATCAGTGACGGTGCTGCAAGCGCTGACTGAATCGCTTCAGTAGCGAGCAGGACGATACCCAACCTGCCTTCGCGCTTATTGACTGCCTCCTTAATGGCAAACAGAGATTTGAGTGCGAACGGCGAAAGCTTTTCTGCACCATCTATGACAATGACTATAAAAGCACCATTACGCGTCTGTAATTTTATTTTTGCCGTCAGCGCTGGAACATCAAGTACTTCACCTGGGAACAATACCTTGCTGATATGCCCAAGCAATTGCTTTTCTCCCAACGCTACCCCTGTTGTGACAGGACAAAATCTCCAATCGGCGGGTGCCTGCTGCATAAACCAGCGCAGGAAAGCGCTCTTGCCACAACCTTTCTCCCCCTTGATGAGGTATACCGATTGGTTTTTTTGCAAGCCGCTCACCAGGTGATCCAGCAGTTCCGTCAGGTTTCCTGTCTGGAAATAACTGCACGTATCACGATGATTAGAAAAAGCGGCCAGTAACCGATTACTATCTGCCTCCTGTGGGGCAGATGAGGCAACTCCATCGCCAGGTCTACTGGTAGACGACCCTCTCGAATTCAAAGCAACGACATTTCTGGTTGACATACCTCTGGTTCTTTATAATTTTAGTCGCAATTATCGCAGTTCATCCGTACTCAACAGAGCACAGATAAGTGCATCCTTCTTCTGGCCAAATACTGATGTTTACTAAGGTATAATATTGACAACGGTACCCACAGGAGTCGCCTGCCAGATTTCCTCAATTTCCTGGTCTGTTACAGCAACACAACCATTGGTCCAGTCGAATAGAAGATGAAGCCCTTCCAGTTTCTTCTTGGCTTTACCAATACCGTGAATCATAATATCACCGCCTGGAGAAACATCGAGCTTTTTGGCATATTTACGGTCATTTTCGCTGGGATAGGAAATATGGAGCGCCCGATGGTAGCGGCTGTTATCAAGGCGATAGTCTATTTTATAAATACCCTCCGGGGTACGTTCATCACCTAGCATAATTTTCTTTCCAACCGGACTCCTGCCAAGAGAGATAGAGTAGACTTTTAGTATCTGGCCCTTAGCCATCAGAGTCAGTCTACGTTTAGATTTTTCTATCATGATATAGTCCGCCGTTACACTGCTTACTCCCGGGGACTTATGTACTCTCTGGGGCATAGACCCTTGTGGTAAAACAGAGGGCAGTATGCTTGCGTAGGCTGGCGGAACCAAGACTGCCAATACAAGTTGTATGGTGAAGATGGCGCTTAAGGTTCGCATGTTAATTTCCAGCTATTACACCGCGTCAATACTGATATCAAGATCCTTCAACAGGCCATTATGGATACTATAAATCCAGCCGTGAATGACCAATTTCTGCCCTCTAAGCCAGGCATCCCTGATAATAGTTGTCTGCGCAATGTTGTTTACCTGTTCAATAACGTTTAATTCGCACAGCAAATCTGTTCGCTCATCTTCAGACTCTAATTTATTAATTCTGGATTCATGACATTCGTAGATATCCTTGATATGACAAAGCCAGTTGTCGATTAGACCATGCCTTTTATTTTCCATGGCGGCTATGATTCCACCGCAACCATAGTGGCCACAGACAATAACATGCTTGATACGTAAAACATCCACTGCATACTGGAGAACAGACAGGGCATTTAAATCTGAATGAACAATGATATTCGCCACATTTCTATGGACAAACAACTCTCCTGGCTGCAGACCAACAATCTCATTAGCAGGTACTCTGCTATCCGAGCATCCGATCCATAAATACTCCGGTGACTGCTGGCTCACAAGACTCTGAAAGAACCCCGGGTGCTCTTCTTCAATCGCACTTGCCCAGTTTTTATTGTTGGCAAATAATTGCCCTAGTTGTTTCATAGACGAATAGCTGCCTTTATCGATTGATAGCGAATCAATATATTGAATGCCGTACGCTGAGTAGCCGCCCGTAATTACGATGCCTACATCTTCCTCAGACCAGCTAAAGGGCGCTGCTTCCGGGTAGACGCTAACTATATCTTATATCAAACGCCATGACTTTAGGATACATAATGCTGTTTAAAACCTACCAAACACCAACTCACCTGCTGTCTTGTTATACTGTTCAGGTAGAGCAATAGTTTCCCGGTTATTATAATTAAAAATAGAAAGCTGTATCAGCCACTTGCAAAAAATAATATTCATAAAAATCCCCAAGCCTACTGCGGTCACATCACCAACAGACAAAGGAACTGAACATGAAACGTCGTGATTTTATCACAAAGATCGGTATGGGTACGTTGGCAACAGGGGCCGGTCTAGCTACCACAAGTACCATACAAGCGGCGAGTCAACGTTTGCGCTGGAAAATGGTCACGACCTGGCCCCCCAATTTTCCTATTTTTCAGGATGGTGTCAAACGTTTTGCGAAAGAGGTCCGACGTATGAGTAATGGGCGTCTGACTATCCAGGTATTTGCAGGCGGTGAACTGATCCCGCCTCTACAGTCTTTTGATGCCGTATCCCAGGGCACTGTAGAAATAGGTCATGGCTCGGCCTACTACTGGGCTGGTAAAATACCAGCCGCGCAGTTCTTTACCGCTGTCCCTTTCGGCATGAATGCACAGGGGATGAATGCCTGGCTATATGGGGGTGGTGGACTGGAATTGTGGCGAGAGGTCTATGCGCCCCACAAGCTGGTGCCATTCCCCATGGGCAACACTGGCGTACAAATGGGTGGGTGGTTCCGCAAAAAAATAAACACCGTTGCGGATCTTAAAGGGATCAAGATGAGAATTCCCGGCCTGGGCGGTAAAGTCATTGCCAAGGCGGGTGTAAACCCGGTATTGCTTCCCGCTGGCGAGATTTATACGGCTCTGGAGCGCGGCACCATTGACGCCACCGAGTGGGTTGGCCCATACCACGATCTGCGCCTGGGACTCTATCGGGCAGCAAAATATTATTATTATCCCGGCTGGCATGAACCAGGGCCTACCCTTGAGATGATCATCAACAAAACAGCATGGGAGAGCCTACCCAGAGACTTGCAACTGATTGTTGAGAATGCAGCCATGGCGGGAAATTTGTGGATGCTTTCTGAATTTGAGGCAAGAAATCTTGAGGCGTTGCAGATATTGAAAGAAAAATACAAGGTTCAGGTCATCGAATTCCCTGACAAGGTCCTCGGTGAGCTGAAAAAATTAACCGCCCTGACCCTGAAGGAAGAAGCGGCCAAGGATGCTACCTTCAAAAGGGTCTATGAAAAATATCAGCGCTTTCAACTCACCCATGATGCATGGAATAAAATTTCTGAAAACGCTTATGCCAGGGCCAAGCAGATCGAGGGATAGCTGACCATTTATGAGCGATTCAAAAGATGTGATGTTCCGAGAAAGCGGTCTAGCCGGTCAAGACTTTAACTTTGGAGCTGAGACTGCCCATGTGTTTGAGGATATGCTGGAACGGTCAGTGCCATTCTATAACGAACTGCAACGCATGGTGGCAGAATTGGCTGGGGATTTTGCTGCGCCTGACACCTGCGTCTATGATCTTGGGTGCTCCACCGGCACATCCCTTTCAAAAATAGCTGAAACCATACCAGAGACCGCAACACTGATTGGCGTGGATTCCTCTCAGGCTATGCTGGACAAAGCACGTAGCAAGCTGGGCAAACATCCATTGCCCTGCCCCCACCAGCTGATCTGCGCCGACCTGAACCAGGGTCTTCACATCACCAATGCATCTGTGGTGATCATGAATCTGACACTACAGTTTGTCCGCCCACTTTACCGGGAAGGTCTGATTCGCAGCATTTCTGAGGGGACCCACCGAGGTGGCTGTTTTATTATGGTGGAGAAGGTGTTGGGGCAAGATTCGCTAATTAATCGCCTGTTCATCAAGCACTACTACGACTTCAAGCGCATGAAAGGTTATGACGAAAATGAAATCATGCGCAAACGGGAAGCACTGGAAAATATCCTGATACCCTACCATCAAAAAGAAAACGAGGCGTTGTTGCTGAATAATGGCTTCAGCAGCTGTGACTGTTTTTTCCGTTGGTACAATTTTTGTGGCATGCTAGCGATCAAATAATATTCCGGGATGGGAACGTGCAGATCCAACTCTAAATACGCTTTATCGAGCACATATTATACAGCGCATGGCTTTTCTGGCCGATAATATATTTAGTGGTTTTCCCGCCAAAAGCAGCAAGTACGATGAGCACGAGGTTTTAATATGAACTCAGAAGAACTGGAAAATAACTCCAGAAACCGCCGCCAAGAATTCCGCACCAAAATACCAGAACTGGAGGCTGCCGTTAGAAAGCAGAGCTTGCTACCGGGAAAGAATTTTACAGTCTGCCAGACCGTCGATATAGATCGCGGCGGTATTGCGGTAATATCCTCTACACTCACCTTGCAGATCGGCGATAAAGTAACATTGCGCCTACATTACGATGAGCGTCAGTATATTATCAACGGCATCATCAGTTATCATCATCCTCACGACACAGTCAATCAATACGGCATTATTTTTATACATGTCCCTTATGAGTTTGATACCCTGCTAGATACCCTGCTAGAAGACAACGAGCAGGGAGTAGCACCAGCCATTCCACCGAGCAATGGTAATAATAAGATGCCGGGACTTAAACTGGTAAAAGGCACACAGAGACGCATCGAGACACGCTCATATGTTCCTGACCTCGCCATTCGCGTTGCCAGAAAAACCCATTTAAATAAGTCTGCGTTTGTCTCCTGCAATTTAATTGACATCGGGCGAGGCGGGGCTGGCTTCATTACAGACTCATTCGATCAACCCTTGGCCAGCCGAATTGAGTTAGAATTGCGCTACCAGCACCACCACTATCAATTAAGCTCCCTGGTCTCGTTTTATCAACCAAGTACAAAGGGCTACCGTTACGGAGTTGAGTTTCTATCTGTACCGCCAAAACTCACCCGTCTTATTGACGAGCTTTTGTGTAAATAAAATCGCGGCTCATATGCGGCATACATATAGACTCATTCGATATGGGCCAAGTAGGCCTGCTCCAGATCCTGAGTCTGTGATTGTCGGCAGCACTCTGCAGGGGTCCCGACAAAACACAGGCGTCCCTGATGCAGGATAGCGAGGCGATCGCACAGAGCCTCAACATCATTCAGCAGGTGAGTGGTCATAAATATCGTCTGGCCCTGACCCTTTTGCTCCTTCAAGTAGGACTTGACCAGGACCCTGGCTTTGGGATCGAGGCCACTCATCGGCTCATCCAAAACCAGCATCTTACGTTCGCTTAGAAAACAGGCAATGAGGCCTAGCTTCTGGATCATACCTTTGGAGTAATCGCGCACCGCTTGATTGATGGCCTTAACATCCAGATCAAGACGTTCATACAGCGCCTCAACACAGCCCTGATCGTAATTCACACCATGCAATTGCACCATATACTTGAGGAAATCACGGGCTGTAAAATAGTGAGGTGGTGTGAAACGCTCCGGGAGAAAGGCTAAATGGCTGCGTGAACAGGTATTTTTTTGCGCCTCACCATAAATACGGATTTCACCACTGTCCAGGGCAGTAAAATCCAGCAGAGATTTGATCAGCGTGGTTTTACCAGCGCCATTGACGCCGACCAGCGCAAAATACTCTCCAGCACCAATCTCAAGATCAATGGTATCGAGCACTGTCTTTGCGCCGTATTTTTTAAAAACCTTGTCAAATACTAGAGCTGGTTTATGTCTGTCTTGTATATTCATCTCCGATTCACTTGCTGTCAATAAACAGAACCCTACCATAATCAATCAGCCCCTCCAAAGGCTAGACATTCGTGAGTGGGATCGTACACAGGGACATGAGCACGGATCTGGGTCAAGCAGGGGTTCTTTAACCTGATGAGAAATTTGCGTTAGGCCAAACCCTATAAATTCGCTACAATTCCCGGGCAGGAATTGCCGATGCCGAATTGTAATACAAAAAGGATCTCATTATGAAAATTGGACTATCTACCTTGTACATTGCTGGCTTCCTGGCAGCATTCTCCAGCCTGGCCAATGCTCAAAATATAAGTGACAATATTGAGATGGGACGCGAGATCATTCAGACTAAACGCAAAGCCATTGTCATGCAGAATCTTGGTTTGAGCCCAGCTGAATCAGAAAAATTTTGGGTGGTTTACAATTCCTATCGAGATGACATGAAAGATACAGGCGACCAATACATAGAGGTCATTAAAAAATATGCCAAAGAACGTAACGCGGGCACTCTGAATGATAACAATTCACGGAAGATACTTAGAGACTGGCTTGCAGTGGAGAAAAGATGGGTCGATGTTAAAGAGAAATACGTACCGCGTTTTTCAAAGGTTATTCCAAGCACTAAAGTGCTGCGCTTCTACCAAATTGATAATAAGCTTGATGCTGAAATAAAAGGACAACTAGCACGGGAGATCCCGCTGGTCCCACTAGAAAAATAATATGACACCGGTTGACAACGTATTTTATAGCGTTTTTAAGTCATGTAATCCATTATTTTTCTTCGCCTTTTCTTTGTACATTTTTATATCGGCATCATGAATGAGCTGACGAATATCCTTCATATGACCTGAAGCTACGCCACATGAAAATCTTAAGGAATAGTTTTCACCGTAGGTAATCTCAGAAAGTTTCTCCAGCTGTCGAGAGATCCTTTCTTCAACCAATGCCTGGTGAGACTGCTCGGGATAAACAACAACATGTACAAATTCGTCTCCACCGGTACGAAAAGACATGTCCTGATCGCGGCCTATTTGCCTCAGGATTCTTGCCACAGCCTTTAAAATCCTGTCTCCTTCCTGGTGACTATAGTTATCATTGATTATTTTGAAATCGTTCAGATCGACCATGAAAACGGAGATAATGGCATTGGTATCATGCAGTCGCCGAATTTTCTTATCACCGTTCTCCCAAATCTGGATTATTTCGTCGAGCTTGGCACGATTATAAAGCTTGGTTAAGGGATCGGTATTCGCAAGTGTTAGTGTTCCTTCATACAAAAGCGCATTGGCAAAAGCAATTGCAGAAAAATCAGCAATAGATCGCATAACCAAATGATCATTTTCAGTAAACACGCCGTCATCCTTGCGATTAACCAGCTCAATGACACCAAAGACCTTATTCTGAAAGACCAGGGGTACCGCAATAATTGACTTAGTCACAAATCCTGACTCTTCATCAACCTTGCTGGAAAACCTGTGATCAAGCCTGGCATCAGGAACAAAAATCGATACGCCAGTTTCAGCTACTTTACCGGCAATGCCTTCACCAACCTTCAGGCGAATTTTCCCTTTACCACCACAAAAAATAATTGGTTAGTCGTTGGATCCAGGCGCAAAAGACTCCAGTTCTGCGGATCAAAGAAAACTCTTACCTCTTCCATTATCCCTTCGATGACTGCATCAAGCCGCAGCGAAGATGTAATCAGTTTCCCAATATTGGCGTAAAGTTTCTTCATTACAAATCCTTAATCAAAAAGCCCGCAAGTCAGCGGGCTTTTGAAATGAAACATGCTTGCCATGGTATCTGAAAAACTAAAAGATATGCACCCCGCCACAATCCGTCTCAGGGTCAGCCACGGTGAGCTGATAGTTGCTGGCTCGCCCCGCTCCATTGGCACATGCGTTATTGCTGGCCTGACGATCATTTTGAAAAGAGCCATTGCGGGGTACGCCGTCATCCACTTTGCGATCCAGCTCAGCCAGGACATTTACGGGTATAGATCGACCAGTACGCAACTGGTGAGTCTGCTGGCCGGTGCCAGAGGCCATATTGCCCCAGGAGAACATCAATGGTGCGCCATAAGCATTGGTAGGACAACGTGTTGATGGGCAATTCAGATTGTTGGCCTGGGCACCACCATCAAAACTCCCAGTAAGAAATCCGGCAGCAGACAGATGCAGCCAAAATTGACCTCGCTCAGCATTGGTGGTCACCCGGCCGTTGCCGTCGCCGTTAATGACGCCAGGAATCGTTGCCTGGGCATTGGAAAAATCGCCCGGGATCGCACGATAGCGATCCTGAAAAGAAAAGAAGGCCGCCTTGATGGCGCTACCCTGATCCGAGATATTACGCACCTTGGCATTGGTGATCATCTCCTGGCCCTTGAGTATTCCTCCAAGCAGCAACCCGATAATGACCAAAACAATAGCAATTTCTACCAGCGTAAATCCTGATTGACGATTTTTCATCGATACTCTCCGATTATTCACGAGATTTAATTTTTTGTTTATTTTCAATGAGTTTAAGGCGTCCATTTAGAAATCTTAGCTCATGGGAGTCAGTGATTTGGCCACTGTCCAGCAAACCGCCGATCAATAATCGTGCTGACTCCAACTCCCCCATATCTTCCAGTACGAAGATTTGCATCTGCTGCGCCCACTGGGGAATTTCTCCTCTGAAAGGATTATCGGCGATGGCCCGAGCATACTTTAGGGCAAGAATATTATCTTTTAACTGGTATTTAGCAACGATTACGCTATGGGCCAGCCAGGGCCAGCGACGTGCCGGGTCTTCCTGAAATTTTTTATACACGAAATCCAGCATGCGCCGTTGGCGCACCGGGTCTGACACTGCGCCATAGAGGCGACTAGCCGCCAGCAGG
>QIGV01000018.1 GCA_003230085.1 Gammaproteobacteria bacterium
AGACCACCTACGACCACGGACGCCAGCGGGCGCTGGGTCTCGGCGCCGACTCCACTGGACAGCAGCATCGGAATCAAACCACGAATGGCGACGCTGGCGGTCATCAATACCGGTCTGAGCCTAAGTTCGGTACCCTTACGCACCGCATCACTCACTGACAGCCCCTTGTCCCGCAGCTCGTTGATAAAACTCACCAACACGATGCCATTGAGCATGGCGACGCCAAATACTGCGATGAAGCCGATGGCCGAAGGCACTGACAGGTACTGCCCACTGATAAAAAGCGCTATCAGGCCACCGATGGTGGCGAAAGGCACGTTGGCGATGATCAGTGTCGCGAACTTGATCGAGTTAAACGCGGTATAGAGCAGCACGAAGATAAAAAAGATAGTCAACGGCACAATGATGGAGAGTCGTTGCAGTGCGCGCTGCTGGTTCTCGAAGGCGCCGCCCCATTCAATCCAGTATCCCGGTGGCAGCTTGATCTGTTGCTCGATCAGAGCATTGGCATCCTTAACGAAACCATCCACATCCCGACCTCGCACATCCATCTGGATGACTGCATAGCGTTGTAGTTGCTCGCGGCGCACGAATGAGTACCCCTCTGCCACCGTCACATCAGCCACCCGCGATAGTGGAATAATCGCGCCATTAGCAGTGCGCAGCGGAATATCCCTGATCGCCTGTACTGAACTTTTTGAAGCATCATCAAAGCGTGCCGTGATATCGAAGCGCTTGACACCATCGATGAAGGTGGAGACCGGTTCGTTACCGATGCCGGTGCGCACCACGTCGAGCACATCGTCCGCGTTCATACCATAACGCGCCAGCTGTTCCCGCTTTACCTGGATGCGCACCTGGGGCTTGCCCACATTGGCCTCCAGCGAAAGATCAGCAACGCCTGACACCTGGGCAACCACATCTTTGATCTCCTGGCTGATACGGTCAAGCTCAGAGAGCTCCTCACCATAGAGCTTGACCGCCAGCGTAGCACGCACACCGGAGATCAGTTCTTCCACACGCATCTGAATAGGCTGGGTGAAGGCCACTACGGTGGTGGGCACCACCTTCTCCAGCGTCTCACGCATATCATCTGCGAGTGCTTCGATGGAACGGGTCCACTCGCTCTTGTCGGTCAACCCGGTATAGATCTCCATGTAGTTAACATCTGCTGTCTCACCCTTTTCGGCGCGCCCAATCATCGCAATGGTCGTGGTCACCTCTGGGAATTTAGACAGGGCATTTTCAATTTTCTTGGAGATCTCAATGGATTCATCCAGCGATGTGGAGGGAATGGAGGTCACACGCCACATGATGGAACCTTCCTGAAGCTGGGGCATGAACTCCTTACCCAGCAATGGGAACAGGGCCAGGCTGCCTATCAGTAGCGCAGCTGCGGCAATCACCACCTTCTTCTTGTTGGCCAGCGACCAGGCCAGCGACGGTAGATAGCCGCGTTTGATCCAGGCCACCAGCCAGGTGTCACGTTCCTCCCTGGGTTTGAGGATGAGCGCCGCCAGCACCGGGATGATGGTCAGGGTCAGCAATAATGAACCTGCCATGGCGAAACTGATGTTAAATGCCATGGGCTTGAACAGCTTCCCCTCTAGTCCCTCCAGGGAAAACAGCGGCAGGAAAACCACAATAATGATAATAATGGCAAAGGCCACCGGATTGGCCACTTCGCGGGCAGCCGTCAGCACGGCCGCAGAACGATCGACTTTTTCACCTTTCTCGCGCCACTCGGCCATGATGCGAAAGGCATTTTCCGTCATCACCACAGCACCATCCACCATCATCCCGATACCGATCGCGAGCCCCGCCAGCGACATCAAATTTGCCGAAAGCCCCGCCTCACCCATGAATATGAAGGCAATCAGCATGGCCAATGGCAGAGCGGCAATGACGACAATGGCTGAGCGTAGCTCGCCCAGAAACAGGAACAGTACGATGGCCACCAGAATAGAGCCTTCAATCAGCGCCATGACTGCGGTATTCACCGCCTTTTCCACCAGATCGGTGCGCTCATAGACGGTATTGATCTCGACCCCCTCGGGCAGGGCAGAGCGGACGATATCCATTTTCTCCTTGACCGTATCCACCACATCCTTGGCATTGGTACCGATACGCGACAGGGCCATCCCCAGCACTACCTCTTTGCCATCGCGGGTCACCGCGCCAAAACGCAGCGCCGGGGCCTGCTGGATGGTGGCCACATTGCGCAGATAGACCGGCGTGCCGTCTTTCACCTTGACCACAATATCACCGATATCATGCTCGTTCTGCACCAGGCCGAGGCCCCGCACCAGATACTGTTCCCGCCCGAGATTAATGTACTGGCCGCCCACCTGGCGATTGTTGCTTTCCAGCACTGCCATGATTTCACTGAAACCCAGGCCATACTCGATGAGCTTGAGGGGCTCGATCACGACCTGGTACTGGCGTTCCTGACCGCCCCATGAAAGCACATCATCGACACCCGGCGCAGTGCGCAGAATCAGGCGCACCGTCCAGTCCTGCAGGGTGCGCAGATCCATGTCTGTAATGTCTTCATTGAGCTTTTCATCCGCCCGCTCTACCGTATACCAGAAGACCTGACCAAGCCCTGATGAGTTGGGACCCATTTCCGGTGTGCCATAACCTTCGGGAATACGGTCAGCCACTTCCAGCAGGCGCTCCATCACCAAACGGCGGACAAAGTAGATATCCATATCGTCCTCAAAATAGACAGCGACGTAGGACAACCCGAACAGGCTGACCGAACGGATCTCCTTCACACCCAGCAGCCCGGCCATGCCGGACTCCACCGGAAAGGTGAGCAGTTGCTCCACATCTTCCGCCGCCAAACCTGGCGATTCGGTATAGATATTGACCTGCACAGGAGTGACATCGGGAAAAGCATCGATGGGTACCGTGACAACCGCCCGCCAGCCCATTGCGGCAACCACCAGAAAAATGATAATTACCAGAAATTTGTAGCGGAGGGAAACCTCAACTAATTTGTTCAACATGATTTATTCCCCCTAGTGTGCGTGGCCTGAACCCATTTCTGATTTGAGCAGCAGAGACTTCAGCACGAAGACGCCCTGCACGACAATTTCCTCACCCACTGGCAGGCCACTGCGGATCTCGGCCCAATCGCCGCGCGTAACGCCGATCTCCACCACTTCGGGATGCAGCTCGTCACCCTCCACCTTGAACACGGTCGGCGAGCCTTGCATTAAAACTATGGCATCCCTGGGCACAGCGACAACCGGCGCAGATTCGCTAGTCTGCACAGCGGCCTCGACAAACTGGCCTGGATGCAAGTCATCATTACGATTTTCCACTTCAATACGCACGGACTGGGTGCGGGTGATCTCGTTCAGACGATGGTGAAGCTGCACAACACGCCCTGGCAGCCAGGTCTGCCCCCCATCCCGGCGAACCCGTGCTGGTGTGTTAACAGCCACCCGGCCGGCATCGACAGGCGACAGCTGGGCCTCCACCCAGAGCGTCGATTCATCACTGATCTCGAACAACACCCGACCCGATTCGGCAACTTCACCAACGATAAAATCATCGCCGATCACAACACCTTCCTGGGCACTGAGCAAATCGAAAGAGCCGGTCGCCTTGGAGGCATCCCCCTGTTTCAACAGGACATCAATCAGTTTGGTACTCATGCCATAGGCGCTCACCCTGGCGTAGGCCAGTTGGCGCGCGACCTGGGCGGCGATATAGCGCTTCTCAGAGACCACTTTGCGCCCCAGCTTCTTGACGCGCACCCACTCTACATCGGCTTGCAGCAGACCACCCTGGGCCTCCGCCATTGCAACACTGGAAAGCGTTACCACCGCCTGACCTTTTTTCACACGGTCGCCAAGACGGGCATGGCGAGAGACCACTTGTGCGCTGATCCGGGGAGTGATCTGGGATGAGCGGTAGACATTGATGGTTACCTCACCTGGCGCGATGATTTCTTCATTCAGAGAACGCCGCTCTACAAGGGCAGTAATAATACCGTTGGCCTCACGCTGGCCGGCGTCCATCTCCAGAACGCCTTCCTCTTCATGCTCACCATGACCTTCAGATGACTCCTCATGGCCATGGCCGTCTTGTTGTTCTTCACTGGCGCTGACGGGCGCGCACACGAGGAGACTGAAGAACAAGATAATCAGATATAAATATCGCATTGTAGTTTCTCTCAAAGGGTTTGAATTCATTGTTCACTTCCCAATCCCAACCAGGCCACCGCTAAGCCGCTGGCATCCAGCCAGTCAACCCAGGCGGCCTTGGTAGCACCATTCAGTTCGACAGCGGAAGAGCGGGTATCCAGGGTCTGCTGGAGCTGTACCAGATAATCAGTGGTGCTGATTTCACCAGCCTCCCAGAGCTGTTTAAGAAGCTCGACCCGATCCCGCAAGCTGGCCTGACCACCCTGTTGCCAGTCGCTGAGTGCCGCACGAGTCAATCGGTAGCGAGCACTGGCGGCCTCCAGATCGGATCGGGTACGGCGATAGACATCACGATAGGCCTGTTCATCACGTTGGGCCTCGGCGCTGGCCACTTCCACCTCGGCGCGAAAGTTGTTGCGCACGAACAGGGGTATTGAAATTGTCAGACCAATCAAGGTCTCAGATTCTTCCTTGCCACCACGCACGCCCAGGGTTGGGTCCGCGCGTCGTTCCCGCTGTGCCAATTCAATATTGGCACGCGCGGCATCGGTACGCGCACGCAGTTGGCGTAAACGGGGATGGCGGACCAGCAAGGCATCATCATCGACGCGCTCCAACTCAGTAGGCAAGCGGGGAAAGGTGGGCCAATGCTGAGGTCTGTTCAGCACCAGGGCACCAAGATTGGCGTTGGCAGCGGCGGATTCGGAAGCCAACCGGGCCGACTGCATGCGGGCCTCACTCAAAGCCAGGCGCGCCAGGTCTACATCTGTCCTCGCGATATCACCGGCATTGAAGCGTTGTTCAGCGAGATTGAAAAACTCCTCCATCAGCTCAACACGCCGCCCCACCAGCTGCACCGTTTCCTGGGCAGTATAATATGCGTTCAGTGCTGCCAGCAGCTCTACTATGATCTCCTGCCGCACCAGGGCAAGACCGGCCTGCTCTGACTGAACAGCAAGTACGCTGATATCGGTACGCGCGCCACGCTTATCGGCCCAGTCAATGGACTGGCTGATCCCCACAAATGCCGCGTCGGTTTCGGCTCGTTCTGCATCCAGTTCCAGTGCCGGATTGTAAAGCGGGCGATCGGCTGCACGGCCGCGCGCCTGCGCAGCATCCAGAGCAGCACGGGCGGCCTGCACACCCGGGTGCTCATCCAGAACTTGCACGGCCAACTTGATGAGCGCAGGCGATATGGCTGTCTGGGATATCGGCAAACCAGCACCCCCGGTATCAGCAGCGCTCGTCACTGAAACCAGCCCGATTAGCACGGCTGCCATTAAAATAGTTGTAAAACGCATTTGATGAATCCTTTTTGAAAAAACGTCAGATCGCAGCTGTCATGCTATGCAGGCACAACAACCCTGTGACAAATCAGGATTCAGCTTCGCGGGGGTTTTATAAGAGGTTCGCGGTTATGGGAGATGAGCGCGTTCTGACAGGATGTGTCAAAAGCACTTGCTTGAGGGGTATTTACAACAATCGCAGAGGAAAACAGGCCAGCCAGATGTGCTGAGCCATGACAGCAGTAATGATCACACTGTAGCGCGGTATCCCCTCTTTCAGGGTCGGCGTTTAGTTCCTGCGATGCACTGGCACTGGCAGCATCCCCAGAGATGATTCCATCATGGTTGTCCCACGCCCACGCCTGACTGGAAATCAGCGTGCTGAACAGGATCAGATAGATAAAGATGCGTTTCATCATTGTCAAGTATGGTAGCACAGAAACAACGAGGCCTGTCACCCCCCTGTTGGCACTGCTCCCGACACAGTGTTCGGAAGCAGGCTATAGAGAAAGTCAGGCATGGTCATACACATACCATTATTTTGCACTGTGCAGAAAAGCGGCAAGCAATACAGCGGCCTCGTGCAGGCGTGAGGCAAACAATCGGGAAGGTTTGTCGGCGGATTCCAGCTTGACCACTTCGTCGGCCAGCTGCTTCAAGGTCATGCCTTCATACTTATCGATAAACCCGGTGCCTACGGTACCATCAAATTCCGGTATGTATTTATCACTCAGGGCGGTAATGGCTGCTTTGGTGATACGCTGTTCGGCATCGATACCTACCGCAATCAACACATCACCATGCCGATAACTTGATTTCTGGATAATCGCGGCGCCAATATATTGGCCACTCTCGCGATCCCGGGCCAGGTAATAGGTAACAATACTATTATCCAGATCAACACCGTATTGTTTTTCGGCCCAGCCTGCAGCCTCTTTACTGACCTTCTGCTTCCTTTTCGCAATCTTGGCGCCAGCAGGCAACATGGCCTTGAGCGCTACTTTCTTTTTCATAATAGTGACCATAGAGCCACCGTGCCCCTTGTGGGCCTGGGCATCCTCGGGCCAAACCGCCAGCAGGGATGAAAAGGAAACCAGTAGGGCGCCAATCAGGATCGAGGCAAAATAAGAGGGTGTTCTGGCAATGTTTGCTGAAACGTCATTGAATCTCATGGTGAACTCCGGGAATTTGATGGTTTGTCTGAAATTCAGTTGTCATGGCTGGAGTTTTGGGAGCAGATATTCTGTTGCTTACACGCTAACCATCCTCCAGCCATAACAGCCTGAACTATACTGCTATTGCATATCGTGAACCTTGATCCAGATCACGGCACCAGTGTGCAAGGGATAGGCCTTGTCATTGTGCTCCATGGTCTTATCGTCCTCAACCAGGGCAGAAAAACCCCACCAGCCGGCCCTGGGCATCGCGTAGGTAAAGACACCGTTGGCATCGGCTTTGATGACCTGGGTGATGAAGGGATCGGCATCGGGCACTGGAACTTTACCCCCTTCGTTATAGTACTCTGCTGAAACCCGCGCAAAGGGAACCGGCTTGCCATCCAGCTTGGCAATGCCCTGAAAAACATTATTGGTCCACAAACCATAGGGGCGGGTCAGCGGCACGATTTCCGCCTTCAGCCCCAGCTCATGATCCCAGCCCTCTTCCAGACCGAAGGTGTTCACAATCACCTTGGTATACTGAAGCTGAAATATTTCCTCTGACTCATCCCAATAGGGCTGCGGGACCACGTAGAAAATGTGATCGCCGGGTTTTCGAAAGGAATATGTAGCAGTAAAGGCGGGTAACAAATCCCCTATGCTATCCTTGACCTTGACCGCCTTGAGACGGTCGAGTAAATCGGTATCCCTACCGGCTACCCACACACCAAAGCGTGCGGGTTTCTCCATCGCTACACCCAATCCCTCAAAGGGGTGGTTGAAACGAATATCCATATCAATGGCCCGGCGTTCCTTATGGGTCACCACATCATCGGAGGGGATCAACATCTGATAATGCGCCTGGGCCGGCGTTAAAACACCGGCCACAAGCATCAGCACTAAAACAAGAACTTGCCTAGTGAGTTGTTTCAACATGATCACTCTTCGTCGTGTGCACCAGGTGCAGGATGTCCACCACCGAAGGCATAGGCAATGCCCAGACTAAAGCGATAGTCCTCATCATTGGAGGTCCCGGCCAGCTCCTGATAGATCGGATAGGAATAATTGCCATAGGCGGTAACGCTATGCGTTACTTGCACATTAATACCTGGCGAGAGGTAGACCACATCGCCACCGCTATTGGTCTTGGGCTCATTATTTTCGTTATCCTTCTTAAAGAAGATAGCATTTAACTCGATGACAGGTGTAATCCGGGCATGATGATTATAGCTCACCGCCAGATCGGCCTGCCAGGAGTTACCTCCCCGGAAATTATTGGCGCCAGGACCATTGACGCGCAGGATCGCATCGGCATCCACCGCAATTTTGTCTGCCAAGTGTCCACTATAAGCCAAACCAGACTGCATGGTCCAGGCACCGCTTCCCGGCTGGTTATGGGTACCAATAATCTCATCTCCACCCGTCACCCTGTTTTTATCCGTCTTATTGGAGATTTTACCTGTCGGCATCAAAATTCCGAAGATACCTGCCAGCTGATGCTTACCATCATTATAAAAACGATAGCGTCCCATGATCAGGGTGTCTCCCCAGCCTGGCGATTCATCCGTCTCTGAAATACAGTTCGGGTTAGTCGCATTCCCGGGCATAGCAAAACAAGCGCTTGCCTGTCCGTCGCCGTTATCCTTGAATCCCTGGAAATTGTTGAACTGCGTCATAATCGTCAGGTCGAAATCTTCGGTGACAGGCAAACCTAGTGAAAAGAAATAGGCGTCTTCCTCAGAATGCTGGTGTACATCTTCACCCTCAGCTCTGAAATCAACCATTTCCTGGTCCGAAAAAAGATCATAGCGGCGTGCATCCCAACGCACCCCGATCACAACGTCCTCAAGAATAGCTGCACCAGAGGAATTGACGCTGCCGGAACCACCCCCGCGGACGGACTCGCCATGGGCAAAAACTGCTGACTGGCTCATCAGCAAGGTCAGGCCACCTGCGGCCATCACGGCTGATTTGACTAAGGATTTGTTTTTCAGACGCATGTAAAATCTCCTATCTTATTGTAAAACATTAGTTAATTTAAAGTGTGAATTAAAGCCGTCCCTGCACTATGTCAACTGCTGATCTATGCCCAAGCCTTTTGTATGACATAATATGTATTAATCATACCGCATATACAATCTTATTTCAACCTTGATAGCTTCTGAAAATGTGATGCTTATGATGAACGGGCAACTTGTCTTACCAGTTTTCTGCAATCAGCATGCGGAAAAATAAAGGGTACTCTTTTCAGTACGCCTGAGAAGAGGGTGCTAACAGGAATTCCCCTCTCACCCCACAATGACAAGGGCTTCTATAGATTATGGAGCAGTGTTGTAATAAACTCCGTCAAGGACGATCTTGGTGCTGTTGTAGAGAGTCAAGGACTGATCGTAAAACTGGCGCGGCAATTGCATTTATTAATGCGCCGCCTGTACCTGCCGAAATATAATCTTGCAGTAACAGGAAGCTACCAACAAGAAACAAACATCAACACTGAAGGAGATAAAAATGGACGGAGCGCATAAGCACAACCACGAACACCAGCATGAACATAGCCACGACGAGCATGAGCATAGTCATACCCATAGCGATGGCACATCGCATGACCATGACCACCAGCATACCCATGCTCATGACCATAAGCATGAACATGAACATGATCACTCACATGCCGCAGGCTCGGCCGAGCATGATCACCAGCATGGTGACTCAGAACTGGCTGACCATAACCATGACCATGCTGGACATGAGAGTGACGCGCATGAGGACCATTCTCATTAAGAGAAAAGCTTAATACATAGGCAATAAAACAACCCCGGGCCTGCCTCGGGGTTTTTTTTGGGAGGGCGGATAGAAAAACAGGAACACCGCATGTACTATTATCTGTACACTGCGTGGCACACTAATAAGCCATTCACAATTAAGGTTACAGGTAACACCACATGCAAGGATACCGCAAGCTGATTTTGGGCCTGGGACTCGCCATCCTGAGCCTATTCATTGTCATGCTTTATGTTGGCTCTGATCAACATCATGAAAAAATGGTAGCCCGCGAACCAGGGCTGCCGAATTCTGCCGGGATGCTGAATGTCGACGGTCCGGGTGAACAGCAATTTCAGAAAGTTTGTACCACATGCCATGGCGTGCCTGACCCAAGCGAATATACAGCGAATGAATGGCCCCTCATTATCGAGCGCATGCATCAACACATGGTAAAAGCAGGAAAAACAGCACCTGACACAGATACAGTCGCCGCAATAACAGGTTTTCTGCAAAGAAATGCAAGAGTTGTGGTGGAATCGCCTTAACGGAACACTAACCTGCATTTCTCACCAGGTTACTCATCGGCAAATTCAGGCAATTATTCATTGCCATGCCACATTCAAATACAGCTTGACATGCCTCATCATTCACCCTAAGAATGTGAGGGATATACTTCTGTAAAAATGATGTTGTATCTAAGTGTTTTCAACCGCTGAATCACATGCCGTTTTACAGATCCCGAGCGGTTTCGTAGGACGGCACGCTGATACCTCTCTATCTAGCAATGATAGTTGATGAAAAAACGTGACAACGAACAAGCAGGTACAGATCTATCCTTTCGCTGGAACAGGATTCTTGAAAACTCGTTCAACGAAATCTATGTCTTCGATGCCGACAGCCTGAACTTCATACAGGTTTCAAAAGGCGCACTCAACAATCTGGGCTATTCAATGCAGGAATTGGCAAGCCTGACTCCCACGCACCTGAAGCCCGAGATAGACTCACAGACCTTCCTGGCCTTCCTGGAGCCCCTCCTGTCAGGCGAGCAGAAACTGGTCGTTTTTGAGACTCTCCACCAACGCAAAGATGGCTCATGTTATCCAGTCGAGGTGCGACTTCAATACGCGCCTGAAGAGGCTACTCCTGTCTTTATCGCCATCATCCATGATCTCACTGAATACAAACAAACACTCAATACACTGACTGAAACACGCCGTATGCTGCAATTGGTACTGGATTCAATACCGGTCCGTGTATTCTGGAAGGACATGGAATCTGTTTATTTGGGATGCAACCGTCAATTTGCTGCGGATGCCGACCTGAATTCCCCTGAGCAGATCATTGGACTTAATGATTTTGAGTTGCCCTGGAATACGCAAGCAGACCTTTATCGCGCTGATGACAAAAAGGTTATGGAAAGCGGCCAGCCCAGGATCAATTATGAAGAGCCTCAGACACGATCAGATGGCGCCAACCTGATACTGCGCACCAGCAAGATTCCGCTACGTGATGTCGCAGGCAAGGTATTCGGTGTTCTGGGTTGTTATGAGGACATCACTGAGCAGAAACACGCCGAACAGGCGCTGATAAAAGCCCACCAGGAATGGGATCAAGCCATGGATTATTTCGAGGATTCTATCATTCTCGTCAGCCTGGATGAGCGCATCATTCGTGCTAACAAAACCTTTTACGAGCTTACTGGCCTGACCCAGAAGCAAGCCATCGGCCAGGACCCGACGAGCATCCTTCACCCGCAGGGTGAAAAGGAGGACTGTCCGATTTGCAGTGCCCGAAAAGCCCACAAAGATTCCCGCATCACATTGGAAGCCGATCACCCTGATAATCCCTCCGGCAGACCGGTAGAGATCACGATCAGAGTTATTCGCAATACTGATGGCAAGCCGCAAAGCATATTGATCGTGACCCATGACCTAACCCGTCAGCGCGAAATCGAGAATGAGTTGCGCCGTCACCGTGACCACCTTGAGGAGCAGGTTACTGAACGGACAATCGAACTACATCAGCAAGCCAAGATTATTGATCAGATCAACGATTCAGTGGTAGGTACCGATTTGGAAGGAAAGATCACCTTCTGGAATCAAGGCGCTGAAAGACTGTTTGGATACCTATCTGATGAGGTCATTGGCCAGTCGATTGTCTTACTCTATCCTGCAGGAAAAAACAGGGACAACCACGACATCATGGAGCATATCAGGACCAGCGGAGTCTATGTAATGGAAACCCGTTTGACACGTAAAACAGGGGAAAATTTCGATGCCCATATTTCAGCCTCTGCCGATTACGACGGCAAGCATCAGCTCAAGGGCATATACACATATACACTGGATATTACCGAAAGGAAACGCATGATCGAGGCACTCAAGCGCGATCAAACGGCGCTTAAAAGCGCCAACCAGGAACTGAAATCATTTTCTTATTCTGTTTCCCATGACCTGCGTGCGCCCTTACGCGCTATCGATGGTTTCAGCCTGGCACTGCAAGAAGATTATATCGAGATCCTGCCAGGAGAAGGTCGCCACTACCTACAACGCATCAGAGGGGCTGCGCAGCACATGGGGCACCTGATTGACAACCTGCTGATGATTTCACAAGTCTCACAACGCAAGCTACAACATCAGCCGGTCAATTTAAGCTTGTTGGTCAAAAAAATTACCGCACAGATGATGGAACAGGATAGTTCACGCAATATCACTCTTAAAATTCAGCATGATGTCATCGTTCCAGGGGATGAATCCCTATTGCAGATTGCACTGGAGAATTTGATCGGCAATGCCTGGAAGTACACCAACAAGAAGACAGATGCCTGCATTGAATTTGGTATGCAAAAACAAGAGGGCAGTCCAGTCTGTTTCGTACGTGACAATGGCGTGGGCTTTAACATGCAATATGCCGACAAATTATTTGTGGCATTCCAGCGTTTACACAGCCCTGAAGAATTCGAGGGTACAGGAATCGGCCTGGCCACTGTCGGGCGTATTATCTATCGTCACGGTGGACGGGTATGGGCGGAAGCTGAGGTGGGGAAAGGGGCCTGCTTTTATTTCACACTGCCATGAGCAAGCTATTTATACATAAATTTCATATGGTTATTAATGGTAATTTTCACACCACGCCGGTATAATGACCTACTAACCATGCATGAATAATTTGATGACTTGTCGATGCAATCGACTTCGTAGTGTCAGAAACCTTATTTAATCGGGAGAAATTTGAGTGCAGGAAATGCATGTTTTACTGATCGAAGATAATCCAGATGATGAGGCGCTCACGTTGCGCGCTCTGAAAAAGCACAACATCAGTAACAATATAGTCGTTACCCGGGATGGTTCAGATGCTCTGGACTATCTTTTTGGTAAAGGCCAGTATGATAAAAGAAACACCTCTCACCAACCCAAGGTGATACTCCTCGACCTGAATCTACCCAGGATTAATGGCCTTGAAGTGCTCAAGCACATACGAGCCGACGAACGGACCCGGCGTGTGCCCGTGGTGATCCTCACCACATCCACTGAAGAACAAGATATTACCGCCAGCTATGAACTGGGAGCCAATAGCTATATCCGAAAAATGGTGGATTTTGATAGCTTTTCTGATGCAATCCACCAGCTGGGATGCTACTGGCTAGCGCTCAATCAAACTGCCCGTCCATCATTACCCGATACACCTGACGGTGGTTACACACCCGAGTCACGAGAGCCCATGGTTTCGGAAACATCCTAACCCATGTAATGAAATAATCTCCTGCCAATCTGATGCCAATTGACTACTCAAGCATTTCTGACTGCACTTGAACTCACTATGATTTAATCGCTTAATGTAAATTCAGGGGAGCTCTCGCATCTCAGTTATATTTTTTTTCAAACTCAACAGTATTCGACCTTCTTCAAGCATAATTTTGTAGACACCAGCACAGCCTTCATCGGGTGCAACAGCCTGACCATCTGCAAGCTCAATCACCCAGTTGTGCATAGGACAGGTCACTCGCTTGCCATGAACTATTCCTTGTGACAAAGGACCCTTCTTATGAGGGCACTGATCACGCAGCGCAAATATCTCATCATTCGCGGTACGGAATACCGCCACATCACCTTCAACTGTTTTCACAACACGCGCCCCCAGCTTCGGGATGTCTTCAATATTTCCTATTTCAAGCCAATTGCTCACTTAATCCACCTCTCTAATTCTGGTAAGACGCAAGAGATAAAGAGTATTGATTTATCTCAATATTTATCTCACGCTTCACCCGCTTAACCCACTTAACCCCCTTCTTTCAAAGGTGTAAACTCATGCTTGTCGACACCCTTATCAACCCGTTCCGCCCAGGGATCCTGCTGCGCGTATTGTTGCGATTTTAAGAATCGTTCATGGAGTGCTTTGCGGTTATTTTTATCTTCAACAACCTGCTTTTTAATATAGGATAATCCTACCCGCTCAATCCACGGCGCGGTGCGCTCCAGATAGTGGCCTTCTTCTCGATACAATTGCAGAAAGGCAGCACAATATTCCGTGACTTCCTGCTCAGTTTTAACTTTACATAGCAAATCTGTTGCGCGCACCTTGACGCCGCCGTTGCCGCCGACATGCAATTCCCATCCTGAATCAACTGCAACGACACCGAAATCCTTGATCGTAGCCTCGGCGCAATTTCGTGGACAGCCAGATACTGCCATCTTGAATTTATGTGGTGTCCAGGAACCCCAGGTTATTTTTTCAAGCTGAATGCCCATCCCCATTGATGCCTGCGTGCCAAAGCGGCACCATTCGGAACCGACACAGGTTTTGACTGTACGCAATGACTTGCCATAGGCATGCCCAGATACCATCCCGGCCTTATTGAGGTCTTTCCATACACCGGGCAGGTCTTCCTTTTTAACCCCGAGAAGATCAATGCGTTGACCACCGGTCACCTTAACCGTGGGAATGGCAAACTTATCAGCCACATCAGCAATAGCGCGTAGTTCAGATGGATTGGTCAGCCCCCCCCACATTCTCGGGATAACCGAATAGGTGCCGTCCTTCTGGATATTGGCGTGGACCCGTTCATTGATAAACCGGGACTGATAATCGTCCTCAACCTCTCCCGGCCAGGTAGAAATCAGATAATAGTTCAACGCCGGCCGGCAGACATGACAGCCATCGGCATTACCCCATTCCATATAGGCCATAACATCGGGAATCGATATGAGGTGTTGCTCGCGGATCACACGGCGAACTTCTTCGTGGCTATAGTCTGTGCATTTGCAGAGCGGTTTTTTCGCCGGCGCCTCAGAGTAATCATTCCCCAGGGTCGACATCAAAATCTGCTCCACCAAGCCAGTACAAGATCCACAGGAAGAAGAAGCCTTGGTATGGGTGCGCACATCATCCAGGGTAAACAAGCCCTTCTGGGTAATGGCATTAACCACATCACCCTTACAGACCCCGTTACATCCGCAAACTTCCATATCATCAGTCATGGCGCTGGCGGCATTCTTGCCGCTATGACCTGAATCACCCAGGTGTCCCTGCCCAAACAATAGTTGGTCACGAAAATCGCTGACATTGGTGCCGTCCCGCATCAGCTGGAAATACCAGCTGCCATCGATGGTATCGCCGTATAAGACGGCACCGTGGATGCGATTATCTTTCAGTACCAGTTTTTTATAAATACCCCGCGCGGCATCCTTGACAACAACGTCCTCAGTTGTCTCATCACCATGAAAATCGCCAGCGGAAAATAGATCAATGCCCGTCACCTTAAGTTTGGTAGATATAACCGAACCCTCGTAGCGAGAATATCCCAGATGGGCAAGATGGTTGGCGCATACCTTGGCCATTTCAAACAAGGGTGCGACCAGGCCATAAGTTATCTCACGGTGTTGTACACATTCCCCTATGGCATAGATGCGTGGATCATAGGTTTGCATCGTGTCGTTGACCACTACTCCACGCTCGCAATACAAACCCGTTTTCTCAGCCAAGGCGGTATTGGGACGAATACCCACCGCCATGACGATCAAATCAGCCGGGATTTCCAGGCCATCCTTGAAGCGTATGCCCGACACCCGCTCTTTACCCAAAATCGCCTCGGTCTGTGCCTCCATCAGAAAATTCAGCCCACGACCTTCCAGGGCCTGTTTCAGCAGGGCAGCAGCAGGCTTATCCAGCTGGCGTTCCATCAAAGTATCCATCAGGTGCACGACCGTCACGTCCATGCCTTGTAACATAAGGCCATTCGCGGCCTCTAACCCCAATAATCCGCCGCCAATAACAACCGCGCGCTTATGGGTTTTTGAGGCTTCAAGCATGGCGTTGACATCATGGATATCGCGGAAAGAAATAACGCCCTCAAAATGATTGCCAGGCACTGGAATAATGAAAGGGCTGGATCCTGTGGACAGCAGCAAGCGATCGTAGGTTTCAACAGTACCATCCTCGGCACTGACTGTGCGTCTTGCACGATTGATATCTGTGACCCATTTGCCAGCATGCAGTGTGATATTGTTATCCTGATACCACTGCAGATCATTCAGCATAATGTCATCAAGCGTTTTTTCACCAGACAGGACTGGAGATAACAAAATCCGGTTGTAATTTCCAAAGGGCTCAGCACCGAAAACGGTAATATCATACTTATCAGGAGCGATTTTCAACAACTCTTCGAGGGTGCGTACACCGGCCATACCATTCCCGATTAGCACTAGCTTCTCTTTCATTTATTCAGCCTCCACAATGTACAATCTCTCGTGATATTTAAAATAGAATCAGTGAACAATTCTTTCAGTATCATTCCTGTAATATGCCCTGCGGGGGTACAAACAGGCATCCAGGGTCAGTGAGCGTTTACCCTATGGGAGATAGCGGCTCTACGCTTCGCGTCGGCCGGATCAATGAGTGACCCAAAGTGCCCACAAGAGCAGTGATAGCAAAACTCATGCCATCATTTAAATTATACATATCCTATTGTTATATATAATATTATTAGAGATACCTCAGTAATCACAGCAATCGGCCGCACTGCATTGGTGCTATAATGAATGACTACGCCCCAGCATAATGCCTGTCCAGATCACTCCAAGTACCGCGCCATCTTGGGGCATAGCAGGAAATCGCGACCTTTTTTTGTGCTTTTCCAGGGCTGGAATGCCTGCATATAGAGAATAACTCATTTTAATACAATAAGTTACAATATGGCATGACTATTGCTAGAGATGCGCAATAGCCAAGGCTTACTACAAAGGTTTTAGCATGTCTGAAAAACTCAATATTTTTGATTTAAACAAACCTAATATCCGTATCCTGCATTACACCTGGTTTGCTTTTTTTATGACCTTTGTCGTCTGGCTTGGCCTCGGCCCACTGATGCCTTTTATCAAAGAAACACTGGGGCTCACCGATCAACAAGCCAAGGTGTTGTTAATCCTCAATGTAGCGATGACAATTCCAGCCCGCATCGTGGTCGGCATGCTTGTTGATAAATTAGGTCCGCGCATCATGTATACCGCTATCCTGGTGCTCGGCGGATTAATCAGTATCGCTTTTTCCTGGTCCAGCAGTTATGAGCAACTGGCCATTATGCGTTTTTTATCCGGTTTTATTGGCGCAGGTTTTGTAGTTGGCATCCGCATGATCAGCGAATGGTTTCCTGCCCGACAGACGGGCCTTGCACAAGGTATATACGGCGGCTGGGGTAATTTTGGCTCTGCGGGCGCAGCCATGACTTTGCCTTTTATCGCGGTCAGCATGGGCGGCTCGGATGGTTGGCGTTATGCCATCACCTTGGCTAGCAGTGCAGCGATCATCTATGGCCTGGTCTATTACTTCATTGTCAGCAACACCCCAAAAGGCTCAACTTATTTCAAGCCCAAGAAATCAGGAGCGATGGAAGTCACCAGCGCTGGAGATCTGGTGCTTTATATTCTGATGAATATCCCTCTGTACCTGGCCCTGGGCGTATTGGCCTGGAAATTATCGCCCGAAAATATGGGAATGATTGATCTGGTGACGACCTACCTCATCTATGTAAGCCTGGCAGCGGTGTATATAATTCAGATCTGGAAAATCTGGCATGTGAATAGCCATATCCTGAAAAAGCCCGTCCCGGACATGCATCGCTATCAATTCAAGCAAGTTGCCATTCTGGACTGGGCCTACCTGGTAACCTTTGGCACCGAACTGGCAGTCGTCTCCATGCTGGCGATGTTTTATGTCTCATGGTTTGAAATGGCCAAGGTCACTGCTGCCCTGCTCGCCGGCATCTATCCATTTATAAACCTGGTGGCCCGGCCCGGCGGCGGCTGGATCAGTGACAAGATCGGCCGCAAATTGACATTGATTATTGTCTTTGCAGGAATCACCGCCAGCTTTCTGGTGTTGGGATTGGTGGATAAATCCTGGCCGGTATGGCTGGTAGTCGGTGCGACAATCATCGGCGGTATCTTCTCAAAAGCCGGTTCGGGTGCTGTCTATGCCATGGTTCCATTGGTACAGCGGCGCATGACCGGTCAGATCGCAGGCATGGTGGGAGCCTTCGGCAATGTGGGGGCAGTCATTTTCCTGACCGTCAACTCCCTGGTCGATTACGACCAGTTTTTCCTTTTTATCGGCATTGTTGCAGGTCTGGTTTTTGCGCTGATTCTTTTCTTTCTGGAGGAACCCAAAGGCCATATGATTGAGACCCTACCCGACGGTACCGTACAAATGATAGAGGTCAGCTAATGGTTTTCTGGATGAAAACAAAACTATAGACAGGCGTCGCCTGGGAAATAAAAAACTGTGCAATCAAAGCTCTCAATCAGCGCCGGCCAATATAGCGACAAAGGACTCAAAAAGGTCAATGAAGACTCCTGCGGGATACGTATTCCCGAGGAGCCCCTCCTGACAACCAAGGGTATCGCAGTCGTCATCGCTGACGGTGTAAGCAGCAGTGC
>QIGV01000082.1 GCA_003230085.1 Gammaproteobacteria bacterium
ACCATCAGCTTGGAAGGCTGAGGTTCTACCGTTGAACTACACCCGCCTATGCCTAAACATTTTGCCAGCCCCTTCCCGAATACTCCCTGGGGCACCCGTGCCACGCCCGGGGGTATGAGTCCCTGAAGGCGTGCAGGTTTCCCCGCACCACCCACAATGGTGGAGGGGGGAGGATTCGAACCTCCGAAGGCTGAGCCGTCAGATTTACAGTCTGATCCCTTTGGCCACTCGGGAACCCCTCCAAAAAAGCAAGCCGCTTATTTTGCTGGCCAAAACCAGCCTTGTCAACATGTTGATGGGGTAAAGTGATAGAAACTCGTAACAAATGGCGAACTTCTTGCTAGTCCTGAGAGATATAATTGCAATAAAATCGCGCGACAGGAGGGATTTACTCTCCCACTCATTCAATTACAAAAAATATTTCCGCTGCTCAGGGAAGGACAAGAAGCGGAGCACAAGCTCAGCGGCCAGCTAACGCGGCGACATGCGTACTCACAGTTTAAATACAACTAATACAATGAGTTATAAATATGACGCTTGCTTTTTGGCAACCTCCCACAGCATCTCCAATTGCGCCGGCGTCTGCTCATCTACTGTTTTTCCTTGCTTAGCAAGCTGGTTTTCCATTATCTCGAAGCGATGTTCAAAGCGCTGATTAGCGCTCCGTAAGGCTTGTTCAGGATCGACCTTTAGATGACGAGCCAGATTGCTCGTTGCCAAGAGTAAATCACCGACCTCATGCAGTAACCGATCTGCATCCGCCTCATCAATCTCCTGCTGTACTTCATCCAGCTCCTCGAGAACCTTAGCGATGACCTGCTGTACTTCGGCCCAATCGAAACCCACCCGTGCAGCTCGTTTTTGTAATTTCACGGCGCGGCTCAAAGATGGTAGTGCCATAGCCACGCCAGATAGGGCGCCAGGCACGCCTACCAGGTCAGCCACAGGGTTCCCCCTAATACAAAGGGCTTTTTGCCGACGTTCTTCCCATTTATGATCTTCCCAGTCGATGGCTTTTTCAGGCTTATCAACAGTGGAAAAAACTTCGGGGTGTCGCTGTTCCAGCTTGGCAACGATTATCGTTGCCACATCTTCGAAATCAAACCACCCTTCTTCATGGGCAATCTGGCAATAAAAAACGACATGAAATAATAAATCGCCCAGTTCATCGCGGATATCATCAATCGCACCACGTTCAACCGCGTCAGCCACTTCATAAGCTTCTTCAAGCGTATAGGGGACCAGGCTCGTCATGGTCTGCCGCCTGTCCCACGGACATCCTTGCCGGGAATCCCTCAAAGTTGACATTACCTCAAGCAATCTCACTATTTGACTCATATATTTGCCCAGATCTCCATGATTCGTCTACTTAATCCTTTCAATCGAGACAAACTTATTGCTGGCATCATGATGCAATACAAAAACGCCCTGTATTCCTTCGTGAGCTAAAAACTTCTGCAGTATACTGACCGGAAATCGCACGGTTCTGCCATCCTGACTCCTGGCCACCACATATTTCGCCGTCCCCTGGTAAACTCGCAAATACTCGTCAGACGAAATATTCAGTGCAATTACTATATCACTTGTTTTCCGCATCATTTCCCAGCTCATTACAAAAACGATATAAATACAATTTAATACAACTGACTTATTCTTTACGGCGCCCCAGTCGCAAGCAGCGAGGCTAGCTACATATAAAAATCGCGATTCTCAGCGCCTATATTATAAGGACTGGCGATATTTTCCTGCATTTTTTCTCGCCTGCTTTTCTGCAAAAAATCTTATCACTCCCAGCATGCGCAACTCATCAGTTGCGCTTTACAGACGACACTGATATTCTCCAAAAACCGTTCAACCATGCTATATATTGCATTTAACCTATATAACAAAACAGCAAGGAGATGCCCATGGCCGTTAAAAAGAAATCTGCCTCACGGAAAAAGACCGCCAAAAAAGCCACAACCAAACCTGTAAAACGTGTTAAAGCCATAAAAGATACTTATACCCGCTCTGCAATGCTGTCACATATTGCCGAAAGCACCGGATTGACCAAGAAACAAGTCACGGCTGTATTCGATGAATACAAAGATATTATCGAAGGCCATGTCAAAAAAGGTTCGGCACAGGTATTTACCATGCCGGGACTATTCAAAATCAAGGTCAACCGCAAACCTGCCACCCGCGCACGCAAGGGTACTAATCCCTTCACGGGAGAGGCCATGGTTTTCAAGGCAAAACCAGCCAGAAATGTTGTAAAAATTCAGGCTTTAAAGGCTCTGAAAGATATGGTGTAACCTGGTCATTGGGCGGTGCGTGCAATACGTACCGCCTACTCCAGGTTTTTCATCTCACTAGCCTGCTGTACATACGCTGCCTGTACAGATAGGACATCCTTATCTATCTCAACAATTTGCACGATCCCAAGACTCAACTATTACAATGCACTGACCGATAAAACTGTTATTACAACTTTTCGGTCTTGATATGAAACGTTTGATGTTGCAGCGCTCAAATATTGCTAAATCTCAGTCAACTGGCCAACCTGTGTTCACAACAGTACAGCTTGCTGGCACAATGAGCCCAGCTCATGGGAAACCCCGAGCACTGAATGCAGTCTTGTTATATATAGGAACTGTAACCCCACTAATAATCAGTTTGATCTGCGTATTGGCGCAGGCGCCAGCAATGGCCGACACTAATAGTGCCCTCGCTTCTCAACGAAAGGATTTTTTGGCGGCTGAACAGGCTCTAAGACAGGGTGCAATGAGCCGATTCCTCCGCTTGCAGAGTGATCTTGCCGGCTATCCTCTGGCGCCCTACTTGCAATACCAGAACCTGCGAAATAAGCTTACCCACGTTCCTGCCAGCCAGATTCAAACCTTTATCAAATCACAAAGTGAGACACCGCTCGCGGATCGGCTGCAATTTGCCTGGATAACCGGACTAGCCAGGCGTGGTCACTGGACACAACTTATTGATAGCTATATTCCAGGCACCAGCGTCACACAGGAATGCTATTTTCGTCAGGCATTATTAAAAACCGGCGCAACGGAACAGGCATTTGATGACCTGGAAAGATTATGGGCAGTGGGATTTTCTCAATCACGCGCCTGTGACCCCGTCTTCCGCGCCTGGCATCAACAGGGCAATATTACGCCGCTGCTTTCCTGGCAACGTTTCGAGCTAGCCATGAACAATAATAATGCCCGACTGGCTCGCTATCTGGTCCGCTTTCTTCCAACGCATGAACAGCGCTGGGGAAAGCTATGGGTCAGCGTGCATAAAAACCCGGCTCTGATAAAATCCAGAGCACGATTCGCCTCATCACACCCAATGCGCAATGCTATTCTGATGCACGGCCTCAAAAGAATGGCGCGTAAAGATCCACTCGCCAGTATCGAAATCTGGGAGAACAATCTTAGTCATCGTTATTCATTCAATGATGATGAATCTGCCACCATCGAGCGTAACCTAGCCCTGGCACTGGCCGTCCGTGGTTTACCCGAAGCACTGGGCAGGCTCGCTGAAATCGATGAACAGGCCGTTGATAAAACCATACGGGAATGGCGTATCCGCGCCGCACTTAATGAACAAAACTGGTACGCAGTTCTAGCCTGGATTCATCAGCTAACAGTTGACCAGCAGTCTACATCACGCTGGTCATACTGGAAGGCCCGAGCTCTGGAATCCCTGAGTCAGCCCCAGCATGCGAGGGAAATTTACCAGTCGCTAGTCTCCAGGCGCAGTTATTACGGACTATTGGCTGCCCTGCGGATAAACCAGCCGATACAGATCCACCAGCAAGCCCTGGAAACGCAGCCTCTCGATAATATTGTTGTTGCACAACATCCGGGGATACGCAGAGCGCAGGAGCTCTTTTTATTCGGGCGTATCGTGGATGCCCGTCGTGAATGGTATTATGCAACGCGCAACATGGCGGAATGGCAATTACAAAGTGCAGCGAAGCTTGCTCAAGAGTGGGGATGGCATGATCGCGCAATCATGACCATGGCGCGTACCCGTCAGCGCGATGACCTTGATCTACGCTTTCCTCTCCCCCACCGCGAGAAGATTATCAGTCTTGCCGCTAAAAACCAGATCAACCCCGCCTTTGTCTTTGCTATTATACGACAGGAAAGCGCCTTCACCCCTGATGCGCGCTCACATGCCGGCGCCCTGGGCTTGATGCAACTCCTTCCTCGTACCGCCAAGCAAGTTGCCAAGCGCATGAATCTCAAAATCAACCACAATCTAGAACTGCTCAATATCAATACTAATCTCCAGTTGGGCATGGCCCACCTGGGGGAGATGCTCTCCCGTTTCAACAACAATAAACTACTGGCCGCCGCTGCCTATAATGCAGGCCGCTACCGGGTGAATAAATGGATACCACGGAATACTATTATGCCAGCTGATATCTGGGTTGAAACTATCCCCTTTCGAGAGACCCGCAACTATATCCAGAATGTGATGCTGTTTTCTGCTATCTATGAACAGAAACTGGGTGGGAAACCCGTGATATTCAAAAACGGCACGACGCCCATTGCTCCCTCGGGCACCATCCTGGCCTCATTTTCAGGCAGCGAAAACTTCCTGCCGATCACTGAACAACTAAAAGGTCAAGACTTGTAAACAGCAAAAGCAAGCAGAAACCAGGCATTGATAAAGGCCAGACCACCCAGAGGCGTCACTGCACCCAACATCCCATACCCGGTGAAGCTCAGCAGATAGAGCGACCCGGAAAACAAAATAATACCCAGTATCATGCTCCAGCCGGCCCACACCACCATTTTCGGACTCGGCAGGCTATTGGCTGCAAAAGCAACGGCAAACAGACCCAGTGCATGGTAAAAATGATATTGTGCAGCAGTCTGATAAATATGTAACTTCTCGTCACCAAGCACATCCCGCAGGGCATGTGCCCCCATAGCGCCGCTAATCACCGCCAATGCAGCCAGGATACTGCCCAGCACCATAAATAATTTCGCTGATGATGTCATGTCACCCTCCTGGTTATTCGTTACACCACACTAGAATGAAGAACCCGGTTCCTGCAAAAAAGCCAGTTCCTCTTCGGTCGATACTCGGCCCAGAATTTTGTTGCGATGGGGATAGCGCCCGAAACGGTCAATGATTGCTTTGTGCTGCAGTTCAAATTCCAGATTGGATTCCAGTCCCGGTTCACTGAATAATTGTATTGCAAGCTGGTGAATCAACGATGATTCACTATGCATATAAGGCATATAGAGAAATGTCTTCTGGGTCATTGATAGTGCTTGGCCGACATGCTGCCCAGTTGCCTCCTGAGCCAGTGCCAGCGCCTGATTGTCATAGGAAAATGATTTTTTTTCATCACGATAAATATTCCGGGAAAACTGGTCCAACACTATAATTTCTGCCAACCGCCCCAGCGCATGATCACGCCACCCAACTAATTCGCAGTGTACTGCTGCTGAGTGCAGTGCGCCAAATCTCCTCCTGATTAGCTGATCAATTTCAGCATCCTTCTGCCACCATTGTTCAGGGTTAATCTCATCAAACCAGAAATCGATAACCCGGGAATATGCCCTTATCATTCAGAGAAACGTTGCTGGTTTATCCAATATATAAGTCGCCTTACTATCAAGGCTTAGCTGGTTTTTCTCTGTCCAATAGGCTTTTAATCCTGCATCACCCTTCTTGTCAGCCCAGTCAATCAGTTGATCCCGTGGCCCGGAAAAATCGAAAAACGGCACGCCCATACCGCAGGATGTCTGTACCAAGTCAATATCCATTACAAGCACCTGGCGCGCCCCCGGAATTAACGGAAACATCGCCAGGGCATCGTCCCAACCATCATCACGCGGATGCAGGGCATGCGCATGGCCATATAAGCGCAGTATCAGTGGGTCACCAGTGAATGCACAAAACATTAATGTCATGCGGTCATTTTCAAGCAGGTGAGCAGCGGTCTCATTACCACTCCCGGTCAAGTTGAGCCAATGCACCTTATAAAAGTCAGTTACTCGCAAGGTATCCATCCCTTTTGGAGAGATGTTCACCCGACCATCACTGGTAGCCGTAGCAACGAAAAATATTTTTTGCTGGCGAATAAAATCAACCAGCCTATCATCAAGTGCGGAATATCGCTTGGCCATAGCTGCTCGATCTCCATTGCTCATTAGATAATTTAGAAAAAATCAAAAAATTCATTCCTAATACCCTCTTTATCTGACACAAGACATCTGGCAAGGGCAGAAAATTGATCACTACTGTGGCACAAACGCACTGCACATTGCACCTTATACAGATGTCCTTACCAGACAACATCTACCATAAAGGATTTTGAACGATTCAGAGCATGGAATTCATGGCCTTGCGTAGATTTTGTGGTGTCCCGATATCAAGATAGGGCTGTTCCGACACAACAATCGCATCAGTGCGAAGGCCGCTCTTGATCGCAGATTGAATAATATCTCCCATATAAATTTCGGATTTCTGTGCCGCTCTCTCCAGACGGGCCAATATGTCAGGATTCTCCCTTGCTCCACCCAGGTACTCATGCATATAGCGGGTAAATTCTGGTCGCCATATTGCAACACCCCAGGTATATTTCAAATGACTCTGCTCTTGCTTGATCACTATACGCTCAACTCTTCCTGATGATTCATTATAATCTACCAGATCTACCATCTCTGGTTGGCAGGCTGGAAACAAACCAAGAACAATTTGTGCATCACTCTCCATCAATCGGTTGATTATAGACGAATAGATATTGCTCCCCGTAAGAATGATGTCCGGAAACCCCAGTGCACAGATTTTGTCACTGACAAAAGAAAAGACACTGTCTATCGTAAAGGGCGTACCTGGTGAGTCATTAATTACTCGATAGACAAGTTCAACAGCGAGATCACTGCCTTCACCCAGGCAGCGAAGTATATCGCCCTTCTCTGCAGAAATGATCATATAAATTTTCGAAACACCTGCTCTCTGAAAATGTTCTATCAGGTAATGGCTGGCCACTTTTGATCCGGAATTACCCAAGGATGCAGCCGGCCATAATCCTAGAGGGAAAATCTCCTTGCTGATTGGCATTGGCGCCAAACGGGATCCTTTACCTGCTGCAGGAACGACACCGACGATTTCCATATTGCACCTATTCATTAACCTGAATCTGTAACTTATCAAGTACTGCTGTACTAAATCAAGACATTGCCACAACCAAGACATGAGGTTACCATCTGTCTATGCAAAACAAATATGATGTCATTGTAATCGGTAGTGGGCCAGGGGGTGAAGGTGCGGCAATGAAGCTGGCCAAAGAGGGAAAACACGTCGTCGTCATCGACTCATTTCCTCAGGTAGGCGGAAGCTGCACACATAAGGCGACTATTCCAAGCAAGGCCCTGCGTCAAGCTGTCCAGAGACTCACAGAGTGTAATGCACACAACGGCGCCAAATACCCTGACCTCCTGCGTAGCGCGCAGGAGGTCATAGAGAAACAGGTAGCCATGCGTAGCGGTTTTTACAGCCGTAACCATGTCGACATTATTCATGGCCAGGCAAGTTTTATCGACCCACACACAATTGAAGTTGCCACCTCAGATAATAACAAGGAGCGACTTAAAGCCGAGGCATATGTGATCGCCACCGGCTCCAGACCTTATCATCCTGCCGAAATTGATTTCCAACACCCAAGAATTCTTGATAGCGATACTGTCTTGAATATGAATGACAATCTGCGCTCGATCACTATTTACGGTGCCGGGGTTATTGGCTGTGAATATGCCTCCATTTTTCGCTGCCTGGGCATCAAGGTAAACCTGATTAATACTCGCAGCCAACTACTATCATTCCTTGACGACGAAATTACCGATGCCTTGAGCTACCACCTGCGAGAACAAGGCGTCATCATTCGTCACAATGAAGCGCATGAAAAAGTGGTCGCCAATGAAAACGGAGTGGTCCTTTTCCTGAAATCCAACAAAGAGATTAAAAGTGACTATCTGCTATGGGCGCAGGGCAGAACCGGGAATTCTGATCACATGGGACTAGCCGAAATTGGTATTGAAACAAATGAACGGGGCTCTATCATCGTGAACGACGCCTATCAATCCACGCTGTCTCATATTTATGCTGTAGGTGATATCATCGGCTATCCCAATCTGGCTAGCGCCGCTTATGACCAGGGACGCTATGCTGCTACGCACCTGATAGATGGCTTCTGCGATTTCCATCTGGTCAAAAATATGCCTACAGGCATCTACACCATTCCCGAGGTCAGCTCAATTGGCAAAACCGAGCGGGAACTGACTAACGACAAAGTACCCTACGAAGTTGGTCGCTCCCAGTTCCGCCATCTTGCGCGAGCCCAGATTGCCCATCATACAACTGGAATGCTCAAGATCCTTTTTCATCGGGAGACACTGGAAATTCTTGGCATACATTGTTTTGGCGCCCATGCATCCGAGATCATTCATATTGGACAGGCCATCATGACCCAGGAAGGCAAGGCAAATTCACTGATGTACTTCATCAATACCACATTCAACTATCCCACTATGGCAGAAGCCTACCGGGTGGCCGCTCTCAACGGTTTGAATCGGGTTCATTAATAACCTCTCCTTTAATATACTGATTTCTTATATATATTTTCAAATAGAATACAAAGCCGCAAGTACCTCATCGACGCATAGCAGTCCGGGAAAGACCAGAAAAATATTAAGATGACTCCTCTGCTGCAATGGTTATGGCACAATAGCGTATCAATTAATTATAAATACAATCGAGCATTATTCAGGAGGGTATATGTATTTCATTAGCAGGAATTTATATATAACAATAATCGTGGCCTTAGGCCTGGCAATCAGCCATCCCCTGGCTGCGAGCGACAAAGAAACTCTGAACGATGAAAATTTACGCTTGAAAATCCTGGGGATCTCACCTGCGGATAATGTTCCCATGGAGGCTCCCGGAGAAGAATTACTAAACCAACCTGTATCAGACACTGCTGGCGAAAATCATTCAATAATGCCTGGCATGATGGGTGAAGAGAAAAAAATGATGGAAGCTGCCCATGCCCCGGCAGGCATTAAAATACAGAATAAAAATGCCCATCACAGTGAAACCCACTGGAGCTACGAAGGCAATGGTGGACCTTATTTCTGGGGCGAGATGAAAAATGAATTCGCCACCTGCAAAACAGGCAAGAATCAATCGCCCATTGATATCTCTGCTGCAATAGTTACTGAACTATCAGAAATCAAATTCGACTATAATGATTCACCTCTGCACATAATCAACAACGGACACACCATTCAGGTAAATTATCAACCTGGAAGTACCCTCTCAATTGGCACTACTCAATTTGAGCTGCTCCAGTTTCATTTTCATAGCCCAAGCGAGCATACGATTGGTGGCAAGGACTATCCTATGGTCGCACACCTGGTGCACAAAACGGCTGACGGGCAGTTGGGCGTAATTGGCGTACTATTGAAAGAAGGCCGCTCGAACGCCTTGATTGAGAAACTCTGGGCTCATCTACCTCAAAACGCTGGAGAGGAAAATGCTTTAGCAGATGAGAATATCAATGCCATCGGTCTATTACCAAGAGACATGACTTATTTCAATTATAGCGGCTCACTAACTACCCCACCCTGCACTGAAGGCGTCAACTGGATGCTTCTGGCAGCCCCGACAGAACTCTCAACCGAACAAATAGCACAATTCACCGCACTGTATAAATCCAATGCGCGGCCTGTTCAAGCGGTTAATGGCCGCCCTATCGGTCTGAGCAACTAAGGCCCCAGCGACCCCAGCATCGTTTCAAGCCTTGCGTCGCCCGTGTTATATGACTCACGGACGACACAGGGTGATGTTGCACGACCTCATTCTGAGAATACTGTCACATATTTACGCATGCCTCTTAAGAAAAGTGCCAACCCTGCCCGATAAACAGCAAGTCATTTCTGAAAATGAATATTGAACGGGAGGAAAACATGCGCAAAGAAACCTTGAATATCTACATCATGCTGGCGGCATTCATCGTTGGTCTGATTATTAGCATCACAGGAAACCCCTTGATGGGCGTTTTGGCACTCATACTGATTATGTGCCTCGCCAAGCAACTCATGAAGTTCCCGCCACTGCGGGATCGCTTAATCTGAGTGAAGCTATATTTATCCTGTAAATAATCACCTGTTTCACCATTTCAAGACTATTAATTTAATATTTTTATAATAAAATTCCTAAACTAAAAGGCTGTTTTGTCCGAAAAACAGGGGTAGACCTGAACAATAATGAAACCCCTTGAATTCTGTATCCGAAAAACTTGGCAAAACCGCAGACCCGAGTGCCGAGGCACAGCCAGGCACTGCCTCTACCAATAACCGTGGTTCATTGCAGACCTGGGGGCAGCTGCGCTTTCTGAACTATTATCGGCTACTATTGGCCCTATTACTGCTTTTCCTAAGTTCGCCTACAACTGCACCGACCCCACTAGGTAGCCACAACCTCAACCTATTCTACAGTATCAGCATCACCTACCTTGCCTTCAGTCTGGTCTCGGTCTTTGCTATCCGCTGGCAGTTACTCGAGTTCAATGCGCAGGTATACGCCCACGTCATGCTGGATATCACGGCCATTACACTATTAATGCATGCCAGTGGCAGTGTGGGCAGTGGTCTTGGCATGCTGCTCATTGTCGCTATTGCCGGTGGTAGCCTGCTCATGGAGGGACGAACGGCCCGTTTATTTGCCGCGATCGCCACTCTAGCGGTATTGGCTGAACAATTGTACAGCAAAATGGAAGGGGCATTACCAGATGCCAGCTACACCCAGGCGGGACTACTGGGCGCCAGTTTCTTTGCTACCGCCATCCTGGCGCACGTACTTGCCAAACGGCTACGTGAAAGCGAAGCCTTAGCGGAAAGCCGTGGCGTGGATTTAGCAAATATGGCACAACTCACCGAATACATTATTCAACGTATGCAGACCGGTATTGTCGTCATTGATAATAATAAAAACATACGACTTATCAATGAATCTGCAACCAATTTGCTGGGCAATCCGGCGCTTTCTGAAGGGTGCACCATGAACTCCTTATCCAGTGACCTGATCGAGCAGCTGGAAACATGGCAGCAATACCCCGCCTCTGAACCTAGAAAATTCCACCCTACAGAGATATCAGCTGAAATTATTCCACGCTTTGCCAATCTGGGATGTGAAAAAAACTCGGGCACTCTGATCTTTCTAGAGGATACTACCGCCATGGCGCAACAAGCGCAGCAGCTGAAACTGGCGTCGTTAGGCAGATTGACAGCCAGCATCGCTCATGAAGTGCGTAATCCGCTGGGCGCCATCAGTCACGCCGGACAACTTCTGGCCGAATCGCCTCACCTGGACAGCGGTGACCGCCGCCTGACGGAAATCATCACAGAGCAGTCTCAGCGCGTTAATACCATCGTAAAAAACATCATGCAGCTCAGTCGGAGAGACCGAGCCCAACCAGAAGAGCTGTTCCTCAGGCCCTGGGGGGAGCAGTTTATCCATGAATTCCTCAACCATGAAAAAATTTCACCGGCACAAATCAGGCTTGAAATTGACCCCGCCGACCTCCAGGTGCGCTTTGATTCCAGCCAACTGCTCCAGATATTATGGAATCTATGCCACAACAGCATACAACATGGCGCAGGAAATCAGGCGCCAGCACTTGTACTGCGAGGCGGATACAGCCACCAATTCTATAGCCCGTATCTGGATATCATCGACAATGGCGCGGGCATTGTCCCGGATATGGTACATAACATCTTCGAACCTTTCTTTACTACAGCTGCGGATGGTACTGGTCTTGGCCTGTATATTGCCCGTGAATTATGCGAGAGCAACCAGGCGCGGCTGAATTATCTGGCTACCGATGCGGGTGGCCACTTCCGCATTACCTTTGCCGATCCCAGAAGGAGACAAGTCGCCTGATATGAACATGCCACTCGCTTTAGTTATTGATGACGAACCTGATATACGCGAATTGCTGGAGTTGACGCTAGCGCGTATGGATATAGAAAGCCGGTCCGCTGCAGATATCGGACAGGCCAAGAACCTGCTTGCCCAAAATCAGTTTGATCTATGTCTGACAGACATGAAATTACCGGATGGCAATGGTATTGAGCTGGTTGAATATATTCAACAGCATCATACAGAGCTACCCACCGCAGTCATCACAGCCCATGGCAACATGGAATCAGCCATCAGCGCACTCAAAGCGGGCGCTTTCGATTTTGTCTCCAAACCAGTTGACTTGCAGATGTTGCGTAATCTAGTGACTGCTGCACTAAAACTAAATCACCAACGCACACCCCACAGCGGCAATAACGACTTACAGCTACTGGGTTGCTCAGAAATAATGGAAGCCACCCGGACAAAAATCGCCAAGCTGGCCCGTAGCCAGGCGCCTATCTATATCAGTGGTGAATCTGGAACAGGCAAAGAACTAGCGGCCCGCCTGATCCATGAAAAAGGACCACGCAGTGACAAGCCCTTTATCCCTATTAATTGCGGCGCGATACCTGGGGAATTAATGGAAAGTGAATTCTTCGGACATAAAAAAGGCAGCTTTACTGGTGCTGTCGCCAGTAAAGCCGGGTTTTTCCAGACCGCCAACGGTGGCACGCTGTTTCTTGATGAAGTTGCTGACATGCCGCTGCACATGCAGGTCAAGCTACTGCGTGCCATCCAGGAAAAGGCCGTGCGGCCAGTCGGCGAACCCAGGGAAATACCCGTCGACGTACGTATTTTAAGCGCCTCCCACAAAGATCTGGCCTCCCAGGTCAAGGAAGGCATTTTCCGACAGGATCTTTTTTACCGTATCAATGTCATTGAGCTACATCTTCCCAGCCTGCGCGAACGCCCTAATGATATCCCGCTCCTGGTGGAACACATCCTTGAAAAACTCGCCATACAAAATGACATACCGAAACCGGCATTGTGCACAGATGCACTGGAGATGCTGCAGCACTACCCCTTCCCCGGCAATGTGCGTGAACTGGAAAACACCCTGGAGCGTGCGATGACACTGTGTGAAAATAACATGATTCACAGTAATGACCTGCAATTAAAAACGATAGAAAGCAGTGAAAAAACTCAGGAACCCAGCGAAGCGCCACTGGAGCCTTACCTCGGTAATATAGAAAAGGCAACCATCACCAAGGCACTGGATAAAACCCGTTATAACAAAACGGCTGCGGCCAAACTGCTGGGGATCACCTTCGGTGCCCTGCGCTATCGCATGAAAAAACTCGGCCTGGAGTGAGGATAAGGGCTGTGGGCTGCATGCAACCTCTTTTATCTTGTGTCTTTCCCCTTGCATCTTTTCTCTGAACTGCAAAATGTGCTGATAATCAGCAACTATTGCGCAAAATCACCCACTCAACACCACCCAAACCTGGGTGCGAGCAATAAATAGCGCTGCCGACCATGGCGCTTAACGCCTGACAAGCGCCCAAAAGTGTGACACAGTGCTCATTTTTGCGATCTATTGGCCCCAACAAGGATGTTGGCTGTCCACCAAACTAAAGTTGGCATACAACATGCAGATATAGGGCATGGCAAGTTAATCTCACCTCAAGTGCAGATCAAGCGAGGCCGTTAACCAAAGAACAATTAAACCAACGATTAGGAGAGTGGCAATGAAGAAAGTACAACAAGGTTTTACACTGATAGAATTAATGATCGTGATCGCGATCATCGGCATCCTGGCGGCCGTGGCAATCCCCGCCTATCAGGATTACACCGTTCGTGCCCGCGTAGTGGAAGGTCTCAACCTGGCTGCAGCTGCCAAGGCTACCGTCGCAGAAAATGCATTCTCTGGTAGCGCCCTAAATCTTGGTTGGACTGTCCCAACTGCAACCACCAACGTGGCATCTGTAGCAGTTGCTGCTGCTACTGGGCAGATTACCATAACCTATCAAGCCACAGTCGGCAGTGGTAATACCGTTATAATGGTGCCTGAATCCCCTGTTGGCACCGCTATCGCCTCAGGCACTGTACCCACTGATGCAGTTTCCTGGACATGTAACACGGGTACGATGGAAGATAGATACCTTCCGTCCAACTGCCGTTAATCAGTAAGTTGCAATAGTATAGATCCCATGCACTGCGTGCATGGGATCTTCTTATTACGAATACATAAAACACCGCAACATAAAGCAGGCCACTATCCTTTGACGGCCGTATTCTCGATACATCCACTCCTATTGCCAGTCCCTGCTAACCCAGATGATCTGGACTCTTTTCAGTACCCCCTTGAGGGGCATAAGTACCTTCACGAAATGATTTTTCTGAAAAATACGCAGAAAATCATTTCTAAGGTACTAAATTCTTGCGTATTTCCGCCGATATCTAGAATGATCATCAGGTGAGAAATAATATGAGCATGCCAGCAACCAACACAAGCACCCTAAAGGGCACAAGTACTGTACTAAACGGACTGGCCAGGAAACTGGTCCAGGACGGCCTGCTGGATGAAGGCACGGCGCAGGAAGCTTATGAAAAGGCGGAAAGTAAGAAAATACCACTGGTCAGATATCTGGTCGAAAACAACATCCTTGACAGCATTTCCATCGCCAATGCCGCCTCCCAGGAGTTCGGCATTCCCCTGTTTGATATCAATGCCATGGATTTAGAGCAGTGTGTCCACAATCTGGTTGATCAAAAATTAATTCAGAAGCATTCCGTCCTACCCTTATACAAGCGCGGTAATCGTCTTTATGTTGCTGTCTCCGATCCGACAAATCTTCAGGCCCTGGATGAAATAAAATTTAATGTGGGCGCCAATGCTGAGCCTATCCTGGTGGAAGATGACAAGCTCTGCAAAATCATCGAAAAAATCATGGAGGAAAACGATACAACCATGGATGACCTGGGTGATGCCGATCTGGATGATCTGGACATTACCGGCGGTGACATGAATGATCGTGACACCGATACTGACGAACCGGATATTGATGATACCCCAATCGTCCGTTTCGTTAACAAAGTGCTGCTTGATGCTATCAACAAGGGTGCATCTGACCTCCATTTTGAACCCTATGAATTTGAATACCGGGTCAGATTCCGGATGGATGGCATCCTCAAGGAAATGTCTTCACCACCAATCGCGCTGGCCAACAAAATATCGGCTCGTATCAAGGTCATGTCGCAACTGGACATCTCGGAACGACGGGTACCACAAGACGGACGCATGAAGATGAGGCTGTCCAAGAACCGTTCTATTGACTTCCGTGTCAGCACCTGTCCCACCCTATTCGGAGAAAAGATCGTGATGCGTATTCTTGACTCTGCCAGCGCCAAAATGGGTATCGACGCTCTCGGTTATGAAGAAGACCAAAAGCAACTCTATCTTGAAGCCCTACATAAACCCTATGGCATGATCCTGGTGACAGGCCCGACCGGAAGTGGTAAAACAGTATCGCTATATACGGGCCTGAATATACTCAACACGGAAGATCGGAATATTTCCACGGCCGAGGATCCGGCAGAAATCAACCTGCCGGGCGTCAACCAGGTGAATATTAACCTCAAAGCCGGACTGACGTTTCCCAAGGTCCTGAAGGCCTTCCTCCGTCAGGATCCGGATATTATCATGGTCGGTGAGATTCGCGACAAGGAAACGGGAGACATTGCCATCAAGGCAGCGCAGACCGGTCATATGGTTCTATCGACTCTGCACACCAATGATGCGCCACAAACCCTGACCCGTATGGTCAATATGGGTGTCGAGCCTTTTAATATTGCTTCCGCAGTCACACTGATCATCGCACAGCGTCTGGGAAGACGTTTGTGCAGTCATTGTAAGCAACTGGCAGAGCTGCCCAATGAAGTGCTGCTGAGTGAGGGTTTCAAGGAAGATGAAGTGGATACGATACAGGTATACAAGGCCATTGGGTGCGACCAGTGCAATGAAGGATACAAGGGACGCGTCGGCATCTACCAGGTTATGCCGATTTCGGAGGAAATGGGACGCATCATCATGACCGGCGGAAACTCCATAGAACTTGCCGAGCAGGCCAGCAAAGAGAACATATGCAACCTGCATCAGTCGGGTTTGAAAAAAGTTAAACAGGGTATTCTCAGTCTGGAAGAACTTAACAGAGTCATTACAGTATAGGGCAAATATTATGGCAACCGCAGCAAAGGCACAAAAACAGTTTATTTTTTCCTGGGAAGGCACCGACAAGCGCGGCGCTAAAATGAAAGGTGAGACCAAGAGCATCACCTTAGCGCTGGCCAAGGCTGAACTGAGAAAAAAGGGCATTAACCCGACCAAGGTCAAGAAAAAATCAGCTCGCCGCAAATCAAAAAAGAAAATTACTCAGAGTGACATTGCCATATTCAGCCGTCAGATGGCCACCATGATGTCGTCAGGCGTTCCGCTGGTTCAGTCTTTTGATATCATCGGCAAGGGTCACGAAAACCCTGCCATGCAGGATCTGATCATGGCAATCAAAACCGATGTGGAATCGGGCAATCCACTGGCTGAAGCGCTGGGCAGACATTCCTATTATTTTGATGAGCTGTATTGCAATTTAGTCAATGCCGGCGAGCAGGCGGGTATTCTGGAGACCCTGCTGGACAAGATCGCCATCTACAAGGAAAAAACCGAAAACATCAAAAACAAGATTAAGAAGGCGATGTTCTACCCTATCGCCGTTATCGTCATATCATTTATTGTGACAGCCATATTACTGATCTTCGTTATCCCTCAATTTCAGGAGATGTTCAGCGGCTTTGGTGCAGACCTACCGGCCATGACCCTGTTCGTCGTTGGCCTCTCTATTTTTTTCCAGGAATGGTGGTGGGCCATTTTCGGTGGCATCGGCATCGCCGTCTACTCATTCATTGAGGCTAAAAGACGCTCCCGGAAATTCAATCATGTCCTGGACAAGATTATCTTCAAGGTGCCCATATTTGGTGAAATTATCAGAAAAGCCACCATTGCCCGCTTTGCACGTACTCTGTCGACCATGTTTGCGGCTGGTGTGCCCTTGGTCGAAGCTATGACAACTGTCGCGGGTGCTGCCGGAAATATCCTATACACCAATGCCATCTTGCAGATGCGCGATGAAATCTCGACTGGATCACCACTCAACCACTCAATGCATAATACTGGGCTGTTTCCCAATATGGTGGTACAAATGGTCGCTATTGGCGAAGAATCCGGATCAATTGACGCTATGCTGGCTAAGGTCGCCGATTTTTATGAAGAGGAAGTGGATGATGCAGTTGATGGTCTGAGTAGCCTGCTGGAACCCATTATCATGGCATTCCTGGGTGTCGTAATCGGTGGACTGGTGATTGCGATGTACCTGCCTATTTTCAAAATGGGGCAGGTGGTTTAAATTCAGAGAAAAGAGAAAAGAGGAAAGATACAAGGGGAGAGGATACATGTGGTTGAGAACAGATCATCATTTCTCAACCCTCTGTTCTCTGTCCTCTGCCTAAGTCAATGGAACTGATATTTTACCTACAGAATAATCCTGTTGCTGTCATTTCTCTTGCGGGCATTCTTGGCCTGCTGGTTGGCAGTTTTCTCAACGTGGTTATATTACGTCTGCCTGTCATGATGGACAAACAGTGGCGCGCACAATGCCGGGACGTACTTGAACTACCTGAAAATCCCGCTGATGCGAAAGAAACAGAACCTTTCAACCTGTTAACCCCAGGTTCGCATTGCCCAAAGTGCCATCACCACATATCCGCCCTGGAAAATATTCCTATCATCAGCTATCTGATGATCCGGGGGAAATGTACTGACTGCGGCGTAGCCATCCCACTGCGCTACCCCATCACCGAGGCCCTGACTGCCATTCTCAGCGCCATCGTAG
>QIGV01000122.1 GCA_003230085.1 Gammaproteobacteria bacterium
ATCATTGAATTTAGAGTGAATGGTCAGATTTAAGGCCAATGCACCGAGGGCCTGCTCATTGTCCAGACTCACATTGTCTCGACGTGCAGCGATTGCTACAGCACGATACAGTACCCCGCTATCGAGAAAATTCCACCCTAGTTGCGTGGCCAATAGTCGGCTGACAGTGCCTTTCCCCGACCCACCCGGGCCATCAATGGTGATAACGGGAGGTGTATTTTCTGTCGGATACGCCATGACTGCCAATCTCTCAGGCCTCAGCACTCAATTTCAGGCCTGCCTGACACGCCGTATCGATAAAACCAGGAAATGAAGTGGCTACATTTGCACAGTTGAGAATCTGAATCTGCCCACTGGCACGCAGTGCAGCAATGCTGAACGCCATCGCGATACGGTGGTCGCCATGACTGTCTACAGTCCCACCCTTGAGCATCCCGCCCTCAATGATCATGCCATCCGCTGTCGCCTGGGCGTGGATACCTAATTCATTCAGACCATCAGCCATCACCTGTATGCGATCGCTTTCCTTGACGCGCAGTTCTTCCGCTCCCGTCAGGACCGTCGTCCCGTTTGCACAAGCTGCCGCAATAAATATGGCTGGAAATTCATCAATGGCTAGTGGCACCTGATCCATAGGGATTTCAATGCCGCGCAAGGTCCCACCACAAATACGGATATCGGCAATAGGTTCTCCACCAACAAACCGCTCATGACTGAGATGGATATCGGCTCCCATAAGCCTCAATATATTGATGATCCCAATACGAGTGGGGTTGACGCCCATCTTCTCAAGCGTGATGCTGCTGTTAGTGCTAAGAGCCGCCCCCACCATAAAAAATGCTGCCGATGATATATCGGCGGGCACCTCGATACGGGTTGCGGTCAGTCTGCCACCACCTTCCAGGCAGACCTGACTACCATTTCGTTTGGTAGGGTATGAAAATGCCGTCAGCATGCGTTCGGTATGATCCCGCGTTGGCGCGGGCTCAGTCACGCAGGTCTCTCCCACCGCATAGAGTCCGGCTAGCAATAGCGCCGATTTGACTTGGGCGCTGGCGATTGGCAACTCATATTGAATGGCAGTCAACGGATGACCACCATGAATTTTTAATGGTGGCATCCCCGCCTCTGTTGTGATGATATCAGCCCCCATCTGTGCCAGCGGCTGGGTTACCCGCTTCATGGGACGCTGCATTAGTGACGCATCACCCTGGAGGATCACATCAAAGTTTTGTGCTGCCAATATGCCGCATAATAAGCGCATGGAGGTACCGGAATTGCCAAGATCGATCGCCTGGGCAGGCGGACTCAGGCCCTCCATACCGACGCCATGGATAGTAAGCTTTCCAGGCGCAGGTCGATCAATTCGGACACCCATGGCCTGAAAAGCCTGCAAGGTTGCCTGGCTATCTTCTCCCTCGAGAAAACCTTCAACTTCTGTAATACCGTCTGCCAGCGCACCCAGCATAATGGATCGATGTGATATCGATTTATCGCCGGGCACCCGAATATATCCCTGTAATTCACCACCAGGCGCCACAGTGAATGTTAACTTTTGCTCACGCTTCACGCCTCGTCCTTTACGATATGTTGATCCCTGGCTTTTTTGGCGCTGGAAAATAATTCCAGTAGTGCATCGCCATCACTTAGGCGAATAAGCTGTGAAAGTCGTTTGATGTCACCTTCAAAATTCTCCAGCATCTCGATGATCGCGTGCTGATTTGCCAGGCAGATATCGCGCCACATGACAGGGTCGCTGGAAGCAATTCGGGTAAAGTCTTGAAAGCCGCCGGCGGCAAACCGGAATATTTCCTCACTAGTCTCCACCTTCAACAGTGTATTGATCAGCGTGTAAGCTAGAAGATGGGGCAAATGACTGGTTGCCGCAAGTACCTGATCATGATGATCTGGTTCCATTTCAAACACGTTCGCGCCAACAGCCTCCCACAAGCAGCGTATTTTGGCGAGTGCTATAGCATCGGTTTCCTGTAACGGCGTTAATATGATGTTTCGCCCTTTGAACAGTTCGGGATGAGATGCGTCGACGCCACTTTGCTCAGAACCAGCAATGGGATGTCCGGGCACAAAAGTGCTCAAGCAGTCCTTAAGATTTTCCCTTGCCTGCCCGACAACCCTCCCCTTGACGCTACCAACATCGGTGATCACCGCGCCGGGTTTAAGATATCCATTGATTTTTCGGAACAGGTCTGCCATTGCCCCCAGAGGCGCGGCGATGACAACAACATCAGCATCCTTAACTGCGCTTGAGACATCCATATCAATCGCATCAATAACGCCCAGTTCAAGCGCACGATCAAGATTCTTGGCGTTACGCCCATAGCCCACCACTTTCTCACAAACACCACCGTCTTTCAGCGCACGTGCGATTGACCCGCCGATCAGGCCGACACCGATAACGGTCAGTTGTTTAATCTGTAGTGCTTGCTGCATGGTTCCTTTGCAGTTCTGATGTTACAACTCACGACCGAGGACCGCTGCAATCCCCTGCAGCTCCCCCATTAACACGCCAAGTTCTTTCGGGCTTAGCGCCTGATCTGCATCGGACCATGCCTTTTCCGGCTCGGGATGCATTTCAACCAGCAAGCCGTCGGCGCCTGCCGCAATCGCAGCCCTGGATAATGCAGGCACCATCCATGCCTTTCCACCCGCATGGCTGGGATCGATGATCACCGGCAGATGGGTTTCTCTTTTGAGGACTGGAATAGCGGTTACATCCAGCATATTGCGATAGGCATTTTCATAGGTACGCACGCCTCGCTCGCAGAAAATGATATTATGATTGCCACCAGCGGCAATATATTCCGCAGCCATCAACCATTCCTCTATAGTGGCTGACAAACCACGTTTTAGTATCACTGGTGTGTGGGTTCGTCCTACTTCTTTTAACAAGTCAAAGTTCTGCATATTCCGGGTACCAATCTGAATCACATCGACATTATGAGTTAAAAAAACGTCAAGCATACGTACATCCATCAATTCAGTGACCACTGGCAGATTATATTGATTGGCCGCGCTTTTGAATATCTCCAGACCCTCTACCCCGAGCCCCTGAAAGGCGTATGGGCTGGAGCGCGGCTTAAATGCACCCGCTCGCATCAGTCGACACCCCGCCGCTACAACACCCTCTGCGGCAGCATCCATTTGTGCTTTGGTTTCCACTGAACAGGGCCCGGCGATAACCTGGAGCGCTTTGCCACCAATAATGATATCGCCTATCTTGACAGTGCTGTCATACTCATGGCTCTCTCGTGCCACGATTTTGTATGGTTTCATCACGCGCACGACTTTTTCTACACCCTGCAATGCTTCCAGAGCCTCCTGGTCTATCGCCCGCTCATCACCTATTGCTCCCACGACAGTCCGTTCGATTCCCCGTGAGACATGCGGCTGCATACCCATTGAGCTGAGTCTATCCTGCACCAACTGAATCTGTTCATCGGTGACGTGTGATTGCATGACAATTATCATGTGTCAGTCTCGCGTATTATCATCTGGTAATGCTGATTCTCTACTTCTGGAAAGGCCATTAGTTTTGAATGCCAGCTAACTTTCGACCAAAGGGCGAAAAACATGCTGGAACAACGGGGTAAGCACCATTCATGGCCAGGCAGTCTTATAAAACTGCACATGGATAGGATCCCAATACCTTAATCATTGCCGCTTCCGATTTAAAATCCTGCAATGCAGAAGCAACATTGGCATCTTCGATATGTCCCTCGATATCAATAAAAAAGACATATTCCCACATACCCTGGCGCGAAGGCCTGGATTCTATGCGGGTCAAGGTGATATTGTGTTCTGACAGTGGTTTCAGCAAACGATACAAGGCACCAGATTTATTCGCAGCGGAAACCAGTAGTGACGTTTTGTCATGACCGCTGGATGCCGGCATCTGCCGCCCAATCACAAGAAAACGGGTGGTATTGTTCTGTTTGTCTTCTATATTGGCAGCTAACCTGTTCAACTGATAAATCTCGGCGGCAGACACGCCGGCAATGGCCGCTGTTCCAGGCTCATGGCTTGCCCTTTGCGCCGCCTCCGCATTGCTGTTCAACGCTATCCTCTCTATTTTGACGGCATTGGCATCCAGCCATTCCCGGCATTGAGAAAGCGCCATTTGATGGCCATAGATTCGCTTTATTTGACTCAAATCATTGTCTTTGGATAACAGATAATGATGGATGCGTAGTTCAACTTCACTACAGATATTCAAGTCTGAATTTACAAACATGTCCAGCGTATGGCTGACTGCACCTTCGGTGGAATTTTCTATGGGCACAACACCATAATGTGCGGCATTCGCTTCGACTTCCCGGAATACTTCATCAATTGTACCCAGCGGTACTGTTTCAACGGAAGAGCCGAAGTGCTTACTAACCGCGGCTTGAGTATAAGTGCCTTCAGGCCCCAGGTAAGCCACTTTCATGGGGTGTTGCAGGTAAAGACAGGCCGACATGATTTCTCTAAACAGGCGGGCCATACACTCATCAGATAAAGGTCCACGGTTTCGCTGCACTACAGCCTGTAGGACCTGCGCCTCCCGTTCTGGACGATAGTACTCAGAAGTATCGCCCACTATATCCTTGAGACCGGCCACTTCCTTGGCGCATCCCGCACGCTCTGTAATCAGATCCTGCAGTTGTTTATCAATCAGGTCTATGCGCGAGCGAATTTCTTGTAGTTTTTTGTTGTCTGTCATTTTACGGCCTACTGATCACCCTGGCGCATGAATACATTGTTCATCTCGGGTTTCTAGATTATCCGCACGTTCAGAACACCATCGATACTCCTGATACCATCGACAAGCTCCTCAGGAATCTCCTTGTCAACGTCGGCTAGCGTATAGGCAAGATCACCGCGAGATTTGTTCAATAGATCGATAATATTCAGGCTAGCCTGAGCCATCAACGTCGAAATCTGACCTACCATATTGGGTACATTGGAATTGGCAATGGCAATTCGGTGTCCCTCGGTGCGCGGCATATGGACTTCTGGAAAATTTACTGAATTATGAATATTGCCATTTTCCAGATAGTCACTTACTTGCTCAGCAACCATGATGGCACAGTTATCTTCGGCCTCTTTAGTAGAAGCACCCAAGTGCGGCAAGGTGATCACCCGATCATGGTTTTTCAATAATCCATTGGTAAAATCACACACATAGGCATAGATTTTGTCATCCTTGATTGCCTGGCTTACTGCGACATCGTCAACGATGCCATCACGGGCAAAATTCAGAATCACCGCCCCTTTCTTCATTACCTTGATGCGTTCCGCGTTGATCATGTGCCGGGTTGAATCTACCAGCGGTACATGAAAGGTCACGAAATCCGATTTTGACAGTAGATCCTCTACACTGGAGGCCTGCTGGACCTCGGATGAGAGTTTCCAGGCGCTCTGCACGGTGATTTCCGGGTCGAAACCGATCACGTTCATCCCGAGTTTCAGGGCCACATTGGCAACCTGGATACCGATCGCACCCAGACCAATGACACCCAATGTCCGGCCGGGCAGCTCAAACCCGACAAACTGTTTCTTTCCCTTCTCGGCCTGCTTATGGATGGCCTCGTCATCACCCTCAAGGTTTTGTGCAAACCCCCAGGCCTGACAGATATTCCGACACGCCAGCAACATCCCGGCGACGACGAGTTCCTTGACTGCATTGGCATTGGCGCCTGGTGCATTGAATACAGGAATTCCCTGCCCGCTCATCGCATTGACCGGAATATTGTTGACACCCGCACCCGCTCGTCCGACAGCCTTCAAGGTATCCGGTATCTCCATGCCATGCATGCTGAATGAACGCAGCAAAATGGCATCGGGATGTTTGATTTCCGAAGCAATTTCATAGTGCTCACGGGGCAGTCGCTCCAGTCCAGCAACTGATATATTGTTCAGTGTGAGTATCTTATACATCGCTGTTTCCTCTGCGGCTATGACGATATCCTGTAGATGCAGAAGTACCTACGCTCAGCTGTTCCTTATCCATTGTGCTGCTCAAAATCGCTCATAAAACTAACCAGGGCATTCACACCTTCTTCCGGCATAGCATTGTAGATACTGGCACGCATGCCACCCACGGAACGATGACCTTTCAGGGAGAATAGTCCAGCCTCTTTAGCCAGCTCCAAAAATTTACTGTCCAATTCAGGGTCAGCTAGCGTGAACGGGATATTCATCCATGACCGGCATGACAGATCAACAGGATTCTGGTAGAAGTCCGAATCATCTATCTGGGCATAAAGCTTGTTTGCTTTGCGTTTATTGATCGTCGCCATTCCTTCCAGACCATCGCGCTGCTTCAACCAGTCAAATACAAGTCCAGCCAGATACCAGCTATAGGTGGGAGGGGTATTGTACATGGAATCATTGTCAGCCATTGTTTTGTAGTCAAACATGGTCGGCATCCCAGGGAGAACTTCGCCTATCAAGTCCTCCCGCACAATCACCACAGTCAGACCAGCAGGACCGATGTTTTTCTGGGCACCAGCATAGATAACGCCATAGCGGGAAACATCCAGAGGTCTCGACAATAAAGTGGAAGACATATCTGCAACCAGCGGGACTTTTCCAGTCTCTGGTATCCAGTGAAATTCCACCCCTCCAATGGTTTCATTCGGGGTATAGTGAAAATAGGCGGCATTCGAATCAATCTGCCAATCATCCTGATCAGGTATTGAGGTGAATTTGCTCTCCTCTGATGATGCTACAACATTGACATTGCAAAAACGTTTCGCTTCTGCGATAGCTTTTTTAGACCATTGCCCGGTGTTGACATAATCCGCCTTTTTTTGTCCTCGCAGCAGGTTTAACGGTACCATAGCAAACTGGGCGCTAGCACCTCCTTGCAAAAACAGAACCTTGTAATTGTCAGGAATATCCAGCAAATCGCGAAGGTCGCACTCTGCCTTTGTTGCGATGGACATGAATTCCTTACCTCGGTGACTCATCTCCATCACCGATATTCCACTACCATGCCAGTCCAGCATTTCCTCACTAGCCTGCTGAAGTACGGATTCCGGCACCATCGCGGGGCCTGCGCTGAAATTAAATACGCGTGACATATTGATTACCAGTCCTCTTGTTTATGCATCTTCAATACTCTCAAACCTGTCTAAACCAACCACCCGCTCACCATTGCTCAGCCTAATAAGTCGTACACCCTGTGTGTTACGGCCTTGAACAGATACTTCATCGATTCTGGTACGCACGAGTGTGCCACCATTGGTGATCAGCATGATTTCGTCATCGCAATTGACAAGTTCAGCGCCGACGACGTCACCATTTCGTTCAGAGGTTTGAATGCTAATAACACCTTGGCCACCACGCCCCTTGACAGGATATTCGCTCACGGGTGTGCGTTTTCCGAAACCCATTTCAGTCACTGTCAATACATCACCCTCTCTAGCAATCATCAGTGATATAACATGCTGCCCCGGATGCAGGCGAATACCTCTCACACCACGGGACTTACGCCCCATCTGTCGCACCATATCTTCCTTAAAGCGGATAGCCTTGCCAGCACTGCTGACCAGGATAATATCCTGCCCCCCGTCTGTAATTTCAGCACCAATCAACTGGTCATCACCAATCAGATCGACGGCGATAATACCATTGCTACGTGGACGTGAGAAATCGCTTAACGAGGTCTTTTTTACGGTGCCATTGCCGGATGCCATAAATACATATTTGTCTGCATCATAATCTCGTACCGGTAAAATTGCGCTAATCCGCTCGCCTTCATCCAGTGGCAATAAATTGATGATGGGCCTGCCTCTGGCAATACGGGACGCAGATGGTAGCTCATAAACCTTTTTCCAGTAAACCTTCCCGGCTGTAGAAAAACACAGGATCGTATCATGCGTGTTGGCCACAAATAGTTTATCGATAAAGTCTGCTTCCTTCATTTTGGTTGCAGTCTTGCCTTTGCCGCCGCGCTTCTGGGCCTGGTACATATCAAGAGGTTGAGATTTTACATAACCGCCATGGGATAGCGTCACGACCACATCCTCTTCTGTGATCAAATCCTCAATGGTTAAATCCAGATGTGTGGTGAGAATTTCAGTACGGCGTTGATCACCATACTGATCCCGGATCACGACCAATTCACCCTGAATGATTGTCATCAATCGATCCGGGTTGGATAATATCTCAAGTAATTCTCTAATTTTTAATAATATCTCATTGTATTCTTTTACTATTTTATCTTGCTCCAGGCCCGTCAGGCGGTGCAGACGCAAATCAAGGATCGCTTGCGCTTGCGGCGCCGATAGCCGGTAACCCGCATCGCTCAGTCCGAATTCCGCCTCAAGCCCATCAGGTCTGGAGCTGGAGGCATCTGCACCGGCCAATAAGGTAGTCACTGCCCCGGCTTCCCAGGCTTTATCCATCAAACGCTGTTTGGCAACGGCCGGACTGGGCGCCGCCTTGATCAAGGCAATAATTTCATCGATATTGGCCAGGGCAACTGTCAAACCCTCAAGGGTATGCGCCCTTTCCCGCGCCTTGCGTAATTCAAAAATCGTCCGTCGAGTCACAATCTCACGGCGATGCAGAATAAACGCTTCCAGGAACTGCTTCAGATTCAACAGGCGTGGCTGTCCGTCCACCAGCGCAACATTATTGATGCCAAAAACATTCTGCATCTGGGTATGTTGATAAAGATTGTTCAACACAATTTCAGCCACTTCGCCGCGACGCAATTCAATGACCATGCGCATGCCGTCCTTGTCAGACTCATCACGTAACTCACTGATGCCTTCAATTCGCTTGTCCTTGACCAAAAAAGCGATTTTTTCCAGCAAATGGGCCTTGTTGACCTGGTAAGGTAATTCAGTCACAACGATGCGCTGCCGGTTACTTGACTCATCGATGCTCTCTATGTGAGACCTGGCCCGGATATAAATGCGACCCCGTCCGGTGCGATAGGCCTCGTGAATTCCTTGCACGCCATTGATGAAAGCGGCGGTAGGGAAATCAGGGCCTGGCAAATGCTCCATAAGTTCAGTGATAGTCACCTCAGGATTATCAATCAGGGCCAGGCAAGCATTGATGACCTCTGTGAGATTGTGTGGTGGTATGTTAGTCGCCAGTCCAACAGCAATCCCCGCTGAGCCATTAATGAGGAGGTTGGGAATTCTGGATGGCATGACATTGGGTTCTGATTCCGATTCATCATAGTTGGCAACGAAATCAACTGTTTCTTTTTCCAGATCGGCCAGCATCTCATGGGCGATGCGTGACATGCGGATTTCTGTATAACGCATTGCAGCAGGCGAATCGCCATCCACAGACCCAAAGTTACCCTGGCCATCCACCAGCATATAACGCAGTGAAAATGGTTGGGCCATACGTACAATCGTGTCATAGACCGCCGTATCACCGTGGGGATGATATTTACCGATGACATCACCCACAATACGGGCAGATTTTTTATAGGGTTTGTTCCAGTCATTACTGAGTCCGTACATAGCATATAGCACCCGGCGATGTACCGGTTTCAGGCCATCTCGAACATCCGGCAAGGCACGTCCTACGATAACGCTCATGGCGTATTCCATGTAGGACCGTTTCATTTCCTCCTCAATATTGGTGGGGAGGATCTCGTTGGTTGTCTCAGTCATCTAGATATACTTATTCCGTTCGGAGAATGGCTTGAAAACACAATGTGTTTCAGTCTGTTATTTTTGCTTAAGCAATCGCGCACATAAACAGGCAATGATAGCATAAATTCCGTGTTGTGAGGAAACTAGGCAGTTGGATGAATGCGGAATTTGATCGTGAGATGCCTATTCAGTGCTGCGGCAATCTCGTATTTACGCGGCCGGGCTAAATTACCTGGATGCTGCTCACCATCTCCATACAAAGATAAGCATGACAATCCATGCTCATCAAGGTGCATGTCGAGAAATTCCAGAAGTTCACGCAACCCCTGCCTGTTATCCATAAATTGTCGGCGAACCAGGTGCAGTGCATGGGCGATGGCCTGTGTCTGGCTGACATCGACCAACTGCACCAGCGCTCTTAAATCGATATCAGTCATGCCAAAACGTATGGTGTCTATCACTGGAATATCAATTTTCACATCCCGCTTTCCGCGTTTGGCATTATAGCTGTCAGCATCGGGAATGCGCTTCATGTTGACTCGGAAAGGCGAGCCGACTTCATTGATGCGTCGGCTCGGAATTTCTATTGTAATTTGATACGCTCTAAGCGTCACATCCTCCGGAATATATTCGTTCATCATCACAACCCTATCTGCAGAGTCGAAATAATCTCCACAACCACCCATCACAAGAACGCTGGAAACACCGTGTTGCACATACAGTTCGTGAACCCGGTCTACGAACGGGGTAATGGGTTCGCAGGACTTGTGGACTAGCGCTTGCATGCGCGCATCTCTCACCATGAAGTTTGTTGCTGAGGTATCTTCATCTATCAGCAAGGTCGTCGCGCCCATCTCCAGCGCCTCCATTAAATTGGCTGCCTGACTGGTGCTGCCGCTGGCTTTTTCACTGGAAAAATGGCTCGTGTTCTGGGAAAATGGCAAATTGTTGATGAACGGACTAATGTCAACTTGCTCTACCCGACGGCCGTCTTCAGCACAAATATTGACAGCATCACGACAAGTAATTACATACTCGCGCCCATCACCAGGGATGTGTGGATAGACACAGCGTTCCAGTGCCTGTAACAAGGTCGATTTGCCATGATAACCCCCGCCCACAATCAAGGTCACCCCTGACGGAATACCCATGCCTGTAAGCTGTCCATTAGGCCCATTAGTGCCGGGCTTAGGATGCAGAAGATCCATGGTGACACGCATGGATTGCGGCGCCCTGAAAGAAACGGTGGTGCTTAGCGCCAGAGGTAGGTCGCTGATGCCACTCTTACGGGGAAGAATCGAACCGTCTGCCACAAACGCGATAAGACCCAGATCTGAAAGCTGTTCACGGATGTGCTCCTGATTCTCGACACACTCAACGAAACAGCGACCTGCCTCCTGAGGCAGATTGTGCCAGAACAAGCCTTGTTCAACGACAGCAGGAAGCTCGTGGCATAACATCTCAATGGCCTGTTGACCCAATATCGAACGCCCCGAACCTGGCAACCCGACCTCTAGTCGCACTTCAACCCACTCAGGCGTAAGCACAACCGCAGTGCGCTCCAGCACCTCTTGCCCACCGGCATCCACAAAAACCAGACCGCTCCTGCCCGACCCACGCGTGCCTTTGACGCTTGCCTTGATAGCACTGCGAATCTGGCGTGCCAAAAAATCCGCTAATGCAATTTTGCGTACACGGTTTTCAAATAATGAAAGAGGTAATTCAGCTTGTTGCTGCGAGACTCTGCAGCGTACTTTAGATGGTGCGGCGAAAGGATCTCCCTGCACATGATCGATAAACAGGATAAGTTTATCGCCCTGATATCTACCCGCGATTTCTTTATAGGACTTGTAGCCTTTTCCGTCAATTCGCTCCAGGATACGGTATAAATCTTCAGTATTGCGGGACATATTCCATCATCCCGGCCACGATTCAGGCATTCCGTTCCTCGACCTGCATCCGCGCTTCGGCTTCCTTCTTTTTCTTAATCCGTCTCTTGACGACGAAATAAAGTATAAATATAACAGCAACACCAGTAACCCATAGAACTTCTATCACCATCAAAAAACTGGACATAAAGTCCTTTTCTTCATCACTCACAGGCGTAATCAGATATTAAAAATAATAGCGTCACATGAATCGCTGAATGTTGCTCTTATCCAACCAGGATGAGCGCTCCATTAATTTCTCCATGGTCGAGAATAAACGAGCCATTAGCGGTTTTTTACTTTGGTAGGTCACTTCGAAAAGCGCTTTATCCCTGCTCTGTTCCAGTAGCCAATCATCGCTGGTTTTAAGCTCATCAACCAGCTTTAAGTCCAGTGCGCGCGTACCAAACCAGTGCTCCCCTGTTGCAACGTTTTTGATATCCACTTGTGGCCGGTTATCCGCAATAAACTGCTTAAACAGCTCATGTGTATCCGCAACTTCTTCACCGAATTTGCGGCGAGCCTTGTCGGTGTTTTCACCAAACAAGGTCAAGGTTCGCTTATACTCTCCGGCGGTGATCAGCTCCAAATCAATATCATGTTTTTTTAAGAGCCGGTTAAAGTTGGGAATCTGGGCAACAACGCCTATCGAGCCCAGGATAGAAAATGGAGCGGCCAATATACGGTCAGCCACACAGGCCATCATATAACCACCGCTGGCGGCGACCTTGTCAACGGCAATCGTTAAAGTTATATTTTTTTCCTTAATACGCATCAGCTGAGATGAAGCCAGTCCGTAGGCATGGACCATGCCACCCGCACTCTGCAAGCGTAAGAAGACCTCATCTTTATCTGTCACCACAGTCAGGATAGCGGTTATTTCTTCTCTAAGCGCAGATACTGCAGAGGCCTTGATATCTCCCTCAAAGTTAATCAGGTAAACCCTACCATTTTCACCTGATGTTGTTTTTTTCTTCTGCCTTGCTTTATGCTCTTTTGTTAATTTTTTGAGCTCGTCTTTACCCAAAATTTGCTGTTTTAGGGTGTAAGCCATGCTCTCATATTTATCATTGATATTTTTGATTATGAGACACTCCTTAGACTCGTGTTTCTGTCTCGAAATCAGTGCTATCGCACCGATGATTGCAACCAGCAAAGCAACCACGACGGTCAAGGTCTTGGCGAAAAACAGTCCGTAATTCGTTAAAAATTCCAAAATTTAAACTCCGCAATCAATTTATTTGCTAGCTTGAGATGACTCAGGAACCTCAGCACGCCAGGCATTTAATTTACTCATAAACATACATGAGCCGTGATTTCGTCCTACGCTTATGTTGCCTCTGCCTTGGTTTCTCCACAGCGACTACACTGGAAGAGCGTCACCAGCCTACCCTGCTTTACGTCAAACTGCTTTTCCTGGATGATGCGCCATTTATGAAAGCCATTTTTACACAAGGTTCTACCCTTGTATTTTTCTGCCAAAGATCGCTTTTTGAACTGAAGGACGTCACCCATCTAAGGCTAAAATACCCGGTGTCTATGGATGTTTTTTGCGAGCTTCAGACAGAATTTCCCTGATCAACAGACAGGCCTGCTCATAAATTCCAGGACGACTTGATTCGCGTGGACCTCCAATATGCAGGGTACAAATACTGTTGTCCGTTAGCCAGGCCATAATCTCGTTGGTATCGGCAGGCGCTTCCAAGTCAACAACTATAACCGGGTGACCCAGATGCTTAGCCATTTCCACAGCATAAGCAGTCCCACCATGCAGGCTGCCCCGCTTAACTATTAAGGTGCCGTCGGAGTCGCGGGTATTGAATTCAGTACGTACGGTATGATCGATATTGGTGGTTTCCTGGAGTGAATATTTTTCAGAAATCTGCCCGTCCTCCGCATCCCTGCCAACAGGGCACCAGCCCCCGCAAGGAATCCCCAACTCCTGTGCGACATCCAGCGCAGCCCGATCGACCCCTGTTTGCCCACCCGAAATCACTTTGTCTATCATATGTCTTTGGCGCTCCTGTCCAGGTCAGCCTGTCTCGGCGGCACAACCATGTCCAATAGTAATCCTGTTGTTTAGATTTTACGAGTTTTTCAGCTGGCACCGATCAGGATTTCTTTTTCTTTCTTGCTCAGGTGCTTGATTTCATATTCACGTACACAGGCGCTTGATCTCGAAACATGCTTTTCCTGATAGACCAGGTGTACCGGACGTCTGCTACGAGTATACTTCGCCCCAGTGATGTTGCTGGTATTATGCTCGTTAACGCGCCTCTCGATATCAATGGCGACACCGGTATAGTAGCTGCTGTCAGAACACCTGACGATGTAGATATACCAGTCGGCCATTATTTACAATTTCACGGCGCCAGGCTATCTGAACGCATAAGATGTCGACCCTCTTGAATTTTGTCTTTGCTACTGTAATAGTAACCTGCACAAGTTCAATTATCGAGCATCTATTCAATGCCCAGCAATCCCAGAGAATTCAAATATTATTTTTCTACAGCTATTGTAACTATTTCATTAGTGATGAATCTGGCATGGTGCTCAAATGCCCTCGCCCAGCCTGATTTTGATGACTGGCTTGAGGACCTGCGTCTGGAAGCATCCAACAATGGCATCTCACAAAAAACCCTCGATGCTGCCTTGACAGGCCTGACCCCGATCAAGCGCGTGATAGAACTTGACCAGCGTCAACCGGAATTTACCGAAACCTTCTTGAATTACCTTGAGAAACGCGTGACCGCCAAGCGAATTGAAAAAGGCCGGTTATTATTAAATAAACATCATTCATTACTTCAAAAGATAGAAGTCCGCTATGGCATACCACCACGATATCTTGTTGCATTCTGGGGATTGGAAACCAATTTTGGATCGTATCTGGGGAACATTCCCACTGTCAGCGCATTGGTCACCCTGGCCTATGACCCCCGTCGTGGCAAATTTTTCCGAATACAGGCGCTGGATGCCCTCAGAATTATTGATCAGGGTCATATTTCCGCATCTGACATGAAAGGCTCCTGGGCAGGTGCAATTGGTCAACTTCAGTTTCTGCCATCAACCTTTCTGAATAATGCGGTTGATGGCAATGGTGATGGAAAAAAAGATGTTTGGACAAATCTATCAGATGTCTTTGCCTCGGGAGGTAACTATCTAAAAAATATTGGCTGGGAAAAGGGCGAGCTGTGGGGGCGCGAGGTCCAGCTACCCGTTAATTTTGACTGGGATTTAGCTCGGATTGACATCAGGAAACCGCTCTCTTTCTGGACTACACAGGGGGTCACCCGGGCAAATGGACAACCATTACCCATCGGCGATATAGTCGGTGCGATTGTCATGCCCCAGGGTTATAGCGGCCCCGCATTTCTGGTTTATGGTAATTTTGATGTCATTTTAAAGTGGAATCGGTCAATCAACTACGCACTCGCCGTAGGAATCCTTGCTGACCGTCTTAGCGGCCGGAGCCAGGTTCGTCACGGCCTCAAAACTGATAATCGTAGACTGAGCTACAAACTAACATTTGAACTACAGCAGCGATTGAATTCTGATGGTTTTGATGCTGGCGTCCCGGATGGCATCCCCGGTTATCAGACACGTACTGCTGTTCGTGCTTATCAACAACAGGCGAATCTTCCTGCCGATGGCTATCCCTCGGTCACAATACTAGAACATATACGGCACCAACAGACACCGCTGTCCTTGCCATAGCAGGCTCTCAATAAGCTACAGGTCCAGGATAGCGTTGCTTTGAGCTTATCATTCCAATAAAATCCTTTCAATCAAGCGCCGCCAAACAAAAAATGGTTGCCTGTCAAATATCAACCTCGAATCTCCCGGTATAACATGCCAGGCTCCCTGCCTTATTTCTTTCATCAGTTGTCCGGGAAACCATCCCGCATAACCGGCATAGATCCGATATTGACTCCGCGATTTCAAATAGCGCGTATAGCGTATGACATTTTGAGTTCCAGGAATAAAAACCAGGTTCTTGACTGCATTTTTTTCATGTCCAGGCAGGGTCCTCGGCTCAGCAAGAATCGAATAGAGATCAGGTTGTACCGGTCCTCCCGCGAAAAGATGCTTCTCCCAACCAAGGAGTGAGATGTCAACTGACCTATATGCTGTAAAAAAAACACTGGGACGATTGACGACTACCCCGACGGTGCCTTGTTGATCATGGCGAGTCAGAAATATCACTGTCTCACGAAATCTAGTGAAGCGCATTTCCCGACTTGCGACTAGAAATTTTCCTGCCCCGGGCTTGACACCAAAATTGGTAAATCCAGGATAGTAGGCATTGGCGGGTAAATAGACAGGGAACAGTAACAGGAAAACCAGCAAACAGACTACACCTAATAATTTCCCCATGATCAACTCTAACACACAGCTTTAGAATTAAGGGGACAGTATACGTAATTCACCAGAAACCTAATGAACGGGCTAACTTTTTCTGTTTCTAATTACGTATACTGTCCCCTTAATTGGAGCAGTCCTTTCCTCAACAATATGTTTCGAAAATTATGCAGCCTTAGTCAGGAACATACTTTGCATAGAAGAGAACTGTATATTGGCCTCCTCTCTGATTTCCTCATCGAAATCCACAGACAAACAGGCTATTTCCAGCGCGGCAGGATCTATATCTATCTCATTATTTTGATCTTTAGTGTTATCGTTTGGTACAAGAGGATATACCCGCGTGGCAAAATGATTTGCAATATGTACGATGGCCGCTCCAAGCGGTGAATCCTGCGCCTCAGAGGGTCTTTGATGAAATCCAACCGCATCTAAAATAGTGGTCGGCAGATGCCAAAAACGCAGCAGCTCAACGCCTACCTGCATATGGTCAAATCCAATGACTTCCCGTTCAACCTGGCTAAGGGGCAGACCATGGTCCTTGGCTCTTAGGTGAGATTCCCTGGCCATTTCCGGTAATTTATGCAATATGATCAGCTGTCCTATATCGTGCAACAGCCCAGAAATAAAAAAAGGCTCGACATGAAGTGCATTACATTTCAATGCCAGCAAACGCGCATACACTGCGCAATACATACTATGCTGCCAGTAATTATTCATATCGATAAAATCTGAGGAAAGCTTTGAAAAGATGTCTATGGTTGATGAAGCCAGCACCAGATCACGTATTCCCCTCATTCCTATGATTGTGATGGAACGGGAGATGGTATCGATTCTAGAAGGAAACCCGTAAAGAGGACTGTTGGCTATTTTCAATAGACGCGCTGTTAAAGCAGGATCCTGACTGATAAAGTTACCGACATCAGTCGCTGAGGAAGCAGGATCTTCTACCATTTCATTTATTTTTATGAAGACTTCTGGCAATGATATGAGGCGAATTGAACCCTTGATAAGATCTTCAGGCTGCATTGCTACTATCTCTCCACACTTATAAATTATTTATCGAAATTGCAGTTATTGACCATAGGAGCACCGAAAATGGTGGGGTGAATAACTACAATTTTCAATGGATATATCGGAAATCCGGACGTTTTCTTTAAAAAAAGATCGAGGTAGTCATTGCGGACTAAGCAGTCCCTGCTCAGCTGGAGGTGCCCATGAGGAGCCTTGATTGGCCGTACGATAGCCACTGCGCACCAATTTTGTTACATTCTGGTACCTCAACGTCTTACTAATGCTTTTTACTGGCAGATAATTACATAAATTTAGATCACGCTTTGTCGACCTATATGGGGATAAAACTTGTTTCCCCCATGTCATAATAAGCAAGGTACTCAATCATATGACAGATAATCGCCTCAATTCCGAAGAGATAAAAAAACGTCAGCAAGCTGACTGGAATGCTGTTTCCAATGGCTGGGAAAAATGGTGGGATACCCTGGAACAAGGTGCTCGGCATGTCAGTGAGCGCATGATGGAAATGGCGGAGTTACAGGAAAAACACCGTGTTCTCGATATAGCCACGGGCATCGGCGAACCTGCACTCTCAGCAGCTCAGCGTGTTGGTCCCACAGGGCATGTACTGGCTACCGACCAAGCCCAGCAGATGCTAAACATAGCCAAAAAACGGGCTTGTCAGGCGGGACAGGAAAACTTGTCCTTTCAGGTACTCGATGGTGAACACCTGCAAGGTATCAATGGTCAATTTGACGTTGTTTTCTGTCGCTGGGGACTAATGTTTTTCCCTACTCTGGACATTGCCCTGAAAAATATTAACCATCAGC
>QIGV01000137.1 GCA_003230085.1 Gammaproteobacteria bacterium
ACCAAAGCGGGCCAGTAACGGCCCCAGTACCAAAATCGAGGCACGCATGGTTTTGACAAGCTCATAGGGTGCGCTAAACTTGCTTATCCTGGTGGCATCAACCTCGACATTCATATTTTCGTCAACGGTCAACCTTACCCCCATTTGCCCCACCAGCTCCATCATTGTGGTGATATCGCGCAAATGAGGAATATTTCCCAGCGTGACAGGACTTTCTGCAAGCAATGAGGCAGCCATGATGGGTAATGCTGCATTTTTAGCAGCCGAGGCCCTGATCGTTCCGCTTAGAGGGTTCCCCCCCCGAAGGACTAGTTTATCCATTCATCCCAGGATCCATAGTTTGGCAGGTGCAGGGAAACACCATGCTCAACCATCACATAATTCGTAATTTTTGTGCCTGCTCCCATGCCTGCGGGGTATGAGAGCGGATTGAAAGTGCATGGATTTCAGACTGCATACGGTTGCCCAAAGTCGCGTAAACCATCCTGTGCTGTTCCAACATGCTTTTGTTGTCAAACTCAGAACTGATAACGGTCGCCTCAAAATGAGTGCCGTCGCCGGTTACAACAACTTCACTTCCCGGCATACCTGTTTCGATCAATTTTTTTATATCTTCACATTGCATAGCCAATGATACTCAGTTTGTGATTTGTATCGGGATAGCGCCCGACTAAAATTTAGGCCTGAAGCCAATTAGTACTCAATAACTATTGTATCAGAGTTCATAGCAAGGAAATTACACACACCCAATATTCAGCTTGCGATGGCTGATGGATGGAAATCCTCGCCGGATTCCGCTCAGGCGATCGAGATCGATATCCGCACTGATAACGCCAGCACCGCTGGGTAATCTGTCCAGTACCACGCCCCAGGGGTCAACAATCATGCTGTCTCCAAATGTTTCCCTGCCATTGATATGATAACCTCCTTGCGCCGCAGCAATGACATAACACAGATTTTCAATTGCCCGGACACGCACCAGGGATTCCCAGTGGGCCTTTCCGGTGTAGGCGGTAAAAGCCGAGGGGATGGCAAAAATTTCTGCGCCCTTGTCTAACATACATCTGAACAGCTCCGGAAAGCGCAGATCATAGCAGACCGCCAGGCCTATCTTCCCGAAAGGTGTCTCAGCGACAATCACGTCATCGCCAGGCAGGATAGTCAGTGATTCTGTATAACTCTCCACGTTCTCCCCGATTTTAACATCGAACAGGTGCATCTTGTCATAGCGGACAACACGTTCGCCATCACTATCGTAAAGCATACAGGCCGCAAATACCTTGTCCGGATCATCAGACATCAACGGTATCGTGCCGCCAACAATCCAAATATTGTGTAATGCAGCCTGACGCGAGAGAAATTCCTGGATGGGTCCATCACCATTTTTTTCGCGTAACTTGACTTTATCCTCTTCGTCCAGCCCCATTATGGCAAAATTTTCTGGTAATACGACCAGTTTCGCGCCATTGTCCACGGCCAGACAGATCAGCCTCTCTGCCTCAATTAAATTCGCCCCGACATTAGGGCCAGATGCCATTTGCACCGCAGCAATGCGATTCATTACATACCTCTCTAGCGGCTTAACCACGTGGATTCAAAACCATAGCATATTCCCTGATCGATATTAAAGATCCTGAAATATAGCTTACTGGATCGAGGTAATGACCGGATCATCCCACGGCCCGGTAACAGTATATTGTACCTTAGTCACCGCTTCGATTTCCTCTTTAAACAACTGCTCAGCAAGCAAAACTGCAGCGCCACCGATAACACCACCGACAACAGCACCTGCCACTGGCAACCCCGAGGAAACCGCAGGTATCACTGTCACCACCTGATCATAGCTACGCTTCAGAAGATCAACTTTTCCGCTGGTCTCTACCTTTGCAGCTGGCCCCTTCATCTTGAGATTGCCGGTAGTGGCAATCCCATTTGCGAAAGTAAAATCTCCTTTAATACGATCAAAGGCAAATCCGCTGTCAAATATATCACTGAAATCAAGAGAAAGACGCCGGGGCAGTGCCTGTAGATTTACCAGACCAAAGATCCTGCCCGCGCCTGGCTCTATATCCAGCAAGCGACCATTGTTGATACGTATTGCCATGTTACCGGTCGCTTTCTTCAACGAGAACGACGTGGGCGAACCATCCCACTGGGCAGCAATCTCAACATGACTCGAACCTTCCTTGATACTTTCGGCATAACCCATCTGAGACAGGGCCTTGCCCATATCATCACTATCAAACACAATATTGAAAGCCGATGTTTGCTTACCGCTTGTTGATGTCAGCCAATCACCATTTGCCACTACCTTCATAACCTTTGAAGTCAGGTTGGCTTGTTTGATATGCATTCCATCAGGGCGTTTTTCTGTGCGCAGATCCAGCGCCCCGAGATTGGCCTCATTCAAGGTAAAAAATTTACTTGTAACCTGCATTGCAGGCATATCACGGGGGTTCATATCATCCCCATCATTGCTCTCAGATGTCCTGATATACAGATAATCCAGATCCATAATCAACGGCACGGCATCTTTGCGGGGATACATAATATCTCCCTTCAATTCTTCACTAATAGCACTGATATCCCAAAAATCAGGTTTCCAAAGAGCGCGAACCTCCGCGTCATTGAATGTATATCCAACAACCTCCAACTGCTTCATGGCCATGGACACACTACGTACCAGTGACAGTTGATCTTCGGGCGGGGTATCAGCCGGGTCCTCCAGGTAGGGCAACCAGTCAGACATAGAGAAATATGAGGTGCTACCCGATAATCGTAATCCATAGTGATCTGGTAACCGCGGACGACCATCACCGAACACGATCTCGCCTCTTTCTATACTCATCACTTCATCGACATCCAGTATGCCACTCAGCAAGCCATCCAGACGAAATGTCAGCGGTGCATCCTGCGATCGTGGCAGGGGTATCGTCAGGCTGAGGTCGAGCGGCTGCTCGCTCTTCTTGTCCAGGGGGGATGGTAAATTAATGGCAATGCCTTTTAGGTCAGACTTTATGATAAGACTGGCATCAAGCTTACCTGCCTGAGAAACAGGCGAAAATGTGACTGCACCGTTCCAGAAGGTTTCTCCCTCCAGGTTTTTAAACAGTGGTGCCACCAAAAATTCCGAGAGTTTTTCGGCAGTAATCATGCCGACAGAATAGATGTGGGTGATGACCTGGCCTTGATGCTGGACTGTCTGTATATTGATGTCCGTTTTCATATCAAGTACTGTTGCTTCGATATCGTCTGCAAATAGTCCCTGATCAGTAAACTTTAGTTCGCCGTTGATATTTTCTAAAGCAAGACCACCCGGCGCCATCAGTAAACGGCTGTCCGACAAATTCAGTAATCCATCAATTTCAGGTGGAGCCTTGGTCAGTGGCTTGTTCAATGACAAGGTCAAATCTGCCCACCCTGCCGCTGTAGCCTCATTGACGTAGGGACCAAATTTTTTGTTTAACGGACTTTCACGAATAAAACGCAAGGCGTCTGATGCAGGACCTTTTGCATTCCCCTGCACAACCAGCATTGCTGGCTTCGCCATCAAGTCTTTTATGGAAATCCGGGTATCGTTTAAGGTAGAAGAAAGGCTTTTCCCGCTTGCGAAATTTATTTTCATGCTTTTGTTGTTAATGACGATTCCAGCATCTATTTCCTCGATTCTGGGCCAGTCCTGGGCGTAGTCGAGAATGCCATCGACAATATTGAAACGAACCTCAAACACGCCATCATTCTGCTCGAAGGGAAAGCTATCCAGGCTCCCATGAAACATGGCTTCTCCATAGGGGATACGCCCGGCAATCAGTGAATGGTCCAGCCACGCCAGTAGCCCGGGTTTCATGATGCCTGCCGGTAAATAGCGAGAACTGCTCTCGATAGTAGGTGCCTCAAAACTAACCAATAGATCCATATTGGGCGAACGAGATTTTCCCACGGGCCATTCTATCTCTGCCTTGGCGCGCACGTGGATATCATTATTTTCGACACGGAAGTCATCGGCCCGGATACGCCACAATTCCGATGTCCTTTCCCAGGCAATACTCCCATCAATATCAGCAATCGCAAGCGGCGTCCGGAAAAACGTTGCATATTTCACACTTACTGAAGCAGAGACAATTTCAAGTAGTCCAGAGCCTTCATTAGCCACAAGCCTGCCATCGATTCCTGAGAACCCGGGAAATTTCTTCCCATCATCAATTTTGAGACCTTCGAAAGAGGCTGAAACAGCATATTCATTTTCCTGATAATAATGAATTGCCGAATCGTATACGCGGCCGGCGGGCTTTAGATCAGCTATCAACTGACTAAATTTTGCTGGCAGAACATCAAGGATTTCCAGCATGTCGCTGACATCCTGAAAATCAAGATACGAAATCTGCGCCGCAATTTCCGGTTCACGGCCCTCCCTGCTGGACATGGCAAACTGTATGTCAGTGGCTGGCCAACGTCTGCCCTCGCGTTCAAACTTGAAGTCCTGAACCGCCAGGCCCCATCCTTTTTGTTTCCGCTTCCAGAAAAAATCGCCTCCGGCCACTTCAAAATTGAAATGCTGTGCAAGAACATCAGTTTTTCCACCGGGCGTATCCCGGTTTCCACGTGCAACTTCACCAATCGGAAGTTTTGTAAGCGCCATGTTTTTTACTTCGACGCGCCCCTTTACTGACTGCATTCTGCCCTTTTTCCATGAGCTCCAGACCATGGCCGTTGCAACACCACTAATGGTTCGCACTTCGGGGAAATATATTTCATGTGGCAGCTGGCTGAGCTGAATACTTTCGGCCTCAAGATAAGCCTTCCCAGTCCACGCATCGGATTCGATAATATCCCCCCGGATATCTGCGGCAAAGGTGATACGTTGTCCCTCTAACTCCGGCATCAGCGCAGTGCCATCCAGTTGATGCCGGTTATGGTCATTGCGTAATTTGATGCTGAGCTCATGGATATGGCGCACGGGGCCACCCCGCATTCTATCCTGCCACTTGATTTTATTGGCTGTAATGGAAATCTGATCCCGACTGAATAGCCACGCTGCAAGCAACCGACCACCTTGACCAGAGGTATCCTTTTGGGAATCTCCCAGGCCTTGTATTGTGACATTGCCGTCTAAATCACGTATAACTGACAAATCGATGCCTTCCAGAATCAATCTATCGATTTGCAGTTTCCCCGTCAGTACGGATGCCAGAATATCAATCCCGAATACGATATTGTTCAAGAATAACTGAGGCGCACCACTCTTTTTATCAAGCAGAGTCAAACCCACCAACCTGATACGTGGCCCTAGACCTTGCCACTCCGCAACAATCGTTGTCACATCAAGCGGCTGATCAAGCTGTTCGGATAATAGCGCTATAATCTCATCGTTGTACTCATCTATGAAAGGAAGAGAGATACGGGCAAGGGATATCGTAGCTGCCAACACAATGGTCAGTGCAGCAAGGATCATCCAGAGCCTGTAGCCGTATTTTCGTATCATGGTTTAATTAACAATAACGATGGAAGTGGAATGCTTGCCTTGAAATGGTTCACCTTAGCGAATCATATCACTGTGGGAGGTCTAGTGTAGTATTGCCGTGAAGAGGATTACATCATAACCACATCAAACTGCGCCTGAGTATAGTGTGATTCAACCTGGAACTTCACAGGCTTACCGATAAACTCTACCAGTTCTGCAACACTAGTCGATTCTTCGTCCAACAACATATCAACAACATCCGGCGATGCCAGAACAAGAAACTGTTGCGCCTCAAATTGACGCACCTCACGCATGATTTCCCGAAATATTTCATAACAGGCAGTTTCTTTGGTTTTAACAGCCCCTCTTCCTTCACATGCCGGGCAAGGCTCACAGAGCACATGCTCGAGGCTTTCACGGCTACGCTCACGAGTCATTTCTACCAGGCCCAATGGCGAAACCTCACAGATAAAATGCTTTGCACGATCCGCCTCCAGACTTTTTTCGAGCGCGCGCAATACCTGACATTTGTGCTCTTCAACCACCATATCAATGAAATCAAGAATGATAATGCCACCAAGATTGCGTAGCCGCAATTGCCTGGCAATTGCCTGCGCCGCCTCTAAATTCGTCTTGAATATCGTTTCCTCAAGATTGCGATGCCCAACAAAAGCGCCGGTATTCACGTCGATAGTTGTCATTGCCTCAGTCTGATCAATATACAGGTAACCACCTGATTTCAGCTGCACCCTATGCTCAAGCGCCCTCTGTATTTCATCTTCAACTGAATTAAGATCAAAAATTGGTCGTTCACCAGGGTAGTGTTCTATACGGGAAACCAGCTCGGGAATAAATTTACCAGCAAAATCTATAACAGATAGATAGGTTTCTCTCGAATCTATGCGTACTTTGTTAATCCCGACTTCAGGCAGATCGCGTAGTATTTTTTGTGCCAGGGGAAGGGCGCCATAAACAAGCCTGCTGGATGCCTTATCCTGAATCGTATACTGGGTCGACGACCAGAGTTTGCGCAGGAATTCCATGTCTTCCTCGATATCCTGAGAAGCAAGACCCTCAGCAGCAGTGCGTACTATAAACCCATCATTATCGCCCTCAACCTGAGCATTTTCGACAATATTGCGTAGACGTTCACGCTCATCCGGATCTTCAATCTTCTGCGAGATTCCGACACTACTGACACCGGGCATCAATACCAGGTATCGAGAGGGAATAGTGACATGGGTGGTTAAGCGTGCGCCCTTGTTCCCCAGGGGATCCTTTATAACCTGCGCGAGTAACGTCTGTCCTTCATGCAATAAATCAGTGATATTCACCTCAGCTCTATTTTCAGGCAGGCAGTCAATCTCACTATTTGGCACCAGGATGTCCCCCGCATGAAGAAATGCAGTTCGTTCCAGACCCACATCAATAAAAGCCGCCTGCATACCCGGCAATACCCGGCACACTGTCCCCTTGTAGATATTACCCACGAGGCCACGTTTATTGGCACGCTCGATATGGACTTCCTGCAATAGCCCATTTTCAACTATCGCCACCCGTATCTCGCGTGGCGTTACATTGATTAGAATTTCATCACTCACTGATCATTTTCCAACGCTATATTTAAAGGGATCACCGCGAGCGACCTTAGCCACTGCAGCTTCCTGATAATGTGATCCCACAATGCTGAAACCGCACCACAAGCTCTAAATAGCGCCTTAGTCGCGATGATAGGGATGGTTCGCATTTAAACTCCAGGCGCGGTAAAGCTGCTCGATAACCATAACTCGTACCAGCGCGTGAGGCAGTGTCAACCTGGAAAGCGACCAGGTATGGCGAGCCTTTTCAAGACAGGCAGGCGCCAAACCATCTGGACCACCAATTAATAAAGCAACATCATTGCCTTCCAGCATCCAGGCGTTCAAATACCCGGCTAGCTGTCGAGTCGTCCAGTCTCGCCCATGCTCATCCAATGCGATGGCCATCGTGCGCTGCGGTATAGCATCCAGCATACGTTGGCCTTCAGCCGCCACAAGGCGCCCAATGTTAGCATTCTTATGGCGCTTTTCAGCATTAATCTCAGTCAAATGTACCGCACATTCATGAGGCAGGCGCTTGCTATACTCATGATATGCCTGAGATACCCAAACAGGCGGTTTCTGACCGACAGCGATGATATGTATGCGCATCTAAATCAGGCAGATGGTGTAATATTCCCGCTACTCGACACGACATCCACACTCCATAATTTTTCCAACTGATAAAACTCACGTACCGGTGGCAGCATGACGTGTACAACGATATCACCCACATCAACCAGGCACCATTGACCATCTTTTTCACCTTCTATCCCCAATGGTTTGATACCTTTCGCCTTTATATTCATGACAACATTGTTACTGAGCGACTTGACGTGGCGACTGGAATTACCACTTGCGACAATCATATAATCAGTAATACTGGTCATATTTCTGACATCCAACACAGTGATATCCACTGCTTTTAGATCTTCAAGTGCAGCGATTGCTGTTTCCTTCAACTCTTCAATTTCCATTTACAGATATGTCCAATTATAGATATAACGATTCTTTCTTAATATATTTCCAGACATCCTCGGGTATGAGATAACGAGGGCTTTTGTTATCCTTTATCAACGCGCGAATTCGTGTCGCTGAAATCTCCAGCTGGGTAACCGGCAACATCAAAATCTTCCCATACGGTCGTTGCTGTAATGCCTGTGGGTCGAATTCCCGACAAGTGTCCAGTAACGCCGCAACAGCGGCAGCCGGTTTATCGTCAACCTCAGGGCGGCAGGCCACAACGATGTGTGACAACTCGATTAACTGCGTCCATCGATGCCATGTATCCAGGCTGATGAAGGCATCCATACCCAGAATCAGACAAAGTGGTTTGTCGCCAGACGACAGTCTCAGCGAATCCAGGGTATCCACCATATAAGACAGGCCTGGACGCTCAAGTTCTCTTTCGTCAACAACAAAACTAGGCTGATCTGCGATTGCCAGACGCAGCATTTTCACTCGGTGCTGAGGTGATGCCACTGGCTCGCTTCGATGAGGTGGTCTATGACAGGGAATGAAGCGCACTTCATTCAAAGGTAACTCCTGCATCAATTCCAGCGCAATTCGCAAATGCCCAGAATGAACAGGATCAAAAGTACCACCAAAAATACCGATCATGGAGAAAGACAGAGCAAAGATACAAGAGTAAAGAGTAAAGTTAAAAGATAAAAATCTCTTTGGCAGCAGCAAGTGAGAGTAGTTCTCGCGCTTGTGTTCAAATCCCCTTTAAACTTGAAGTAGGGTGTTTTAACTTTACTCTTTACTCTTGTATCTTTGCTCTGCATTTATCTTATATGCCCATCACCAATGACAATATATTTCTGGGATGTCAGCCCTTCAAGTCCAACCGGACCACGGGCATGCAACTTGTCAGTACTGATGCCTATTTCAGCACCCAGGCCATATTCGAAACCATCTGCAAAACGGGTTGACGCATTGACCATTACTGAACTTGAGTCGACCTCATGAAGAAATCTCTGCGCCTTGGCAAAGGCCTCCGTAATAATGGCATCTGTATGGGCTGATCCATAAGTACGAATATGCGTGATCGCTTCATCAATACCAGCAACAACCCGGATGGAAAGAATTGGCGCCAGATACTCTGTATGCCAGTCATCTTCTTGAGCCGCTTTAATATCCGGGATAATGTCGCGGGTTTCCACACACCCTCTCATCTCCACACCAGCCTCTTGATACATCCGGGCTAATGACGGCAGTACTTCACCGGCGATGCCCCTTGCGATCAATAAGGTTTCCATAGTATTACATGTCCCATATCGTTGGGTCTTGGCGTTATAGGCAACTGCCAAGGCCTTTTCAAGATCGGCATCCTCATCGATATACACATGGCAGATGCCGTGTAGATGTTTGATGACTGGGATCAGTGCTTCATTGGCAACACGGTTAATCAATCCCTGGCCGCCACGGGGGACAATGATATCGACGTATTTTTTCATGCGGATTAATTCCCCAACTGCGGCGCGATCAGTTGTACTGATTACCTGTATGGCATCTGCCGGCAGATCATTTTCTGCCAGGGCAGTACGAATACAGACTGCAATAGCCTGATTTGAATGAATAGCTTCGGAACCCCCACGCAAAATTGCTGCATTCCCTGATTTCAGACACAGCCCTGCTGCATCAGCCGTTACATTGGGCCGTGACTCGTAGATAATCCCGATAACCCCCAGCGGTACTCGCATGCGGCCAACCTGAATACCTGATGGCCGATATGCCATTGCGCTGATCTCCCCCACAGGGTCCGGCAGCTTGGCAATCTCACGCAAACCCTCAGCTATTGCCAGCACTCGTTCCTCAGTCAAGGCCAGGCGATCCAGTAGTGCGGCATCAAGACCATTTTTCTTTCCGACGTCAAGGTCCTGTTCATTGGCCTTGCGTAGTCTCTCACGAGACTGCTCAATGCCATCAGCTATCGCCACCAGAGTATTGTTCTTTGCTGCGGTAGGAGCGCGCGCCATTTCTACAGCCGCTATCCGCGCCTGGCCATATATGTTTTAATATCTTCCGCCATCGTTACCCCAAATGATATGCCCCTTAAGCCACTTTAGGCACCTGCTGCCCTGCTATTCTCAACGCCAATTGTAACAGTTCATCCCAGAAATTACCTGCTTCCAGGCCCTTGATACAAAGGTCAACTCTTGCGGCATGCTGGAGCATGGCCAACCAGTCATTATGATTGCTACGTTGCAAAGCCTGATTGAAAAATGGTTTTCGTTTATCCCATACCCGATACCGGGACAGCACTTGCCCGATTGACATGCCCTGCTGGAGATCGCCAGACATCTGAATTAACTGGCGGATTTCGCGAGTCATGGACCAGAGAATCAGTGTTGCTTCAACACCCTCTGCTCGCAGACCATCCAGCATTTTCACCATGCGCCCAACATCCCCACTCAAGGCACTATCAACCAGGTTAAAAATATCATATCGCGCACTATCCACAACGGCCTTCATGACGTCATCAACATCAATTGGAACTGAGCCATAAAGCATGTGGAGTTTCTCGATTTCCTGCGCAGCGGCAAGCATATTCCCCTCAACACGGTCGGCAAGCACCACGAGCGCCTCCGGGGTGGGCTGCATACCGGCCTTACGCATGCGCTGCGCAATCCAGCCTGGTAATTGATGAACTGCCATCGGCCAAATCTGCACGATCACTCCAGCATTATCCAGCGCCTTGAACCAACGGGTTTTCTGGCTTGCGGCATCGAGTTTTTTACAAATCACCAGCAGGATGTTGTCAGCATCCGGATTAACCGCATATTCCTGTAATACTTTGCTTCCCGCATCCCCCGGCTTGCCCGAGGGTAACCGCAGCTCGAGCAAACGCTGCCTGGAAAAAAGTGATAAGTCACAGGCCTCCTGCCTCAAAGTATTCCAGTCAAAACCGCTCTCGGCATGCATAACAATACGTTCGTGATAGCCCGCTTCGTGTGCCTTGCTGCGCACAAGATCGCAGGCCTCCTGTAGCAGCAATGGCTCGTCACCGCTGATACAATAAACAGCCGACAGACCTTGCTGGATTTGCTTCTCCAACTGATGCTGGCCCAGCTTCACTGTTGAGTATCTACCCTGTTATCACTAAAACGCTGTAAACGCCGCGCAAGATCCTGGACTGCAGCTTGCCGCATATCCTGAAAAAGCTGCTCGGCCTCTGAAACGATGGAGTTAACCTGCTCTGAATTAAATTGTATTGCCAGCAATCGTCTGATGACCTGGTTATTCACGAGGATCTTGCCCTTGTTATCCGTAACGCTATACGTAAATGAATAGTTGAGCTCATATTCTTCAGCCTTTCCCTCCGAGTTAACAGACAGCACCCGCCGTGCTTTACTTTCTGAAGTCAGATTCAGGATCAGTGTCGCCAGTGATTTTTCATTAACGATTGGAGTTTCCATGTCCTTTAGCACCTGCAGCATCTGAGAATTTAACGGCGTATTCTCACTGCCGACCACCATTGTCGGGGGCAAAGGAGACAATGGTCCCATAGCCCCCTTAAGATGATACCCACAGGCCTGTAGCATAAACCCAAGTATGATGACAATAAGCGGCAGCACATAGAACCTGGGGTATCGTTTCAATGTGGCATCCTCACAACCGCCGCCTATCATGCTTTTCTCGCCATTGTACATCTCCTACACAGCAACAATATTCACCAGCCTACCCGGCACCACAACCACTTTTTTAATCTCTGCATCTGCAATATGCTTGAGTACATTGGTATCTTGCAAGGCTGCGGCTTCGATCACTTCACGCGAGGCGTTGGCAGGCAGGTTTATTTTTCCTCTTAACTTGCCATTGACTTGAATGACCAGCTCAATGCTATCGCGTATCAGGGCTTCAGGGTCGGGCACTGGCCAGTTTGAGCTGATGATTTCAGGCCCATACGAAAGCTCGCGCCATAATACATGTGTGACATGAGGGGCAATGGGTGCCAGTAAGCGCAGCAAAATGCTTAATCCCTCTGCAATCAATTTTGTAGCCATATCTGCGGTCGCAGTTTTATCGCTACCCTTGCATGGTATTTTTTCCAGCGTATTGAGAATCTTCATCCCGGCAGACACAACCGTATTAAACTGTAATTTTTCAAAATCGTGGTTCGCTTGCTGCAAAGCGATATGAATCTCACGGCGATACGTCATGTATTCCGGATCGAGCTGCATCCCGCCAATCTCCGCCTTACTGTTGTTCAGTGTTGTTAGCGCGCCCATATGTCCCTGGCTAAATTGCCATATCCGTCGGATAAACCGATATGCACCCTCCACACCACTATCAGACCATTCAAGAGACTGTTCAGGCGGCGCGGCAAACATCACGAATAAGCGCACGGTGTCAGCCCCGTAACGATCAATCAAGGCCTGGGGATCAACAGTATTACCCTTCGACTTGGACATTTTGGCGCCATCCTTGAGTACCATTCCCTGCGTCAACAGGCGCTCAAAAGGTTTATTACTACTCACCAGGCCAGCATCACGCATTAGCAGATGGTAGAAACGGGCATAGAGAAGATGGAGTATGGCATGCTCAATACCACCAATGTAGTAATCAACCGGCAGCCAGTATGCGGCCCGTTCATCCAGCATTTTCTCGTTGTTGTCGGCGCAGGTATAGCGCGCGAAATACCATGAAGACTCCATAAAGGTGTCAAAGGTGTCAGTTTCCCGCTCTGCAGGTTCATGGCACCGGGGACAGCTCGTCTTGAAAAATTCGGGCATTGATTTAAGCGGTGATCCACTACCATCGACACGTACGGATTCGGGCAAGACCACCGGGAGATCCTCGTCTGGTACGGGTACGGATCCGCATTTAACACAGTTAATGATGGGAATCGGCGCCCCCCAATAGCGTTGTCTGGATACGCCCCAATCACGTAAGCGGTAATTGACGCGGCGCCGACCTTTTTGATGGCTTTCCAGGAATTCCGCGATCGCTTCACAGGCCTGCGCCGATGTCAGGCCATCAAACTCACCAGATTCCTGCAGCATACCCGGGCCCGTATAGGCTGCCTTGTTAATATTCACCGGGCTTGCATCAGCAGGGTAAATGACTTGTCGAATCGGCAACTGATGCTGGCAGGCGAAATCATGGTCCCTCTGATCATGAGCAGGCACCGCCATGACCGCCCCCGTTCCATAGCTCATCAGGACAAAATTTGCCGTCCATATAGGGATTGAAGCACCAGTGACAGGGTGAAACGCTGTCATGCCAGTAGGCACCCCTTTTTTCTCCATCGTTTCCAGTTCAGCTTCTGCCGTGGTGATATGACGGCATTCCTCGATAAAGTCAGCCAGCTCAATATTGTTTTGTGCAGCTTGCAGCGCCAACGGATGTTCTGCTGCAACCGCCACATAGGTAACCCCCATCAGGGTGTCCGGGCGAGTGGTAAAAACTGTCAAGCACGATGATTGATCTGCAATCTCAAACTCTACCTCGACACCCACTGATCGACCGATCCAGTTGCGTTGCATGGTACGCACCTGTTCAGGCCAGCCAGTCATATTATCCAGATCAGCCAGCAGCTCATCCGCGTAGGCCGTAATTTTCATGAACCACTGCGGGATTTCCTTGCGCTCCACCACGGTGTCACAACGCCAGCAACGCTCATTGATAACCTGTTCGTTTGCCAATACGGTCTTGTCATGAGGGCACCAATTGACAGGAGATGTCTTTTTATAGACCAGCCCTTTTTCAAATAGCCGGGTAAACATCCATTGCTCCCAACGATAATAATCAGGATCACAAGTTGCCAGCTCACGTTGCCAGTCATAGCCAAAACCTAACCGTTTTAGCTGAGTGCGCATATAGTCGATGTTCCTGTAAGTCCATTCTGCAGGAGGCACATTGTTCTGAATCGCGGCATTCTCCGCCGGCAGGCCGAAGGCATCCCACCCCATTGGTTGCAAAACATTCTTGCCTTGCATGCGTTGATAGCGCGCAATGACATCACCAATCGTATAATTTCGAACATGCCCCATATGGAGTTGTCCGCTGGGATAGGGGAACATCGACAGGCAGTAATATTTCTCCCGCGAGGTATCTTCACAGGCTTTAAAAGTATTGTTATCTTCCCATTCCTGCTGCACCTCAACTTCCATAGTCTGCGGACAGTAGCTTATCTGGGATTTTTTCTCACTCATGATTCAACGCATTAAAATTAGTTTATTGATGCTTCTGAAATTGTGATGTCTGCTTACCCCTGCTTACCAGGAACACGCCAAGCAGTATCATAACATTCAACAGCAATATGGGGATATTTCCAAAACGCACATAAGGTGTGGCGCCAGCCATCGGCACAATGCTGGTTGTCAAAACATACTCCTTGAACTGGGGTGCAACGGCCGCAAAATCTCCCTGCGGATCAATGACAGCAGTGATGCCGGTATTTGTCGCTCGCAGCAAGTAACGCCCGGTCTCAAGGGCACGCATTCGAGCAATTTCCACGTGTTGCTGAGGGGCGATAGACCCACCGAACCAGGCATCATTACTGACATTGACCAATATAGTTGCTTCAGGCAGCGCGCGAATGACTTCTTCTCCAAAGGCGTCCTCATAGCAGATTGATATGCCAATCTTTTGCCCAGCGAGCGTCAGGGGCGGCTGGCCCAGCTCACCTGGAGTGAAATCCGACATGGGCACATCCAGTATTTTGATAAACGCCTGCAACATCCCGGACAGCGGCAAGTATTCTGTAAAAGGCACCAGGTGGTGTTTATGATAAACCCCCGGTTGTCCGCCCACGCTCACCATGCTGTTATAATACTGTTTCGCCCCGGCTTCCTGGTAGACCAGTCCAACCAGCATATCTGTACCATGCTGTCTGGCCAGCTTCTCCAGATTTTCAAGATAAGGAAGCGCCTGCCCATAGAACAGAGGTATTGCAGTCTCCGGCCAGATAATCAGATCACTGTCCCAGTGTTCACTACTAAGACGGGTATAGAGTTCGATTGTCGGGTCTCTCATGGAAGGCAACCACTTTATCTCTTGCGGAATATTGCCTTGCACCAGACTGACGGTCAGCGGTGAATCCACCGCGCTGGTCCAGTGAATTTTTCCCATTCCTGCTACCAGAACCCATACTAATACGCACACCGTCAGATAATATCCCCTGATCCCGCCATTGTTATGTATTAGGGTAGCCACCAGCAAAACACTGGTGAGCGCGACAAGATAGGAAACACCATAAACACCCAAAACAGGCGCAAAGGCAGCAAGGGGCGAGTCAATCTGGCTGTAGCCAAGATTCAACCACGGAAATCCGGTCAGAAACCAGCCTCGCACCCATTCGACTAACACCCACATTGCCGGATATATCAATACCATGCTCAAGTGGCGCGACCTGAAAAAGCAGGCATTATGCAGGCGTACCGCCAGATACGCGGATAACGCCGGAAAAAAGGATAGCACCAGCACAAAGAGCCCGGTCAATGCCAGCGACAGCCCCAAGCTGACATAGCCATACTCGTGAATACTGATAAAGATCCAGGTGACACCAAAACCAAACATGCCAATGCCGAATAGGCCACCACGGATAAAGGCGCGTCGTGCAGAGATGCCCAGCCAGCTTATATACAGGATCGCCAAAGAAAAAAATGCGACTGGATATAAGCTGAAAGGTGCAAAGGCCAACGGCATAGATGCGCCAGCCAACAAGACCAGTACATCCCCGTACCAGCGGGTAATTTTAATCCTGGATAGCACGGATTAAAAACCTGATATGGTCTTCAAAGATATCGATGGCAAGCCCAGATATAAGTAGTGAAAATCAGTCCTGAACAGTTGAAATTGCCGGGCCACCATCAAGGTCATCGGAAAGCTCAATCGTTAAGCGCAGCAAATGGATGCGGCGACTATCAGCGTGCAGGACATTGAAGCGAAAACGACCAATGTGCAACTCTTCACCACGCCTGGGAAGACGCGCAAATTCGCGCATCACATAACCACCAATGGTATCAAATTCTTCAGCGCTGATATTGGCACTAAAATATTCATTGAACTCATCAACCGGGGTTAAGGCCTTGACAGTAAAATTGGTATCACTGTGCTTCATAATATAGGACTCGCCTTCAACATCATGCTCATCGGTGATTTCTCCGACGATCTGTTCAAGAACATCTTCTATTGTGACCAACCCATCGATACCACCATATTCATCAACGACAATCGCCATGTGATTGCGACTTGATCGAAACTCTTTCAACAGAACATTCAGACGCTTACTTTCAGGGATAAATGCGGCAGGCCTGAGAATATCGCGCATATTGAATTTTTTCTTGTCCCCTTCAAAAAAATAGGCCAGCAAATCCTTGGCTAGCAGGATACCAACAACTTCATCTTTGTTATCACCAATCACTGGGAAACGTGAATGCGCCGACTCGGTAATAATAGGCAGCATTTGGTCAAGTGTGGCATCCCTTTCTACAACGACCATCAAGGAACGGGGAATCATGATGTCTCTGACCTGCATCTCTGAAACCTCTAGAACGCCTTCAATCATCGTTAGCGCCTCAGCATCCAGCAAATGGCGTTGCTGAGATTCACGCAATATTTCAATCAATTGCTGACGATCCTTTGGCTCCCCGCCAAGCGCTTTACCCAGACGGCCTAACCATGATTTGTGCGCTTCAATTTGACTTGTTTGATTCCCGTTCATTAGTGCTTTATTCAACCTCTCCTCTTTGAGTAATCCCATAATCATTTTGTCCGCTGTAAACTGCGGGCAAAATATAAAAATAAATCAGATATTTACAATCTGTCAACACCCGGCAATTTGCTCGGCATATGGATCCGGATAGCCTAATTGAGCCATAATCACCCGCTCCTGCTCTTCCATCACCACCGCCTGTGTCCTTGTCTCATGATCAAGGCCCAGCAAATGCAGAACACCATGTACGACAAGATGCGTCCAATGGGCCTCATTAGTCTTGCCTTGCTCCCTGGCTTCCTGCGCTACCAGATCTGCGCATATCACGAGGTCTCCCAGCAATGGAGGCTGTAACCAGTCTGGCTGCTCAAACGGAAAAGATAAAACATTAGTAGGGCCCTTCCCATAACGATACTTTTCATTCAAATGCCGGCTTTCCTGTACGCCGGTTATCCTCACGGTAAGCTGGGCACTGCCAATACTGTCCGCCAGGCTTGCATTGACCCATTTTTTTATTTGCGCCTTTGTCGGTAAATTCTCCATACCCCGAACATCATCCGTATATTGCACATCCAGTTCTAATACTCTTTCCATGTGGTCACTCAGAATTCAATTCGCCTGTCACTACTCATGGCAAAGCACGCTGAACCCTGAATGATGACATGGAAAGAAAACCTGCTTCACGTTTTTCTTTTTTGATCCCTTTCCTGCTGCAAAGCATTTTCAGAATCATCATAAGCCGTAACAATGCGCTGCACCAGGGGATGGCGAACCACATCCTTGGCCTGAAAAAATATAAAACTGATACCTGAGACCTCTTTCAACACCTCAATGACATGGCGCAACCCCGAACGACAGTCACGAGGCAAATCAATCTGGGTTATATCTCCTGTAACCACGACAGTGGACCCGAATCCGATACGGGTCAGAAACATTTTCATCTGCTCAATCGTTGTATTCTGCGCCTCATCGAGAATAATGTAGGATTCGTTCAGTGTCCGCCCTCTCATGTATGCCAATGGCGCAACCTCGATTACATTGCGGTCAATCAATTTGGTTACGCGGTCAAATCCAAGCATTTCATACAAAGCGTCATAGAGAGGCCGTAAATAAGGGTCTATTTTTTGTGCCAGATCTCCTGGCAGAAAACCCAGCCTCTCTCCAGCTTCCACAGCCGGCCGAACTAACAGGATTCTCTGCACCTGCTCCCGTTCCAAAGCCTGAACTGCACAAGCGACAGCAAGATAGGTCTTGCCAGTTCCCGCAGGACCGATACCAAAATTGATATCGAAATCAAGAATATTTTTCAGATACTGACGCTGATTATTACCACGCGGATTGATCGCTTTAAGGCCTGCCCTGATAACGCTTTCTTCATCGGGTTTTTGTGGCGCTGCCATGTCTTCTTCCACTGTTTGCAGTAGCAAATGTACACGGGCGGGTGTCAACTGGGATTTGGCCGTCTCTTCGTATAGCCGTTTTAAAAGCTTGCCGGCTACCTGGCTCGGTAGAGGCTCACCTATAATGCAAAAGGTATTACCACGACTATTGACTTCCACGCCGAGGCTGCGCTCTACCTGCTTGAGGTTTTCATCGAATTGCCCACACAGACTGGCTAGTCTTCGGTTGTCAGCAGGTTCAAGAACAATGTCAAAAGATTGCAGGTGGGTGTTCAAGATTAAATAAATTTAACTCCAATTGACAGACTGATTTACTAGCGTGTTGTGATGATTTTGTAACATGACACCACGCAATGAATTCGGTAGCGCTTCAGTAATCTCGATATCGACAAAATTACCGATTAAATCTTGTGGTCCGGTAAAATTTACGCTGCGATTGTTTGAGGTCCGCCCGGTTAATTGCTGCTCCGATTTGCGCGAGATACCTTCCACCAGCACGTGCTGAACGCTGCCAACCATTGCCTGGCTATAAGCAGCAGCCAACTCAGAGATGCGTGTCTGAAGTTGTTTCAGACGCAACTGTTTCACCTCATGTGGCACATCATCCGGCATCCCTGCAGCCGGTGTTCCGGGCCTGGGGCTGTATATAAAACTGTAGGAATGATCGAACTCAAGCTCATCGATCAATGACATTGTCGCCAGAAAATCCGCATCTGTTTCCCCTGGAAATCCAATAATGAAATCGGATGAGATACTGATACCCGGCCGCGCCACCCTGATCTGACGGATAGTGGATTTGTATTCCAGCACCGTATGCCCTCGTTTCATTTGAGTCAGTATACGGTCAGAACCACTTTGCACTGGCAGGTGGACATGGCTTGCTAACGCGGCAATATCCTTATAGGCCTTGATCAGGCTGGGCCCGAATTCCCTGGGATGTGATGTTGTGAAACGAATACGGTCTATTCCATCAATGGCAGTCAGATACTCTATTAATAAAGCCAGATCGGACTCACCATCCTCGCCCATTCGACCACAATAGGCATTGACATTCTGCCCCAACAGCGTCACTTCACGAACATTCTGCCTTGCAAGCGAAGCCACTTCACTAATCACGTCATCAAGAGGTCTGCTGACTTCCTCGCCCCGCGTATAGGGTACAACACAAAATGTACAGTATTTGCTACACCCTTCCATAACGGAAACATACGCCGTTGGACCTTGCGCACGCGGTTCGGGAAGGCAATCAAATTTTTCGATTTCCGGGAACGAAATATCAATGACAGGTAACTGTTTGCGCCGCACCTCATCCAGCATGCCAGGCAAGCGGTGCAGGGTCTGTGGACCAAAGACAATATCCACATACGGTGCCCGCTGCCGGATGGCATCGCCCTCCTGGCTTGCGACACAGCCACCCACACCCAACACCAGATCAGGCCGCCGAGACTTCCACTGCCGCCATCTACCCAAATGGGAAAAAACCTTTTCCTGGGCCTTTTCACGCACTGAACAGGTATTCAGTAACAGAACATCCGCCTCTTCCGCCTGTGTCGTCAACTCAAGGTCATGTGACAGGGCCAGAGCATCTGCGATCCTTGCAGAATCGTACTCATTCATTTGGCAGCCGAATGTCTTTATATATAACTTTTGCGCCATACACTCCTGAAGATAGTTTTACAGATCACTAAGTTACACTTTTTCAGACAAAATATCCAGCTGCATTCGACCCGCAATACGACTTCAAATAGATTACAACATATTGTTTAACTTAAATATAATAGGATATCCTGGTGATTAGCAATAACAATGAACACCCGCGCAAGTCGGCCTCACGAATCAAGCAATCGCCTTATTCCCCATAAGGCGATTCCGAACTAATTTTATGAATGCTCAGATCAGCGCCTGCATACTCTTCCTCCTGGGTCAACCGGATACCGACGACGGCCTTAAGACCCCCGTATACCAGCAGACCACCGACTAGAGCAATGACAATACCCAGTGCGGTCCCGGCCAGCTGCGACAGTGGCGAAACCCCACCCAGCACACCCAGCGCCTCCAAACCAAAAATTCCCGCAGCAATACCACCCCAGGCGCCACATAAGCCATGTAGCGGCCAGACGCCCAGCACATCATCAATCCGCCATTTATTCTGAGCTAGGGTAAAAGTCCAGACAAATAAGGCCCCGGCGATCAGGCCAGTGAACAAGGCCCCGATAGGATGCATAATATCCGAACCGGCGCAGATCGCTACCAGGCCAGCCAGTGGCCCATTGTGCACAAAACCGGGGTCATTTTTCCCCACGACCAAGGCTGCTAATACACCGCCAATCATTGCCATCAGAGAGTTCACTGCCACCAGACCACTGACGGCATCGATACTCTGGGCAGACATCACGTTAAATCCAAACCAGCCTACGGTAAGGATCCAGGCACCTAAAGCAAGGAAAGGCATGCTGGAAGGGGGATGCGCAACCATCTCGCCATTTTTGCCGTACCGGCCATGGCGGGCACCCAGCAGAAGCACTGCCGCCAGGGCCAGCCAGCCACCCATGACATGAACCACAACGGATCCCGCAAAATCATGAAAGGGGGCACCGAACTGCGCCTCCAGCCAATCCTGCAATCCAAACAGGCCGTTCCAGGTAATGCCCTCAAACAGAGGATAAACCAGGGCAACGATCAGAAAGCTTGCTATCAGTTGAGGGTTGAATCGAGCCCGCTCAGCGATTCCACCGGAAATAATTGCGGGAATCGCCGCAGCAAAGGTCAGCAGAAAAAAGAATTTAACCAGTTCATAGCCATTTTTTTCAGTCAGGGCGCTTGCCCCCTGAAAAAAATCCATGCCGTAGGCAATACTGTAACCAATAAAAAAATAGGCAATGGTCGAGATAGAAAAGTCGCAGATGATTTTGACCAGGGCATTGACCTGATTCTTGCGTCGTACCGTTCCCACCTCAAGAAAAGCAAAGCCCGCGTGCATCGCCAATACCATGATGGCCCCTAATAGTACAAACAGAACATCACTACCCGATTTCAGAAATTCCATAATTTGCTCCAGATTTATATTTATTATTGAACCCGCAAGACCAAGGAAATATTTTATATCGCACTGATATTAATAACTTAATATGCTTCTCTGCGTATAGCACTGCATCTAACGATGAAACAGATAGCATTACGGACAGAGGTCATTATTGACCCGCCCCCAGGCAAGCCCACTCAGTTTAATGCAATGAGTCCCTTTTTTATACGGAGGCATTATTCCAGTAAGTTCAGGAGGAATAATCTGACCCAGCAGATTTCCTGCACACAAGCTTGAATATATGCCTGCCTTGCCGATAGCGATTTTAGAGAACCACACGACACAGCCAAACAAACTGCTACATAACGTCTAAGTCATGGAATTATTACATCAAAAAGTTAACGTCGCCCACTTAAAATTTGGCATGTATGTGTCGGGTCTGGACCGTCCGTGGCTGGACACAAATTTTATCTTTGAAGGCTTCCATGTCAATAATATCAAAGAAATTAGCCGCTTAAGAGAACAATGCGATTATGTATTTGTTGACCCGGAGCGCGGCGTTGCCGTCCCGCGAGATCTGGTAATGGCTTCAGAATTAGCAAGTGAAGACAAGCTTGCCAAAATTTTCAGGGATCCCTCCGGTGATGAACGCTACCCTCTGGAAACGACGGTATCAGAAGAATTTAAGGCAGCACGCAATAGCTATGACAACACGCTCGATCTGGTTTCGACGATTATGGACGGAATCAAGGCCGGGCGCAGCATTAAAACCGTGGCTATCAAACAGTCCTTAAATAATTTGATCGCGAGCATCCTGCGCAATCCGGATGCCTTCATGTGGCTGAAACAGCTGAAGGACAAGGATGGCTATGCCTACGCCCATTGCGTAGATGCTTGTGGTCTCGCGATAGCCTTTGGCCGCCACCTGGGTCTTCCACGTACTGAGCTGGAAAATCTTGCAGTGGGTACTCTCCTGTTTGACATCGGCAAGTTGCAGTTACCCGATGATTTGTTGAAAAAACCCGGCCGCCTGACTGACAAGGAATACTCGTTGGTCAGGCGCCATGTTGAATTCGGGGTACGCACAGTCAGTGAAATGAAAGGGAATAGTGAGGATATCACGGAGATCGTGTTGCACCATCATGAGCGTCACGACGGCAAGGGCTATCCCAGAAAAATAGCCGGCCACCAGATCCCGATAGGTGGCAGGATAGCCGCATTGGTAGATTGCTACGATGCGATCACCAGTGAGCGCCCATACAGCGATGCGATGTCCTCCTATGAAGCCATCCAGCTGATGTATGAATTCCGTAACAAGGACTTTCAAGCCGACATGGTGGAGCAGTTTATCCAGTGCATTGGTCTGTATCCGGCCGGCACTCTGATCGATCTCAGCACCGGGGAGGTGGGCATCATCCTCTCCCAGAACCGCACACGTCGCCTGCGCCCGAAGATCATGTTGATCCTTGATAAGGAAAAAATCGCTTACGACATAAACCCGATCCTGGATCTCATTGACAACCCCACTGATGACGAAGGAAATATTATTGAAATCCGCCGCCCTTTGTCTGCAGAGTCATACGGCATCGATACCAGAGACTACTATTTATGATGTTAGCGGCAGCAATAATGTCCACTCATTATGCTTCATGAGTCAGAGACACCGCTGCAGCGAGATCAGTTGCTAAACCAGCTGGATCAGCACATCACAAAAGCCAGCGAAAAAGGGGGACGGATTGCATTACTGGTTTTCAACCTGCAACACTTCAGGGAAATTAACATCGATTTCGGCCACCACTTCGGTGATAGCGTACTGAAGCAGGTTGCACAATGTATCCAGGGTGCGTTGCGCCCAAATGATCGCCTGTTCCACATCGGCAGTGATGAATTCGCTGTCCTGGTGACTGACCTGAAGGCATATCAGATTGTGCAACTGGCCACTGAAAAAATTCTGTCCTCCATCACCTCAAACCAGTCCATATCCGGCCAGGTTCTGTCACTCAGTGCGCAGGCGGGCGCCGCGGTTTATCCAGATCATGCCGACAACCGCGATGATCTTCTGCGTGCTGCCGATAGCGCACTGTCTTCAGCCAGGAAAAAACGCCTTAAATATGTGATCTATGATGCATCCCGCCGTCAGCAAGAGGAGCTGCGTGCCAAACTGAAAGGGGATTTGCGCGAAGCCCTGAAAAATAATGATCTGATGTTTCACTACCAACCTCAGATTGATTTACGTCAGGGAATCGTGAGCGGTTGTGAAGCACTCATCCGCTGGCCTCATGAAACGCAAGGTTGGATCAGTCCTGAAATATTTATAGCCGTGGCGGAAGAAAGTGAGCTGATTGAAGAACTGACATACTGGTCGTTCAATATTATAATGCGCGAATGGCGCCAGAGCTTTGCGGAGGTGCCTTCGGCATCGATTGCCATCAATCTTTCGGCAGCCTTGCTACATTCCAGGGAAATTGCGGACCAGGTCAACAGATCAATCAATATCTGGGGAATCCGACCAGCATCCCTGGTGCTTGAAGTCACCGAAAGCGCCATGATGGTTGACCCGGCAATAGCATTAAAAACCCTGAATGCACTGCATGAAATGGGAGTCAAGATTTCCATAGATGACTTTGGCACCGGCTATTCGTCCCTTGCCTATCTGAAAAAGCTTCCGGTCAGTGAGTTAAAAATCGACAAAAGTTTTGTTCTACACATGACTGAAGACCGGAAAGACCGCGAAATTGTCCAGTCTATAATTGATCTTGCACACAATCTGCATATGCATGTGGTTGCCGAAGGCATAGAGAATCTGCAAACCATGAATTTACTGAAAGAAATGGGCTGCGACTATGGCCAGGGATTTTACATTGCCCGCCCCATGCCCGCCGCAAACATCCCCGCCTATCTGGACACAGTCCACCGGGAATCGCCGGGCGCTGCAGACGATGAAATAAGCGCCTGACAACGCAGAACGATAAGGCAGTCAGTGATCTCCAGGATTGCAGCGCCAACCATAATGCCATCCCAACCATAGCAGCAACAGGACTGCGGTGGGCAATCCCCACAGCCCACCACCGCCACTGCTGGACTGCGTATTGGCAGGGCCTGTTTGCTGTGGCGCTGGTGCGGATTCAACAGCGGCCACAGCCTGGGCAACATTCAAGCGTCCACCAGTCGCCACAAGCCCCCCCAATGAATTGGGTAGCGCATCCACGTTGTCCAGTATCAGATCGCGTAGTCCAATAGCCGACACCTCTTTGCTTAACGTACGGGCGCGGGCCAGAATCAATCCGGCGGCCCCACTGACAAAGGCGGATGCGATCGACGTACCATCGATAATCGTCACCGTCCCTCTAGCATAATCTTTCCACGCGGAAGTGGCGATATTGACCCCCGGGGCCCCTAAATCAACCGAATTACTCCCAAAATTGGAAAAGTCCGCTAACTGATCAGATTGATCCGTGGCCGCCACCGAAATGATATTACTCAGGTCATAGCTAGCTGGCACACAACTATCGGCCCCGTCATTATTGACGCCATCATTACATGCCGCTGCGACAACCAGTACACCATTCTGCCTGGCATAATCGTAGGCATCGTATTCCAGTTGATCAAATGCCCCGGAACCCTGATTGGCTGCCCCTATTGCGCCATAGCTGGCATTGATGATATCCGCGCCATTGTCTACAGCATATCGTATTGCATTAACAATCTTGACCGTGTTGGACGCCCCTTGACTGTCAAAAGCCCGCAATATCATCAGCGAGACCTGCCAATTCAACCCGGTAATCTGCAAGGCCCCATGACTGCGCGCGCCGATAATACTGGACATATAGGTACCGTGCCCATTGCGATCATCGGGGAAATTATCATCCTGTGCAAAATCCCAACCGTAGGTATCATCAATATAGCCATTGTTGTCATTATCGACACTGTCGGGACCCTCTCCCGGGTTCTGCCACAGGTTGGGTATAAGATCCGGGTGCTGCAGATCGACTCCGGTGTCGATGACGGCAATCAAAATGTTCCGATCACCGGTCGTGGTATTCCACGCCTCCACCGCATCGATATCGGCATCCGGCACACCCTGAACATCCTGGCCACTGGTGTTGGGTACTAGTTGCCCCAGATTGTTCATGCCCCACTGAATGTCAAAGCGCACATTGTCGGGCAACTGCTGGATGCGCTTGATGTAATTTGGCTGGGCATATTCGATGCTCGGATGCGCCTCAAGCTCTGCGATCGCTGCCGCAATGGGCTTGGCTGCATCTACGGTGACCTTGGCGATGCCTGGCGCAATCACTTTCATATGGTATTCATCCGGCAAAACACTCTGCACGGCAGCCGTAAACCCACGTTTATATTTGATGAGCAATTCACCATCAATATAAGCATCAGCAGCACTGACTACATGCGTGAGGGAAATGAGGGACGCCAGAAAGATATACACACTAGCAGTAATAGCCCAGCGCCCAGGCATCCGGATAATATGACAGGAATGATTTTTTGCAGAATAGCGCATGATTGGCTGACCGGAGGAACTACAATAAAATTCCCTATTTTAAGTAGGGTACCGCAGTGTAGATATTAGCTTAAATGATAACACAAACCCGGCTTGAATACCTCCCGTCGCAGCGCCGTGCACTCGGCATATGATACTATCAGACATCTTTATGTTACTTAAGTTGCAGCCTCATCATGACCCGACTTTCGATCATAATCCCCACACTCAATGAGTCGCCTGGAATTCGCACCACATTGCAGCACCTGCAATACCTGCGTGGCAAGGGCCATGAGATCATTCTGGTCGATGGCGGCAGCACAGACGGGACATCAACACTATCAAAACTTCTTGTTGATCATCAACTTGGAACAAGCCCCGGACGTGCGCATCAGATGAATGCAGGCGCTCGTCGAGCAAGCGGCGACATCCTGCTTTTTTTACATGCCGATACCCTTCTGCCAAGCCAGGCGGACGAGATTATCATCGCTGGCCTGGCTAACAACCATCACTGCTGGGGGCGATTTAATGTGCGCCTGTCGGGCCAGAATTACCTGTTGCGTATGGTCGAAAAACTAATGAATAGTCGCTCCCGACTGACCGGTATCGCCACCGGTGATCAGGCAATTTTCATCCAACGCAACACCTTTGAAGCACTTGGTGGATTCCCGGACATACCACTGATGGAAGACATTGCATTTAGCAAACGACTCAAGACAGTCAGTAGCCCCCTCTGCCTCCCGCAACAGGTCATCTCTTCCAGCCGGCGCTGGGAACAGCAGGGGATTATGCAAACGATCTATCTGATGTGGTATTTGCGCCTCGCCTATTTTCTCGGTGCCGACCCCGGACGCCTCGCGGCACGCTACCGGCAAAGTGAGACATGCTCTACACCGACGCCCGATTGATCATTATGGCCAAGGCGCCTACCCCAGGCTATGTCAAAACCCGCCTGGCGGCGCGTATCGGTGAAGACAGTGCAGCACAAGTTCACAGACTTCTGACGCTACATACCCTGGAAACCATCGAGTATCATCCATCCTGCCCCGTCGAGTTGTGGTACACACCCAACACCGAACACCCTTTTATTAAGGATTGCCAGAAAAAATATCCGATTACACTGCGAACCCAACAGGGTGAGAATTTGGGAGAGCGTATGGCTCATGCCTTCAAAACTACTCTGGAATCAAGCGGCAAGGCCATCATGATCGGCACAGACTGTCCCTACCTGAGCAGCGCACACCTTCATGGCGCGCTTGATGCCCTGTCTGATGGCCAGGATGCCGTCATCACACCTGCTGATGACGGGGGTTATGTCCTCATCGGGCTGCGCAGATTTTCGCCTATGATCTTTTCCAATATTGCCTGGGGTACACAGACCGTCTATCAGGCGAGCTGTGCCCGGTTGCAGCAGTTGGGGTGGCCATGGCTTGAGCACGGGCAGTTGTCAGACATCGATACCCCAGCGGATCTGGATCGTCTGCTGGCGCTGGACATTACCCCTCAAATACCCGGCAGGCTGGGAAAGCTGATCAACACATTAAAATCCCTTGGCCTTGAAGACACGAAGCTCAACCCAACAACCCCGCGCACTTAAAAACGCCGCCACCCTGAAGATTTTTCCCGGTATGGCCGATATCAGTGACGATATCGCCAATCTGTCATTATTTACTGCGGGAATTTTTCACCCAAAACCATGAAAGCTTCATCAGCACCTCTCAGATACCGGAATGCCGCTCCCCCCAGGCAGGGTCTATACCCCAAAGGGCACACAGACAACACAGATAATTTTTTACCCAATTTCTGCAATATTCGTATTGTCTTCATTATCGTCGTCATCGCCGAGCTGCTCGCCTTTATTCTGGCGCTGGCGCCGCAAGGCCAAAGCACCGGACGCTGGAATGATCTCAGCCTGATTTCCCTGTTCATGCAGTGGGTCGCGCTCACTTGCACCACTCTGCTATGCGCGTGCC
>QIGV01000150.1 GCA_003230085.1 Gammaproteobacteria bacterium
AATCTCCTCTCGTTACCGGTAACTTGTACACTATCAAACAAAACCCAGGGGATCATTATCGACTCAATCCGAAAACTTCAGGCTGCGTATATATAAACCTTCCACTTTTTCTCTGGCCCAAGGAGTTTTCCGCAGAAACTTCAGACTTGATTTGATGCTGGGCTCATGGTTGAAACATTTAATGTTGATGGTGCGCCCTAATTTCTCCCAACCATAACGCGCCACCAGACGAGTAAGGACCATTTCCAGGGTCATGCCATGCAGTGGATTATTGGGCTGAGGATCAGTCATGCTGATGTTAAAAAGGGCTCAAATGGGTGAAAATAATTCTCTTTGAATGGTCTCTTTGAGACCTACAAAAGAGAGTGGCCTTTCGGTAGTTGCTTAGCGTACCAGATAGCGAGTTTATGCTTGATGGTTTTATCCGAGACCTGATCCTCAGGTAATGCTTGAATAATTTTATCATGCACGAATAGCCGGTAGATGTATAAAACTTTATCAGTTGCGGAATCCGTAGGCTCAAACTCCGCCGCGCCACGTGCCTCAACATATTTTGTGCCCGCAATAATTGCCGCTTTGATCAATTCTGCTTCGTTTTTAAGCTTTTTCATGACAATTTTTAAGTTTCACATAAGGTTATAATGCAACATAATAGGTAATAGTGGCCATAGAGAAACGTCTATTCTGCCCCGCGCTTTAAAATATCTCCCCTTCATTCGCTAACCGCCATAACGGGATTAGTATAGCGAAGATCAGGGGTACTACAGGGAAGAGCATAGGTATCGGGGTAGACAACCCGTACAAAATAGAGCCCCTGCGGTGGCGCCGTCACACCACCCAGCTGTCTATCTTTTTTCTCCAGAACTTCCGCAGCCCAGACAGGGGAATGCTCCCCCGCACCGATGGCCATCAACACACCGGCAATATTTCTCACCATGTGATGCAAAAAGGCATTGGCCTCAACATCAATCATGACATAGTCACCCATGCGTGTTACATCCAGGCGGTAAATTGTCCTGATCGCCGATTTTGCCTGACAGGCATAGGCTCTATACGATGAAAAATCATGCTCTCCCAACAAACTAGCACTGGCGTCCGACATGGCCTGTTCATTCAGCGGACGATAATCCCAATTCACCTGGTGTGCGGCAATTGCGGGGCGCACCCGATGGTTATAAATAAGATAGCGATACTGGCGCCGCACAGCAGAAAACCGGGCATGAAAGTTATCGTCAACCTGGTGCGCCCATCTGACGCTGACATCACTTGGTAGATTAGCATTGGCACCCGATTGCCATGAATGGATAGAACGCTCGGCGTGAGTGTCAAAATGAACAACCTGCCCGATGGCATGAACGCCAGTATCTGTCCTACCTGCACAAATCACCCGTAGAGGATGATTAGCGACTTTTGATATAGCGCGCTCCACACATTCCTGCACGGTGCGCACCCCCAGTTGGATTTGCCAGCCGCTGAATTGCCGTCCCTGATATTCAATTCCCAGCGCGATTCTCATACCTCGTTAAAGCCCTTGAAAGAGCATGGGCGGCTATTCAGCGCCTGGCTTTGAAATAATTGATCAGGCCATTGGTAGAGCTGTCATGCACAGCAATTGAATCAGCATTATCCAGCTCCGGCAGAATTACTTTAGCCAGTTGCTTGCCGAGTTCTACACCCCACTGATCGAATGAGTTGATTCCCCAGATCACCCCTTGAGTGAAAATTTTGTGCTCATACATGGCGATCAGCGCGCCCAGGGTATGGGGGGTGAGTTTCTGAAACAGGATGGAGTTGGTGGGCCTGTTACCCGAAAATATTTTATGGGGCAGTAATCTCTCTACAAACTCGCTTTCCATGCCAGCCGATTCAAGCTCTGCACGAGCCTCATCCTCTGCCTTTCCTTTCATCAGGGCCTCGGTCTGAGCAAAGAAGTTCGACATTAATATCGTGTGGTGCATGCCGATTGGGTTATGACTTTCAATAGGCGCAAGGAAATCAGCCGGTATCAGCTTGGTACCCTGGTGAATCAACTGGTAAAATGCATGCTGCCCATTGGTACCCGGTTCACCCCAGATGACCGGGCCGGTGGAAAAATCAACCGGCTGCCCGTCAATCGTAACGCCCTTGCCATTGCTCTCCATGTCGCCTTGCTGAAAATAGGCAGGGAAACGATGCATATACTGGTCGTAAGGCAGAATGACATGGCTCTGGGCATCGAAAAAATTGTTGTACCATATCCCCAGCAGAGCCAGTATTACCGGGATATTCTGCTCAAAGGGCGCTGTTTTGAAATGCTTATCCATGGCATGAGCGCCCGCCAGCAGTTCATCAAAATTTTTCATGCCGATAGCCACCGCAATGGATAAACCGATAGCGCTCCACAAGGAATAACGCCCGCCGACCCAATCCCAGAATTCAAACATGTTTGCGGTGTCTATTCCGAAAGCAGCAACCTCTTTTCGATTAGTCGATAAGGCCACAAAATGTCGGGCAACTGCTTTTTCATCTCCCAATGCCTCCACCAGCCATGACCTGGCTGTCTGGGCATTGGTAATGGTTTCCTGTGTCGTAAAAGTTTTTGAGGCGACGATAAACAGCGTGGTTTCAGGGTCAAGCCCGTTCAGTGCTTCAACAATATGGGTACCATCAATGTTGGAAACAAAATGAGGCACAATTTTGGGACTGGCATAATGTTTAAGTGCCTCTACGACCATTACCGGCCCCAGATCCGACCCACCAATGCCGATATTAACGATATCTGTAATTTTCTTGCCGCTATATCCTGTCCAGCGACCATTTCGCACCGCTTCGCTGAAATCCCGCATCCGCTCCAGAACTGCGTTGATCTGCGGCATGACGTCCTGGCCATCGACGATTACCGGGGTGTTGGCACGATTCCGTAACGCCGTATGCAATACCGCACGATCCTCAGTAACATTTATCCTGTCACCCTGAAACATACTGTCAATGTGTTGTTTGAGCCCGGCCTGCTGTGCTAAATCAAACAGCAGCTTTATCGTTTGATCCGTTATCAGGTTTTTTGAGTAATCCAGCAGGATCTCTTCGAACTGCACGGAATATTTTTCAAAACGCCCTGGGTCCTGTTCAAATAGATCCCGCATATGCAGCGCTTTGATTTCCTGATGATGCTTTTGAAGGGCACACCATGCTGGCGTTACGGATAGTTTTTCCTGGTCCCCCATGTCTCTCAATAGGCTTCCGAACTGACATCGATTCCATCAAGCTCCAGGGAATGACGCCAGAACTGCCCATCACTATCAAACAATCGATAAGTACCGCGTGGCCCCCAACTGCCGGCCGGATAGGTATTGATAAAATCACGCTCCATGGACCAGACCTTGAGCACCGGATCCATAACACGCCACGCCCACTCCACTTCGTCATAGCGCAGGAAAAGGGAATGATCGCCCTTCATAACATCCAGCAGCAATTCTTCATAGGCATCGGATTCCTTTTCATCCCCGCTGCGATAGCTTGCATCCAGACTGATAGTGCGGGTATTCATTTCAAGACCCGGGACTTTGACTTGAATCTCCATTTTTAAACATTCGTTGGGTTGAATCCCCATCAACAGCCAATTGGGCATAAACCGCTCCAGTTGAGTGTTACGAAACAGATGATGCGGTGGCTCCTTGAAGCGAATACTGATTGCGGAACTACCTTCCGCCATACGCTTACCGGTACGCAGATAAAATGGAACACCGCGCCAACGCCAGTTATCGATATACAGTTTCAGGGCAGCATAGGTTTCCGTGGTGCTGTTTGTCGCAACGCCCTCCTCTTCAAGATAGCCCGGCACGGAATCACCATCGACCATACCTCGTGCGTACTGGCCGCGAAAGGCATGGGCATGCACCGCATTTTGCGTGATCGGGCGTATCGATTTCATTACCTTGACCTTCTCGTCACGCAATGACTCGGCATCCATGCCTGCCGGTGGTTCCATCGCCACTAGTGCCAACAGCTGCATGAGGTGGCTTTGTAACATATCCCGTAAAGCACCCGCACCTTCATAGTAATCTGCCCGGGTTTCAATACCTCGCGTTTCAGAGTGGGTAATCTGCACATGATCCACGTAGTTTCGATTCCACAGCGGCTCGAGCAATATATTCGCAAAGCGGAAAACGAGGATATTCTGGACTGTGCCTTTGCCCAGATAATGATCAATGCGATATATTTGATGCTCATCCAGACACTTGAGAAAACCTTGCTGCATGATCTGGGCGCTGAGTAAATCATAGCCAAAGGGTTTTTCGATCACCGTACGCCGCCAACCTTCGGTCTCATCGAGCAGACCTACCTCGCCCAATTGATTAACGACATGGCTAAAATCTGCCGGACGGATCGACATGTAAAAAATGAGATTTGATAACAGCGCAGTATTGTCTTTCAATTCCGTTTTCAAGCGGGTATAAGATTCCGCTTCACCAAGATCACCCTGAAAATAATGCAAACGCTCGACAAAACGGTGGTAGGCAGTCTGATCGATCGCATCTCCATATTTTTCAGCCAGCATGTTAGAGGCTTCCTCGACCCATTTTTCTCGTGTCCAGGGTCGCCTTCCAAATGCCAGAATAGTCATTTTATCCGGCAGGCGACCCTCTTCCTCAAGGGAATAGAGTGCAGGTATCAACTTGATTCGTGACAGATTGCCTGTCGCCCCGAAGATGACCAGCGTGCAGGGTTCCATGATTATTTTTTCTCCGATGAGGCATCTGTTTTCATATCATGTCCACCAAAGGCATTGCGCATGACTGACAACATACGATTGGTAAAACCGACTTGATCCTGACTGGTAAAGCGCATTTGCAGCGCCAGGCTGATCACCGGCGCAGCCACACCTTGATCAATGGCCTCAAGCATAGTCCAGCGCCCTTCTTCAAAATCAGCGACGGAAGATGGAACCAACTCCATCTTTTTATCATTTTTCAGTGCTCCTGCAGTCAAATCCATTAACCAGCTACTTATAATGGACCCATGCCGCCAGAGTTCTGCAACTTGTGCGATATCCAGAGAAAAATCTTCCTTGTTATGTAACAAGGCAAAACCCTCTGCTATAGCCTGCATCATACCGTATTCAATACCGTTATGGATCATCTTGGTATAGTGACCAGCACCCACCGGACCAACATGGGCCCATCCCCTGTCCGGTGCGGGTGCCAACGCCTTAACCACCGGTTCAATCATATTGACAAATCTTTTTTCTCCTCCCAGCATCATGCAATAGCCATTCTCGATGCCCCGCGCACCACCAGTTGTCCCAGCATCAATAAAACCAATCCCGGATTGAGTCAGAATCGCCCCGCGTCGTTGGCTGTCATGGTAGTTGGAATTACCCCCGTCTATAACTACATCGCCACTCGATAGTCGCTTTTCCAGTTCTTTAATAACCTTGTCTGTTGGCTTGCCGCTGGGAACCATAACCCATACAATTTTAGGATCCGGTAGTTTTTTCAAGGCGAGGGTAATACTCGGTGCCAGGGTAATGCCTTCTTCCTTTTCGAGTGCTTTCCTGACATCAGACGACGCATCATAGCCGACTACATCAATGCCAGCACGACACAGACGGCGAACCATATTGCCACCCATTTTGCCCAGCCCTATCATTGCAAGTTTCATTCGTTTACATCCTCGTCGTATGTCTGAAGACATTTATACATTCTGAAAACGGATCACCTATAATGGCAATTCTGTTAACATCATATCTTATGGGGTATTTATACCCCTCTAGGGGGTAGAAAAAACCAGTTCCGTAGGAACTGTTTAGTATTAAGTAACGGCTATTAAATATCAATCAATATAATGATCCAGCACTATCGATAACTGAGTCTATGAGTATCCATAAAATATTATTTGTGACCAGTGAGGCCCATCCACTGATCAAGACCGGTGGCCTGGCTGATGTCTCTGGCAGTCTTCCAGCTGCTTTGAAAGCACTACGCCGTGATATCCGTATTATCATGCCAGCCTACAAGGCCGCCAAAAATGCCATCGGGCGTTATACCCGGAAAGCCGAATTAACAGTTCCTGGCTTTCCAGATACCATAACCCTGCTGGAAGGGTATTTGCCCGGCACAAGAATCACTGTATGGCTAGTGGAATCCCCGCGTCATTTTGACCGGGAAGGTGGGCCCTATGTTGATAGTTCAGGTCAGGATTGGCCTGATAACGCAGAGCGTTTTACTGTTTTCTGTCGGGCAGTAGAGAAGATAGCCCTTAACCAGGCGGGGATAGACTGGCAACCGGACATCGTACACTGCAATGATTGGCAATGCGGACTCGTGCCCGCACTACTGGCTCCGGCAAGCCACCGTCCAGCAACAGTATTTACTATACACAATCTTGCATACCAGGGACTCTTCAGTTGGAGTGACTTCGAGGCCCTGCATTTACCTCCAGAGCTCTGGTCAATGCATGCGATGGAATTCTATAACCAGCTTTCATTTATCAAGGGCGGAATCATTTTTGCTGATATGATAAGTACTGTCAGTCCGCAATATGCCAAGGAAATATGCACACCTGAATTCGGTTGTGGACTGGAGGATCTGCTTAGCCAACGTTCCGAGTATCTCGTCGGCATCCTCAATGGCGCAGATTATAGTCAGTGGAATCCAGCCAGGGATAGCTATCTGACTGCAAACTATAATCCCTTTACAGTGGAAAATAAAAAAACCAATAAAGCGCAATTGCAAAAAATATTCAATTTGCCACATGACCAGAATATTCCGCTGATCGGTCTCGTCGGCCGTTTGGTCGAACAAAAAGGCTTTGACTTGCTGCTGGCTATATTACCTCAGCTCGTACAACGCAACGTTCAAGTTGCTATATTGGGTAGTGGAGATAAATCACTGGAGCAACGCCTCGAACTCGCCATGCTTGACTATCCGGATCATGTCAGCGCACATATTGGCTACAATGAAAAACTGGCTCACGAAATTGAAGGTGGTGCAGATATGTTTCTGATGCCATCACGGTACGAGCCCTGCGGACTCAACCAAATATACAGTTTGAGATATGGTACGTTGCCTATTGTTCGCCATACCGGTGGCCTGGCCAACACTGTCATTGATGCGTCAGATAAAAACATTGCAGACGGAACTGCAAGCGGTATTGTTTTTAAATCAGCTACACCGGAGTCGCTGCTGCACGCCATAGACCGGGCCCAGGCGCTCTACGCACAACCAAAAAAATGGAAAAAACTGGTCTTCAACGCCATGCAGCAAGATTTTGGCTGGCGACGCAGCGCCCGTCAATATCTTGAGCTATACCGAAGTGCTGATCGACTGGCGCCTAAGCATGACTGAACAGCTCGGTTATACGGCTCCTCCACTCTCCCTCCAATAAGCAATACCCGCAGGAATCAGTTATAATGCGCACCGTACTGCGCGGCATCAATTAATAATCTACTCAATATTTATATTATAATTTAATGATAAATCAAGATAAAAAATTACGTGCGCGCGTCAAATTGTTTGGCAATCTGCTTGGAAATGTACTGCGTTCACAGGCCGGTGGGCGTGTATACATGGCTGTTGAAGCCCTGCGCAAAGGCTATATTCACCTACGCAAGGTTGACTCCCCCAGCAAACGTGAGCAGCTACTGCGAATCATCAGAAAACTGGACCCAGTAACACTGACCCACGTAGTACGCGCCTTCAGCACCTACTTCAGCCTGGTCAATATTGCCGAGGAGGCCTATCAGCACCAGCAACGCCGCCGGCTCAGACGTGCCGGGGAAAATTTATGGCCCGGCTCATATGAGGAAACCCTAAAAGGCTTTCTCAGCGAAGATATCGGCGCTGATCAATTACAGAGCATGCTTGATCAGCTTAATTATATACCAGTCATCACTGCCCACCCAACGGAGTCCAAACGCCACACCATCATGGAAGCTCAGCGGCGTATTTTCGTGACCAGCAGGGAACTGGATGATGCCCGTCTATCCAGAGAAGAACGTGACGAGGTTATTAAAAGCCTGGAATGCGAAATTCAGACACTTTGGAAAACCAACGAAGTCAGGTCACAGAAACCAGAGGTTGCTGCGGAAATCAGACATAGCATCTACTACTTCAAAGACAGTCTATTTCAGGCTATCCCAGCTGCATACCGTAACTTTGAAAAGGCAGTAGATAAAATATATGGGCCGAAACTAGCTGCTGGTCAACAAATCAAGATCCCCAGTTTCATCCGTTTTGGCTCTTGGGTTGGCGGCGATCGTGACGGCAACCCGAATGTGACGCCACAAACTACTGTGATAGCAGTCAGACTGCACATCGCCACGGTTCTGAAAGAATATCTACAACGCGTCAACCAGCTCAGCCACGAACTCCCCCACTCCATCCTGCTATGCAAGCCTACTGATGCTTTCATGGAAGGACTGAAAAAAGATGAGAACCTTGCTGTCCAAACATTCGGAAGTAATATAGAGCGTTTTCGCGATGAGCCATACCGTCGCAAGCTCTATATTATCCGTCTCAGACTGCAATGCATGCTCAACCATGTCAGAGCCCAGATTGATGGTAAAGAAGATCAAGAACCACCAGCCTGCTTTCTATCCACCGATGTTTTCCTGCAGGATCTCTACCGCATACGGGACTCTCTAAAATCGCATGGCGATGGCAATATAGCAGCAGGCAATCTCCAGGACCTGATCCGACTGGTTGAGACCTGTGGCTTCTACCTGATGAATCTTGATTTGCGCCAGGAATCAACTCGCCACACTGAAGCGGTTAGTGAGCTGTTCAGAAATCTGCCCACTGCGGTAGATTATGACAATCTGGATGAAAGCAGTCGTCTTGATATCCTGTCGAAAACTATCAGCCAACCACCTGTTACGCTTGACGAATCGACTTTGATGGATCAGACACGGGAAACCCTGGAGGTATTCAGGGTAATGAGGCAGATATCCGATGAGGTCAGTCCTGAGGCATTTGGCAGCTACATCATTTCCATGACCCACAATGCCAGTCATGTGATGGAAGTGATCTTTCTAGCACATCAGGCAGGGCTTGTCGGGCACGACAGTGCCGGGAAATGGTTCTGTAATATTCAAGTGACCCCTCTTTTTGAAACTATTGAGGACCTGCTGCATATCGAACCGGTCATGACAACACTGTTTGACAACCCCAGTTATGCAGCACTACTCAAGGCCTCCGGCAACCTACAGGAGATCATGCTGGGTTACTCAGATTCCTGCAAGGATGGTGGCATCCTCGCCTCCTCATGGAGCCTGTACAAGGCCCAGATCAAAATTATAGAGATAACCAATAAACGCAATATTGATTGCAGGTTATTTCACGGTCGCGGCGGCACTATCGGCCGGGGTGGCGGGCCCACACATGAAGCCATATTGTCGCAGCCACCTGGCACAGTCCAGGGCCGCATCAAATTCACCGAGCAGGGTGAGATGGTCTCGTATAAATACAGCAATAAGGAAACAGCAATATTTGAGCTGGGCGTGGGCATTACTGGTCTGTTAAAAGCCAGCAAGAGCCTGATCGCCCCACCCTGCCCGGTCAATTCAAAGCATGTCGAAATTATGGATCAACTGGCCACAGCCGGTGAGAAATCATACCGGGCATTGGTCGATGATACACCGGGCTTGCTCGATTATTTTTATGAAGCAACACCAGTCAGTGAAATCAGTCTTCTCAATATTGGCTCCAGACCCAGCCACCGCAAGAGCAAAGACCGTTCAAAATCATCTATCCGGGCCATCCCCTGGGTCTTTGGTTGGGCGCAGTCACGGCATACCATGCCGGCCTGGTACGGCATCGGCACAGCACTGCAAAAATGGTGTGAATCACGCCCGGATCATATTGATGAACTACATCGTATGTATCAGGAGTGGCCCTATTTCCGTGCGCTACTTAGCAACACACAAATGTCCCTGTTCAAGGCTGACATACAGATCGCACACGAATATATGGAATTATGCTCTGATAAAGAAGCAGCAAAATCAATCTATTACAAGATTAAAACTGAATACGAATTAACTGTGCAACAGGCACTATTCGCTGCCGACAGTAAGCAGCTTATGGAGGAAAATCCACCTCTGGTACTTTCCCTGAGCCGCCGGAATCCCTACCTTGATCCACTCAGCCACATTCAAATCACGCTACTGAATCGCTACCGGGATCCATCTCTCAGCGAGAATGAACAGCATGCCTGGCTCAATCCGCTACTACGCTCGATCAATGCCATCGCGGCCGGCATGAGAAATACTGGCTAGTCAGGCAACCTGCAGCGGGATACTACTGCGGGTATGCGTGATGTTGTTCTTTTCATCAAGATAGACCAGCTTCGGACTGAACTGGGCCTGCTCCTGAACACTCAGGGTGGCGTAGGTACAGATAATAACCCGGTCACCCTGCTTGGCCTTGTGAGCTGCCGCACCGTTAACCGAAATAACGCCTGATCCACGCTCAGCACGAATAGCATAGGTCACGAAGCGCTCACCGTTATCAATATTATAAATGTGTATCTGTTCGTATTCCTGGATGTTAGCAGCATCCAACAGATTTTCATCAATCGCACACGAACCCTCGTACTCGAGTTCGACCTGCGTAACGCAGGCACGGTGCAATTTAGATTTTAGCATGACACGATTCATAGTTTTCCTATTCACCCTAAAGTAAATTAATACGAATGAGCCTGTCAGTTATACCCTCCGAGTAGTACACAGGCGCCCTGGCATCCCTCAGGGGTTCATGCCCAGCGGGGTACACTGACGGTCACGAATATCCAATCGTTATGGATTTTATCACTAATATCAGGCGCTATCCAATTCGCACATTATCGATCAGGCGGGTTTTGCCCAGCCAGACGGCAGCCAATATTACCAGATCCTGGTCCTCGGGCCCCGCCAGCGCCAGATCACTGGCGCGCCGGACACTGAAATACTCCGGGCGTAGCCCCTCATTATCCAGCAATGCCATAGATTTATGCTCAATTGCTCTAAAATCACAGGTGCCGTGCGAATTCCGGGTTATTTGTTCGTTGGCATGACATAGTATCTGATAAAGCTTATTAGCCCGGACACGCTCGTCAGCCGACAGGTAGGTATTCCGGGAACTCATGGCCAGACCATCCGCTTCCCGCACCGTAGGCACGCCGACAATCTTCACTGGCAAGTGTAAATCATGCACCATCCGCATAATCAGCAGTAATTGTTGAAAATCCTTTTCGCCAAACAGAGCAATATCCGGCTGAATAATATTTAATAGTTTAGCCACAATAGTGGTCACACCAGTAAAGTGCCCCGGCCGGAATTCACCGCATAAAATATCAGACAGGCCTGGCACTTCAACCCGGGTAGCGCTATCTAATCCCAGATGGGCCATCGGTACTGCCATCGGGTATAGTGCCGCCTGTTCTGGCACAAACAGTACATCAACACCATTGACATCCAGTTTTTGACGATCATCTTCAAGTGTCCGCGGATAATCTGCAAAATCACTTTTATCATTAAATTGCATAGGATTGATAAAGATACTAACCACTACTTTGGTGGCCAATTTTTGCGCTTCACCTACAAGCACCAGGTGTCCGTTATGTAGATTACCCATGGTAGGGACCAGTGCGACAGACTCACCTTGTTCTCGCCAGTTCCGCACCGTATCCCGCAGTCTCGGAATAGCGTGTAATGTCTCCATTAATCGTAAAGATGTTCAGGTGCTGGAAACTGGCCACTTTTAACCGCCTGCACAAAATCCTTAACAGCAGCTTCAATGGAATCATTCCCGGCGAGAAAATTCTTGCTGAATTTTGCTCGCTTACCTGGTGAAATGCCTAGCATATCGTATAAAACCAACACCTGGCCGCCACAGGAAGCGCTTGCGCCGATACCGATCACAGGCACATCAACAGCCGCTACGATTTGATCGGCCAGCCCAGTAGGCACACATTCCAGCAATAGCATATCAGCGCCTGCGGACACGACACTGGCCGCATCATCGAGAATCTGTCGAGCAGATTGTTCATCACGACCCTGGACGCGGTAGCCGCTCATCTTGTGTACTGATTGCGGCAATAGCCCCAGATGCGCGCAGACAGGAATCCCTCGCTCGCTCAACAGCCGTATCGTGTCAGCCATCACCAAGCCGCCTTCTATTTTGACAATATGCGCCCCACCCTCTCCCATCAGCCGCGCCGCGTTTGTCAGTGCCTGAGTCGGCTCGGCATCACTCATAAAAGGCATATCAGCTATTACCAGCGCTCGCTTGCGAGCCCGACTAACGCAGGCGGTGTGATAGATCATTTCCTCAAGCGTAACGGGCAGTGTAGTGTCCCTGCCCTGAATCACCATCCCTAGCGAATCACCGACCAGCAAGATATCAATACCTGCATTTTCAAGTAAAACCGTAAAACTGGCATCATACGCCGTCAGGCAAGTAAATTTCTCATCACGGTCTTTCATAGACCTGATCGTAGCCAGGGATATGGTGGGTAATTGCGCTTGCTGCTGTTGCATATTCATTGCTCTTAACTCAAAAGTCTCCTCAGTATACCCCGCCGAATATGGGCCCTTGAGAAGTCGGACGGGGGGGTAACAAATTACAGATTCAGCGGCAGGGGATTATAATAATGACGGCCACTGGTAATTGTACAGACTTTATCCAGCAAGGACAGGTAGTCATCCTCGTTTTTGATCGGGTCAATTTCAGCGGCATTAACAATCAGTAGTGGCGCCGCACTATAGAAATGGAAAAGCGAAGCATAGGAGTCAACAACTTTTTCCAGATAAGCGGTATCAATGTGTTGCTCATGTGTTATATCACGCTCTCTGATACGCTCCGCCAAAACAGCCACTGGCGCTTGTAGATATACCACCAGATCAGGCACAGGTGCATCGACAGTCAAGCGACTATATATTTCCTCATAGAGACGCAGCTCCTCATCGTCCAGCGTCAACTGAGCAAACAAGCGGTCCTTTTCCATCAGAAAATCGGCGACCCGAACCGGTCTGAATATATCGCCTTGGCGAAGCATCTGCATTTGACGTGTGCGTTGAAACAAAAAGTAGAGCTGTGTCTGCAAGGCAGCTTCCTTGGGATTTTTATAAAACCGTTCCAGAAACGGATTCTCATCAGCGCCCTCCAATAACAAATCGGTATTAAAGGTTGTGGCAAAACGCCTGGCTAAACTGGTCTTTCCCACACCGATAGGACCTTCGACAACAATGTATTCAGGATACTGACATTTCACATTCAGTCTCCAGACGCTGCAAGCCAATCATTGATGCTTTTTTTACAAGTCCCTGCAAACTACCCAGGCCGGGAACCATTAAACCAGGGGATATCTCGTATAAGGGAAACAGGACAAAATTGCGCTGAGATAATCCCGGGTGCGGTATAGTCAACTCTGGATCATGGCACTGCCAATCTGAATATATCAGGAGATCCAGATCCAGTGTTCTCGGCCCCCAGCGCACTTCCCCACGTACCCTCCCTTGTCGGCTTTCAATATCCTGCAAGCAGTGCAGTAAATTTCGGGGGGACAGGCAAGTCTCAAGAGTAGCGGCTGCATTAATATAGTCAGCTTGTTCAATCTCTCCCATCGGACGGCTGGCGTATAAGGAAGAATTTAGAACACACCGTGTTTCGGGAATGGCATCCAGAGCCGCAAAAGCCCTGGTGATCTGCTGAACCGGGTCGCTAAGGTTACTGCCCAGCGCAATATAGGCGCATACCTGTTCACTTCCTGTTCTCATAACCCCGTTATTTTTCTTCTTTTCTGTGCTTACTTCTAGAACGCCGCTGTTGTCCAGAATGTTTGCGGCCCTGGCACATGGCATGCCGCGCCTCATCATCTACCTCCTGGAATCGGGTCCACCAGTCACATTGTGACTGGACATCTTCACCTGCAAGGGCGCGTAATAATAGAAAATCATAGGCAGCACGAAAGCGGGGATGCTCTACCAGGCGCAAAGCACGCTTAGTGCCTGTGCGTATCAAGCGCGGCTGCATTTGCCAAATCTCTCTGGACTGTGTCGTAAACCGTCGTGGCAAAACAACATGCCGGGTTTGCTCCGCCAACACATCTCTCCCTGCGATTTGCAGTGCCTGAGCTTCCGTCATGTCCTTCTGTCTTACCTTATGCACGGTCGATCGTACGGGCTCCCATAGCAAGGCAGCTATCAGAAATGCAGGCGTTACCGGTTTGTTATCGGCAATCCTGATTTCGGTATTTTCAAGTGCCCGCAGCACAAACATATGAGGATATCCCTCCTCCTCTTCACCCAAACACCTGTCGGTTTCAGGAAATAAATATTTGAACAAATCATAGTGGCGCAATAATTCATAGGTCTGTACTGCGCACCCATTGAGAAGCAGTTTTAATACTTCCTCAAACAAACGCGCCGGAGGAATATCCTGCAACAATCCACCCATCGCCCAGATTGCGGTTTCAGTTTCCGGCGCTATCCGAAAACCAAGTTTAGCAGCGAACCGTACTGCCCTGAGCATGCGCACCGGGTCTTCGCGAAAACGGACTTCAGGCTGACCAATGAGGCGTAGGGTTCCTGCCTGTAGATCATCAATACCATTGGTATAATCTGCCACAGAAAAATCGTTGATATTGTAGTACAGCGCATTGATAGTAAAATCGCGGCGGTAGGCATCATCCTCGATTCCACCAAAAACATTGTCCCGTAGAATCATGCCGTTCTCAATGGTACTCCCCTCTTCCTCGCCAGAATGCTGAGCACGAAAAGTAGCCACCTCGATAATTTCACGCCCAAAGTGGACGTGCGCGAGACGGAAGCGCCTGCCGATCAGGCGACAGTTGCGAAAAAGTTTTGCAACCTCTTCCGGATGGGCATCAGTGCTGACATCAAAGTCCTTGGGTTCTCTGCCGAGCAGCATGTCACGCACGCAACCGCCCACCAGATAAGCCTTGTAACCAGCATTTTTTAAGCGATAAAGAACTTTTAGTGCATTTTCACTGATCCCCGTGCGTGAAATAACGTGCTCAGGACGGGGTATAATTGTAGCGTTGTCGATAATTTACCTACCTTGTGTACTCTACTGACTTGTAGATTCGGATAACCGCCGTATAATAGCCGAAAACGCATGTTTCGGCTCACTAAATATCCATTTCCTACAGATATTTCAAGCTCCCTTCGTCTAGTGGCCTAGGACACCGCCCTCTCACGGCGGGAACAGGGGTTCGAGCCCCCTAGGGAGCACCAATAAAAACAATGACTTAGGAATAATTAGCTGATCCCGTACGGTACATATACGGTACAAATCAGGCATTTTTGCAGTGTATCGCATGAGTGTTTTTATCAGGTTTTCAGGGTGTAACCTGGTGCAGGTTTACCCCTTTTCAGTGAATGCGTTGTAGACTGTGTTTTTAGCGGACCCTGACTTCAGCACTATTACTCAATGAAATGTATCAATTGCCGATTATACGGAATATGATATAATGCATATAGATATTCATAAGCATGCTACACAAGACATAAATCAGCTATGGATCGACGATCCCGAGGCTGCAGCAGAAGTACAAGTGGTGCTGGAACAGCTTGAAGCAGACCCCAATGCTATCGACAAGCTCACAACTTACGGTAATAACTTAATCGGGCAGAATAATATAAATGTGAAACCATGGGAAGGTGCGCGGAAAAAAGGCGATTTGTGGCGGTTTCGGATACTAGATACACCAGCCACCGTTTACCGAGTCATATATGGTTACCACTGGCAGACACGCCAGCTATGCGTTTTTGCAGTAGTGCATAAGGATAAATTTGATTATGAAGATTTCAACAGTAGCACCAACAAAAGAATTTTTGACGATTGGCAAAGTCTCTAGCCCAACAACAGGCCCAGCAGAAGTTATTTACCGTGAGTTTAATCCCCAGCGGCCTATTCCGCTTCCAAACACGGTGAGCCTTGAGTCTGTCATAAAGGAGAATGATGCAGACCCAAAAAAAGCGAAGTATCTGTCTGACGCGCGAAAGAAACTATCGGGTACGCTCTATGCAGACGAACCAGAAACATTGAGCGCACTGCGCCTCGCTTCTGGCCTATCGCAAATGCAACTGTCAAAGATGGTTGAAACTAGCCAACCCCATTTAGCCCGCATTGAACGAGGACAAAACGACCCAGGCACAGAGTTGATTGCTAGAATCGCGAATGCGCTTAATGTTGATGACGCTGCTGTATTTCGTGCGATTAGAAATCAACTTGCTACGAGAGGAAATGGCTGAATGGCCGTACCTAGAATCATTGTCACACAGTTTTGTGATGACATTCGGCATGAAGAAGGTAATAAGTATTCGTTAATGGGTTGCTACAGCAATGAACTCATAGTTAATAAGCTACCGGTTGTGCTCCCAAAATTATGTGCTCATCTCCGTGCAATTACTCCAATAGATAGTCCGTTTTCTAAATTAATTATTCGCGCAAAAATTAACGACGACATCATTGCCGAAATAAATGTGCCCGTAAGTGAAGTAGATATTCCTAGCCTCATTGATAATCCAATTCGTGTTGAACATACAGTGATGATGGCTTTTTCCCCCCTGTCAATTACTGAACCATGTAAGCTACACATTGAGGCAGAAACAGAGGATGACACGCTTCGCGGTGGGTTTTTGCTGTTCAAGGAGCGCCTGCCAGACAATTCAGCAACGCATTAAGCCATCCATCAATATTGCTAATAAAATGCAGACAAAAACCTGCCCAGCCGAAGCCCGGCGGGGTTGATCGTGTAACGATCCTCAGCGTGTCATCTCTCCAAGAAAATCTGTTGCATCACCGCTTGATAGCTCAATAAGGACATCGTGAATTTCCTCCTCAAGGTGCGCCTGAATCTCTGCCGTTGTCAGAAGCGAGGCCAACGCTGGCGCTGCGGCGGTGGGAATAGATGACAACCTAGCCTTGAGATTGCTCACGATTGCCGCCCACAATTCTGCTACTGGTTCAACGGGTAGCAATTCGGCTCGCTGCTCTGCTAGATCAAGCTCAACCTTATCAGCCCTCAAACGGTCAAGTCGCGCCTTTTCCTCAATTGGGTTAGTAGCTTCCGTGTCATAAATTAATGGCAATGCTTCGGTTGTCTGAAAAGTAATAGCGTTACCTTCACGCCTAGACTGTAAACCGTCACAACGGCGCTTGATTGTCCTATCTGATTTGCCTGTTAGCTCAGACAGTCGCTTGATTGATAACCAGGGCATTTCTACTACGCCTATAGATGATTTATTTCTAGCTAAATACTGCGGCTACGCTCACCCGTATACGCAATGCCCTAGGAGGACCCGAAGCCATTGATTAAACTAAAGTTTTATAATCAT
>QIGV01000068.1 GCA_003230085.1 Gammaproteobacteria bacterium
ATCGTCAACCAGGATAATATGCCGGTCATCGACGGGAACCGGGATCTGAGATGGTTTAACCTGTGGGTTGACGCCGATACGAGTAAAATCATCACGATAAAATGAGATATCCAGGGTCCCTAGCGGGCTGTCCAGTTTTAGTAATTTGTGCAAGCGTTCTGCTACCCATACCCCTCCTGTATGGATGCCGACCATGAGAGGGTCGGTAATTTTCATCTGAGACAACTGATCATCCAGATTTGTGGACATTTGCTGGATTGTGGCGTCTATATCAAAAGGGCTTGAGCTCATGGGCGCTATTTATTTCGACTGTTTTTGATTTTAGTATGGTTTGCTTTCCCGGGAGTTAACGCGGATTTTCACTGAAATAGGTCTGTAGAATCAGCTGGGCTGCTACCGCATCCATGCCTGTACGGATGCTTTCCCGGTTTTTGCCGGCTTTATTACCGGATTCTTTTATCATTTGTTCTGCTGTTATCGTTGAAAGCCTTTCGTCAGCATGAAATACCGCTAGATGATAGCGTCCTCGTAGCTGGTTTGCGAATCGTTTTGCAGCATGGGTCATTTCCTGCTCACTACCATCCATATTGAGCGGCAGTCCCACGACCAGGGCATCGGGTTGCCATGTGCTGATCAGTTTGGTAATGGTTTCCCAGTCAGGCTTTTCCTTGATTGTTCTGAGGGTTGTCAGAGGGCGGGCGGTATGGGTTAATTCCTGTCCGATGGCAATGCCGATTTTCCTGGTTCCATAATCAAAACCGAGGAAAGTACGGCATTGTGTCATGCGTGTCCCACGTCGCTGGAAAGTCGGCTGATGTCAACGCCGGTGAGTGCCGCGGCGGTTTCCCAGCGCTTTTCCAGTGGGGTATTAAAGATGGTCGTCTCATCGGCCGGTACACTTAGCCAGGCATTCTGCACCATTTCCTGCTCTAGCTGGCCAGGCCCCCAGCCGGCATAGCCCAAGGCAATCAGGCACTCCCGTGGCCCTTCACCCCTTGCCAGCGCCTCCAGGATGTCGCGTGAAGAGGTGATGCCGATATTTTCATTGATCTCGAGGGTGGATTCCCAGTCACCATGCGGTTTATGTACTACAAATCCCCTTTCACACTGAACCGGGCCGCCTAGAAGGATGGTTTTGTTGCCAATGTTCGGTTGTTCATTTGTGATATTCATTTGCCCCAGTACCTCTGCCAGATCAATATCCAGAGGACGGTTGATCATGATACCCATGGCGCCCTCTTCATTATGCTCACAGAGATAGGTGACGCCGTGAAAGAAATTTGGATCTTTTAAGGTCGGCATCGCAATCAGGAAATGATCGCTGAGTGAGGCCATTACTGTCATAGTCTTAGTATCGGCTACATAGGGGTATGATACAAGTATAGCAAATGCATTGAACGGGCTGCTAGCTACTCTAGCGGCCTGTATCCAGACGGTTATTATTCAAGAATTGCCAGGTCCGGGTAATGTGCAGGATATCAGTGTCCTTACGCAGCTCGTCCGGAAAAGGCGCGAAGGGCGCAGCCAGACGAACTATACGGATAGCGGCATCATCCAGGATTTTTTCCCCTGATGGCCGCACGACGGTAATATTGCTGATGGTGCCGTTGGCATTGATCGCCACGTCAAGTATCAGGCTACCGGAAACACTTTTTCGCTTTGCCTCCTCGGGATAGTTGAGATTGCCAATACGTTCTATCTTGGCGCGCCAGGCATCCAGATAGGCAGCATCACGATATTCCCGCGCCTGTGAGGAGATGTAACGATGTTTAGTGCGCTGGGCATAGGCCTGCATATCACGATCAATTTCCGCACTGAGGTTAGCCATTTCCATGCTGAGCTCGATAAGCTCAGCCGCAGTCAGCGGTTGTTTTTTCAGGCTGGGTGTAAATTCCTGTTGGAGTTGCTGCTGCTGAGCCTGTTCCTGGGTAAGGATTTTATCCTGCGGCGGCTGTGGTTGTTGCGGGGGCGATGCCGCCATAGTGATCTCAGTAGAGCGGCCGGGTCGGTCCGGGGGAATCGGCGTCGATGCCGGCGAAGTCGGTCGTACCTTATCGTCGGTATTACCGCCTCCCTCAAGATTGGCCTGGGCAAGTAGCTCGGCTTTTTCAGGCGCCTTTTCGCTACGCTGGTGTACCAGCACAATTTCAATGGGGGGGTGTTTGTTTTCAGTGGAGTTGACAAGCTCTGGTTTAAACGAAACCCCTAAGATAAAAATTGCATGGACAATGACGGCAATCAACAGGGTCATTCCCAGGCGGTCTGTGGAAGTGGTTATTGATGGGAAAATATGCGTACTCATGATGTTTTACCGTCTAGTCTCGGTAACATGGCCATTACAATCAAGCCGCTGACAAGACCAAAGACCACTGCCATCGTCATTAACAAGGGGAGCAGGCCAAACAGTCCCTCATGAGGGATGAACAGCCAGTAGGCTGTCAGAAACTGACCCGCCATATGGGCCTGTGCAGCAAGCAGGGAATATCCCACGGGTCCTAGCCCGCGGCCCGGTAATAGTGTCGCCAGGCCTAGTACGAGGATGCTGCTGACAGCGCCCGCCAAACTCAGGGTAAATGTTGGTGTCAGGAAAGTGCCGATCAGGATACTGCCTACTAATACCCGTAGCAGTGATACCCAGACCGCAGTAGACCACCCATAGAGCATGAGGACCGCAATAGTAATCACGTTGGCAAGACCAGGCTTGACGCCCGGCAAGGGGCTAGGGAAGACGCTCTCTGCGATATGAATAGTGATGGCAAGCGCTGTCAGCCAGGCGATGCGGTGATCCTGCCGGGTTGTCTTGATGCTTATAAGCGATTGTTCAGTATCAGGTTTCATGTTCATATAGCCTAGAAATTAATGCTATCGTAAAGCGCATCCTTACCGCTGACGGTAATGCTGACCCGGTTGGGCAGGCAGGCAGCAAATTCACCACTTTGTTTCAGCCAGCCTGCGTGGACACATTGCTTGCCGCGACAGGGAGAATCAAGGAAGCGTATCTGCCCGTCTTTGATCTCGACAAGACTGACGCCAAGCGGCCCCTCGATGCTGAGCTGTTGGTTGGTGCTCAAGGGGACGGTAAATTCACGGCCACTTTGATCCATGATATGGGCCGTTTCAGCAGGCCCCTCCCTGTTCCAGTAAGTGCTGTACAGGAAAGGCAGTAGTGCCAGGGTGAAGCCTATGACAAAGATGTCCGCCCGGGTCATTTTTGATTACCCGATTGGGTATCTAAATCACTTATGATGATTTCCGGTTTAGTCTCGGTTCTGAAATAGACGCGCTGGTTCATTTCGGGCGTCATATGGATGCGCATTTTGCTGTCGATCAGCATCACTTGTGATACACCCATCTGGCGGGCGATTTTCTGCCAATTCTCGCTGCCTGCAATCAGTAATGCGGTTGCTGCTGCATCGGCAGTACTGGCATCGCTATGAATGACAGTGGCCGACAGTGTGCCCACTGCGGGATAACCCGTGCGTGGATCGATAATATGGTGATACTTTACGCCATCATAAGTGAAAAAACGTTCGTAATTCCCTGAGGTGAAGACGCTTTCATCATCACCTGTATCAATTGTCGCGATGATGCCTGCCGATTGAGGATCGCGGATGCCGATGCGCCATGGTCGTTCACCGTGGGCGCCAATGGCGCGCAGGTCACCGCCGGCGTTGACGATAGCGTTTTTGATGCCCATCTCTTGCAGACTGCTGATGGCCTGATCAACCGCAAAACCTTTGGCAAATCCTCCCAGGTCAATTTTCAGATCCATGTTGGTGCTGCGTAAGGTTTGTTTTTCGATAATCAGGTTATTCATGTCAGGCAGATTGGCCAGCAGGCGCTCGATTTCAGCTTTAGGCGGCGGCGGGGCGTCAGGTCGGTCATCACTTTGAAAACCCCATAATGCGATGAGCTTGCCAATAGCGGGATTAAATAATTGATCGCTGCGCCTGGCCAGGTCCCTGGCTCTGCTGAGCAGCGAGAGGGTTGCCGGGTCCGCAGGGATGGTCGCGCCTGTAGCGAGAGCATCATTGATCTTTGTCAGGGTGCTGGGTTGCCAGGCATGCCATGTCATGCTGACATGGTTGAGCTCAGATTCAACGGCGCTGATTGCCTTGGCGGCAAGCTCATCATCTACATCCCATAGACTGACGGTCACCAGGGTGCCTAGCGCCATGAACTGGGTTTTATGGTGCTGCTGAGGTGGTTTACTACAGGATAAGGGCAGGCTTGTCAGTATAATGATCAACAGGAGGCTGAGTACGCGAGTCCTCAACTGTTGTTTGCTGTTTTTCGGTATTGGCATAAGTTACGCTGTTAATAATTTATAAATACTATAGCAATGCTCATGCCAGTTCCTGCTCAATCCGGTCCATCAACAGAGCGCTGATATTCAGATCGTAAAGGCGATCCAGTTCCCGGATGCAGGTGGGGCTGGTGACATTAATCTCTGTCAGGTAATCACCGATGACGTCCAGGCCCACGAATAACAGCCCTTTCTCTCGCAGTACCGGCCCGACCTGCTGGCAGATCCACCGGTCACGCTTACTCAGGGGGACGCCTTTACCCGTACCGCCTGTTGCCAGATTGGCGCGGGTCTCGCCCGGGGCTGGTATGCGGGCCAGTGCATAGGGTATGGGTTCACCGTCTATCATCAGGATGCGCTTGTCGCCATTGAGGATTTCAGGGATATAGCGCTGCGCCATGACGAAGCGCTGTCCTCGCTCGGTCATGATCTCGATGATGACATTGACATTGGGGTTATTGTGATTGACCCGGAAGATAGATTCCCCGCCCATGGCGTTCAGCGGTTTGAGAATAATATCGTCATGCTCATCGAGAAAGTCGCGGATCTGGTGGTCACTGCGAGTGACCAGGGTCGGTGTCGCGCATTGAGGGAACCAGGCGGTATAGAGTTTTTCGTTCACATCGCGTAACGATTGAGGCTTATTCACGACCATCACACCTTCTTTCTCCGCAATCTCCAGTAGATGCGTGGCATACATGTATTCCATGTCGATGGGTGGATCCTTGCGCATCAAAATGACAGCGAGATCATTTATCGGGCGCTCCGTTCTGGGCTCGGTTTCGAACCAGCTTTGCTCATCATCCTGAACAACAATTTTTTGCATGTAAGCATAAACGCGGCCATCACGCAGGGTAATATCAGCCAGTTCCATATACTGGAGCTCCCAACCACGGGATTGCGCCTCCAACATCATGGCCAGTGTGCTGTCCTTTTTGGGATTGATAGACCCGATGGGGTCCATGACGATGCCGATCCTGATCATTGAGCGCGTCCTGGCTTAATACTGCAGAGTGAGATGTCTGAGGAGTTTTCTTTCAAGTTAGTGTATCGGGCGAGGAACAACTGCCATTTCATTTAGTGTCAGGATAGTCGGATAAGTTCCCATGCAGAACACGGTTATGCGCCATTGACTACCTGTTCCCTGGCCGCTGCCAGCAGTGCCAGTCTGGCAATGACACCATAGGCGTAAAAACGATTGGGATTAGCATCAGGGGCCTTATTGTGGTCCGGCGTTGTGCAGGGTTCGGCAAAGGCGAGGGGTTCGAAATGCATGCCGGGCGCATTGAGATTCTCATTGGCACCGCGTCGTGTATGCACCCGATAGAATCCACCCACCACGAAGTGGTCGATCATGTAGACCACCGGCTCAGTGACAGCCTGGTTGTCGCCCCAGGTTTCAAAGGTATAGACGCCTTCCTGGAGGATGACCTGGGTGGTTTCCACGCCGCCCTTCGATGCTGCCATACGAGTGCGTTGCTTGCGATTCAGTGCCTGGATTTCTGCCGTCGAATGCACTGTCATAACTCCCATGCCATAAGTGCCGGCATCGGCCTTGATCACGACAAAGGGTTTGTGATCAAGTTGGTATTGATCGTATTTGCACTGGATCGATTTTAACAGGGCATCCACATTGTCCGCCAGGCATTTCTCGCCGGATCGTTTCATAAAATTGATCTCGCCGCATTTGAGAAACTGGGGTGTGATCAACCAGGGATCGATATCGATTAGCGTCGCGAATTCCTCAGTCACTTCCCGATAGCAGGTGAAGTGATCGGACTTTAATCGATTGGACCAGCCCAGTTCCAGTGGAGGGACGATCGCTTGTTCCAGATTCTCCAGAATTTCAGGTCGTCCGGATGACAGGTCGTTGTTGAGCAGGATCATGCAAGGATCAAAATCGTTTAATACCAGCCGATTTCCGCGGCGTTGAATGGGTTCGAGCAGGATCTGGCGGCCAGATGGCAGGTCTATAGTTTCAGGGGCGGTTAGGGTTTCAATGAGAGAGCAGATGCGAACGGTATACCCGGCCTTCTGGATGATGTCCTGCAGGGTGGCAAGGCTCTCCAGATAATAGGTGTTGCGGGTATGGTTCTCCGGGATCAGCAACACCTGGCGCGCCTCGGGGCAAATACGTTCGAATGCAGATTGAATAGCCTGGATGCACAAGGGTAACAGGTCAGCATTCAGGTTATTGAAACCGGCGGGAAACAGGTTGGTGTCCACCGGGGCCAGTTTGAACCCTGCATTGCGCAGATCCACAGAGGCATAAAACGGGGCCGTGGTTATTTGCCACTGCTGTCGGAACCAGGCCTCGATATCTGTTTGGCAGGCCAGTAAATGGCTTTCAACTTGACCCAGAGGGCCGCTGAGAGCTGTGGTCAAGTGGGGAACCGGATGTAAATGTTCAATGCTCATATGCAATCCGTTTATTGATCAATAATCGCGTATTATCTCCGATTCGCGTGATAGAATCACGCGAATGATATAACTGAATGAATTGTAAGGTATAAAAAGGTCTTAAACCGTGTCCGGGGCGGTATAAAGGCGGTTGTATGTCGATGATACCTGCATCAGTAATACTTTACTTTATTGTTTCTAATATTTAAGTGAGATGCAGGATATTTAAGATGTTGACCTGAAATCACCCCACAGTACTTGCAGCGCGGCCAATGTTGCGATGCCTGCCGTTTCTGTTCTCAGTATTCGTGGGCCCAGGCGGATGCGTAGAAATCCGATCTTCTCCATCTGTCGGTTTTCTGTTTCATTCAGGCCGCCTTCCGGTCCGATGACCAGAGTCAGGGGTCCGTTGGGCGCAGGGAGGTCCGTTAGCGTCTTGTTTGAATCCGGATCCAATATGATTCTGGTGGCATGGTCTGGTTGCCTTTCCGTAGTGGACCACTCAGCCTGGCACTGCAAGATCCAGTCATGCAGGCTTATAGCCGTGGTGATTGTAGGAATCTGGTTGCGGCCGCTTTGCTCACAGGCGTGAATCATGACCCCGCGCCAGTGCTGCAGCCTTTTTTCAAGGCGTTGACCGGACAAGCTAACGCCACAACGCCCGGTTATCAGGGGAATGATACGACTGACGCCCAGTTCCACGGCTTTCTGCAAGGTGTAGTCCATGCGTTCACCACGGGAAATTCCCTGGACCAGTGTGATGTCCAGTGGTGACTCTGTTTCTATCTGTTTGAACTCATTGATAAGCACGACTGCTGAATGTCGTTCAGCCTTGATCAGTGTGCCCAGGTATTCACCGCCCTGGCCATTGAAAAGCGTGAGGTGTGCGCCGGTCCTCAGGCGTAGCGCACGAATAACATGGTTGCTAGCGTTATCATCCAGACAATATTGTTCCCCACACTGGAGCGAGGCGGCATGATAGATGCGGGGTACCTGTGCACCCCCAGGCAGGGCATGGACCCCAGAGGATATACGCATGCGGATTATGCTTGTGTTGCCAACTGGATACCTTCCCAGGCGACATTTGTCATGTGATGAATCTGTTCCTCAGTAATGACATAAGGCGGCATGAAATAGATGACGTCGCCCAGGGGGCGTAGCAGTACACCTTTCTTTAGCGCGTGAAGATAGACTTTCCTGCCGCGACGTTCTTGCCAGGGAAAGGGCTTGCGGGATTGTTTGTCCTGTACCAGTTCAATAGCCAGGATCATACCGTGCTGCCGCACTTCCGCTACGTGGGGATGCTCGTTGAAATGTTTCGTGGATTCCCGCATGGTACGCGCGAGTTGTTTATTTTTTTCAAGAACGTTTTCGTCGCGAAAAATATCCAGGGTTGCCAGGGCGGCGCGGCATCCCAGGGGATTTCCGGTATAACTGTGGGAATGCAGAAATGCGGTGAGGTTCTGGTAGTCGTCATAAAATGCCTGGTAGATGTTGTCTGTTGCCAGGGTCACTGATAAAGGCAGGTAGCCGCCGGTCAAGCCTTTGGACAGACACAAAAGGTCCGGGCTGATGTCTGCCTGCTCACAGGCGAACAGGGTACCGGTACGTCCAAAGCCGACCGCGATTTCATCGGCAATCAGGTGGACATTGAATTGATCACAGGCCTCCCTGAGCAGGCGCAGGTAAATCGGGTCATACATGCGCATATTGCCGGCGCACTGTACCAGTGGCTCGACGATGACGGCACAGACCTCTTCACTGTGTTGCTCCAGTGTCTGGCGCATATCAGCAAACAGACGCTGCGAGCAATCTGCCCAGGACTCACCGTGCTCTCGGTAATAACAGTCTGGAGAGGCAGCCGTCAGGGTTTCAAGCAGCAGGGGTTTGTATGTTTCCTTGTATAGGGCGACATTGCCGACAGCCAGGGCACCCAGAGTTTCACCATGGTAGCTGTTAGCCAGGGAGATGAATTTGGTTTTCCTGGGACAGCCCTGATTGCGCCAATAGTGATAGCTCATTTTTAGTGCTACCTCCACCGCCGAGGAGCCGTTATCGGCATAGAAGCAACGTGTCAGAGTTGGTGGTGTGATTTGCACCAGCCGTTCGGAGAGCTCCACGGCCGGCTGGTGGGTGAAGCCAGCTAAGATTACATGTTCTAATGTTGACAGTTGGTCAACCAGAGCTGCGTTGATGTATGGATTCGCGTGGCCAAAGAGGTTGACCCACCAGGAGCTGATAGCATCCAGATAGCGATTGCCGTCGAAATCCTCCAGCCATACACCTTTACCTTGTTTAATGGGGATCACGGGAACAGTTTCGTGGTCTTTCATCTGGGTGCAGGGGTGCCACAGGACGCTAAGGTCGCGCTGCATCAGGTCATGATTGGTGGTGTTATTACCTGGAGGACTCATGACGCAAGAGTTTACACTAACTTCGGCGGCAGGATCATGCCGCAGGTGGGTAGGCTTCGGAGGGATGAAGATTTGGCCTCAGGAGAGGTCGCTAAAAGGTGGATTTACTCCTGGGGTAATTCTTTCCAGGAATCGGGGACCTGCATCCTGGAGGAGAACCATCTTTTGTAGGAAAAAAATAGCCCGGCAAAAATGATGGCGTTAAACAGGATGACCTGAAACCCTACTAACCACCAGCTTGTTTCTGTTTCTTGCGCGGCATCGGAGATATTTGCAGTGCTTTCGGAAGGATCTCCTGCCTCGTCTTTAGTGACATCTTCGGGTTCCTCTGCAATTTCATCGGAGGCTGTTGTATTTATTGTGCTCGAGCTCCCAAAGCGCAGTGGTCCGATAGTACTGCTGACCGGCTTGCCACTGGGCTTTTCTCCGCTCACTACAAGTTCCAGCTGATAGGCTCGGTCAGAAGGATAGTCGCTGAACAGCAGGCGCCATTCATTGTGATTGACGCGCGGGATGGTCATCGTTTCTTCCATACCTTGTCCGTCTGATAGTCTGGCGTTTACCTGCATGGTTTCAGGGCTGATCATGCCGGCGCGCGGGATAATGGTGAGAACATATTCGTTAAGATCCGCATTTCCCAATGGCTCAATAGTCGCCAGGACAGGGTTATCATAGACGTGAAACGTTTGGCGATGGATGCGTTTGAATGTGGTGCCGTCGACTTCCACCGTGAGATGATGGGTGCCCGTATTCAGGCTTTTATCAAGGTCGAGTGTATAAGTGCCATCACTGGGCTGTGCGTCATTGCCGCGTCCATTATCCAGCATCATCCAGTCCCACTGTTCTCCAGTATCGCTTTCCTGCGTGACGTTGACCTTGATAAAGTGCAGGAATTCCTTTTTTTCAATTGTCTTATTATTTTCCAACAACCTGACGAGAAATGTGAATTGGTCGCCGAGGCTAATATTTTCAGGGAGCCGGGTAGTAACGACCTTTAGATTGGCCACGACCATGACCCGATTGTCTGGATCTACATCCGCATCGATATGCCATGTTCCTACCATGGGTTCATCGATCGTGACCAGGTCATAGCGCTGCTCGTGATGCCAGCGCACATTGGGTGGTATCTTGTCGTGTGAAAAGCTGATGCCATTGGGTGTAGAGAGGCGGGTTGGTGGTGAATGCTCGCCGTGAAATACCAGTAAGGTCAGTTCCTCAATTGAATCATCGACCAGGACACTGTTGTTTTCCAGCGGCAGCGTATCCGGATCTGCGGCTCTTTCGAACATATGAAAAAATATCCGCTCCAGCTCCTCTGCCGTCTGCGCCTGTTCATGGCTGCCATTCGTTGCTGTAGCCAGCTGACGCAGGAGTCCTGTATCGGCGTCCTCAGACAGGGCAATCGTATGTATGGTTACACCAGCCTGTTGCAGTTTTGGCAGGATGACATTCAATATACGGGAGCGAGAATCCTGGCTTTTGGTTTCGTTTGCTGAGATATCCACATAGCCATCGGTGAGAAGAATAATGCTACGTTGTGCATTCTCATCGGGTTTACTCCAGCCCCAGCTTGCATCGGCCAGGGTATCCTCGATATTGGTGTACAGACCATGTGAGCTGATTTTCCCGGCGGCGGTCATGGCGTGTTTCCGCCACGCATTGTCAACGGTGCCGACTGGAACCAGCATGTTGACGTATTTGCCGAAGGTCCAGACTCCCGCATTGGTATTCTTGGGTAGCAGGCCGGTGATCAGTTTCAAGGCGGGGACGCGCAGGTTCTCCGGGTCATTCCATTTCATGCTGCCTGAGACATCAATCAAAATCCTGATTTCTTTTTGTGTGTCACCGTAGACCGGGCTCATCAGTATAAAGCCGGTTAGTAGTATGATCAGGTGTGAGCGCAAGTATCGAGTCAATGTCAGTTCGCCTGGAAATAATTGGGGTTCTCTTCTAATTATCGGTTTAAGTGGTTGATTCTTTAGGGGTGCTATGTTTGGATTACGTCAGGGCTGCTATTTAATTTGCCGGTAGCCATATGATTGTCAGGTTGTGGCCACGGACTGCCCCATGTATTTGTTGGGAAATATCATTAAAAATACATAAAAACAATAAGTTATAAAGAAACGTCTGCTCCTCTTTCATCGGTGGACGAAAACTACGCTGTTTTCTAAAGACTGTATTCAGTGTAAAACAGGGTCGGATAGGCAAGGTTAATAGAAGGAAGCATAGGCATGATTGGATCGTTGTTCAGGCGGCAGAATAAGGGCCGCCGTGTGCTGGACGAGCTGCCGGGCTTTGGCACGCTGGTGGGAAGTAATACCTGTATAAGCGGTGAATTCGAAGGGACTGACAACTGTGTTGTCAATGGTGTTGTAGAAGGGAATTGCAATCTTGACGGTGTGCTGCTGTTAAGTGAAGGAGGGCGTTGGAACGGTTCTATTACTGCGCAAAACGCCGTAATTTCGGGCACCATCGAAGGCGATATCACCATTCATATGAAGTTGGAACTGACACCGACAGCGCGCATCTACGGGACAATATCAAGCGCCATGATTGCAATTGCCTCAGGCGCCATTCACGAGGGTGAAATGCACATTGAAAAAGGATCTGATGTCATCCGGTTTGAAGAAAAGAGGGTAAGTCCAGAACCTTGAGTAAATTCGTAAAGCCACAGAATTACTTTGAATGTATGCTCAGGCCGAGGCAGATGATTTTCTGGATAAACCTGTCGTAATCCAGCCCGGATTTCTGTGCTGACAAGGTACTGTCTTCACTTTCATCAATACCGGGATTGGGGTTGGCCTCCAACATAAAGATGTCATCATCCTGGATGCGCAAATCAAAACGGGCATAGCCGTTCAGGCCTAGAATCCGAAATGCACGCTTACAGGTTTGCGCGATGCGTTTGGATAGGGGGTCCGGTAACGCTTCAGCGAATTGATACTGAATGTCCCAGCGTTTGCGGAAACGATGGTCCCATTTGACCTTGTGGGTCGCTACTCGGATGACGCCATTTTTTGGGCCATTGAAGACAATCTCTCTGAATGGCAGTACCTTCAATCGGGTATTTCCCAGCACCGTGACATACAGTTCGCGTCCCTCGATATATTCTTCAGCGATAGCATCGCCATGGGTGATGCTATGAATATGTTTAACCCGCTGGCGCAATTGCTCATCCTTGTTGACGAGTGATGCCTGTGCAATGCCCACAGACCCCTCTTCCAGTAATGATTTAACAATCAGGGGGTAATGCCAGCGCTTGTTTTTCCTGATAATACTTTTTTGGGGGAAAACTGTAAAATCAGGCACTTTAATGCGATGGTGGGAGAGGAGGATTTTGGAAAGCGCTTTGTCGCGAGCCAACAACAGCCCTCGCGGATTGCAACCCGTGTAGGGTATATTCATCATCTCCAGATAGCTGACGACGTAATAATCGAACGCTGGATTCCCAGCAAACTCCTCTAGCAGGTTAAAAACGATATCCGGTTGCCATTCCTCTATTGATTTTCTTATTGGTGCAAGATCATCATATGCGCCGGTAATTTTTATTTTATGGCCAAGTCTTATGAGTGCATTCCTGACGTCAAACTCAGTTTTGCATTTCTCAATTGCCGGGTCTGGGCTGTCATTAGAGGGTTCATCTGGTGGTATTAATGATTCATGCACCAGGAGCATGACGCGTAATTTTTTCATGCTGTATAGTGAGTCATGGTTAATTTTTCAAATATCGTTGGCTAGGCTGCAGTTACGAAACACGACTATTGCTGGTTAACGAATCCAATATTACTGATATCAATATACCTGCACAACTGGTAGTGACCTCTAATGACGGATAGTGAAATAGATATGATAAATTATTCGACCCCCTCTATTTCTTGTTAAACTGCTCTAATGGTAATGAAAAGCGATTTACTCAACATTTTATCCGATGGAAATTACCATTCCGGGGAAAGTCTGGGTGCAGTTTTAGGCATTGGTCGAAGTGCCGTATGGAAGCGTATTCACGCCTTGGAAGATAGGGGTATCGAGGTTTTTGCAGTTTCCGGGAAAGGTTATCGTCTGGCGTCGCCGGTTGAATTACTCTGTAAAGATAAAATATTAATGTCGATGCGGCATGAAGCCAGGGAAATAATTTCAGGAATTGAAATTCATCAGCAAACGACATCAACCAATCAGTTACTGTTAAATAATATTGGTGTAGGCGCTTCATCCGGTTATGTCTGCCTGGCTGAGTCACAATCAGCAGGGCGTGGACGCAGGGGCAGAGATTGGTATTCTCCCTACGCAAGGAATCTTTATTGTTCCATTAACTGGAAATTTACAGATATTCCTGAAACGTTTCCAGGTCTGGGGCTGGCAATCGGTGTTGGCATGGCGTCGGCTATGCGCAGATTAGGATTGCCGGACACCCGACTTAAATGGCCCAATGATGTTATTTGGCGAGATGCAAAATTGGCCGGGATTCTAATCGAAATGAGTGGGGAATCATGCGGGCCTTGTAATGTGGTGGTGGGTATCGGTTTGAATATCAATATGCCAAAATCAGCCGGGGCTAGTATTTCACAGCCATGGGTGGATCTGAAAACAGCATTGGGGAAAGAGGTATCCCGGAATGAAATCTGCGCTATTGTTCTGGAACACCTGGTGGATGTTCTGCAGCATTTTGAGGAAAGTGGTTTAGCCCCGTTTATTGAAGAATGGCGACGTTTGGATGTCCTATACAACAAGCCTGTGACAATAGAGATTTCAGGAAGGAAGCTTCAGGGTACGGCACAGGGCATTGATGATAATGGCGCTGTGATGATTGCGCATGATCATGAAGTAAAACATTATATGACAGGTGACATTACTTTGAGAGAGGATCATGGTTCTGGTTGTCGACATCGGTAATTCTCGAGTGAAATGGCTGCGTGTTGAGAATGGCGTATTTGGGTCCAGCCATCAGCTTGAACATCACAATGACCTTGACTGTCTTTTTAATCAGCCAGACTGGTATGAGCAGCCAGTACCTGAGCGGGTATTAATATCCAGTGTTCTCAGTACAGAACAGGTAATCAGGGTGTTGGAATGGATCAGGGAGAACTGGCATTGCGAGGCGGAGGTTATCAGGGCTATGCGTCAGGGTTATGGTGTGACAAATGGTTACGCTGATTCTGGTCAGCTAGGTACTGACCGCTGGGCGGCATTGATTGCGGTTCATCATACTATTCCCGGCACTGTGTGCCTCTTTGATTGCGGGACAGCGTTGACGATTGATGTGCTCGGTGGGGATGGTGTGCATTTTGGGGGGCTGATTATGCCCGGTCTCCAAATGATGAGGGAAGCGCTGGCCCAGAAAACCAGCGCACTACAATTTACCGCTGGTGACCAGTTAAGTAGTGATTTTTCAACGTTGGCAAAAGATACGCAAAGTGCTGTCACTAATGGCACCATGCTTAATTTGGTGGCCGTAATAGACCGAGCGATGAATAGTTTTGTTGAGGAGCTGGGGACAGATATTGTTCCAGTGATTACCGGAGGGGATGCCAACGTTTTATCTCCCTGGCTGGAGAGAGAGTTTCAGGATAAGCCAGACCTTGTGTTGCAGGGGCTGGCCATCATTGCCGGAGTTGACGTTTGAGAATATTACTTGCAGCACTGGTGATACTCAACATCGCTTTTTTTGCCTGGCACTATGCCCATAAAGAATCAGGAGATGGAGCTAAGCGCATTGTAGTGGCCAATGCGGCTGATATTCCATCACTGGTGTTATTGAGCGAAAGAGGGGCTCATGAGGTGCAGGTGAAAAAGAAGATTCAAGTAGTGCGAGATAAACAACAGGATGAACAGCAAAATAAACCGGTGATCTGTTACAGAGTTGGGCCCTTCCGGAATAAGGACCAGCTAAAAAATCTGGCTATTGAAACAATTTTGCCAAACTCAAAATTTAAAATCGAAGAAGAAACGAGCAATCAACGCTCTGGCTACTGGGTGAGATGGCCGGAAGAGATGACGCTTGCCGAGGCGCGTCGCGTTATGAGAGAGCTAAAAGGAAAAGGGGTCACTGATCTAACAATAACGCCGCAGGATAACAAACGTTATGCGATTTCCCTGGGGATTTTCGGCAGCAGGTATTATATGGAGCTGCGGGTAGATGAAATTACTGCCCTGGGATATACGCCTGTTGTGGAGGACCGCTACAAAAGAGTGATCATTTATTGGCTGGAGTTTGATATCAGTGATACCTCGATCATAGATAAATTAAACTTGCTGGTGCAGAAAATTCAAGGTGCGGAGGTTGTATCTGAGGCTTGCTGATGAGTTGCCTTTAAAGACACTTTAAAATAGTATAGTTTCTATGCCGGGCTAGCTCAGTTGGTAGAGCAGCGCACTTGTAATGCGAAGGTCGGGGGTTCGACTCCTCTGCCCGGCACCATTCTTTTGTTACAGGGACGTAGCATGCTCGATTGGCACAGATATTTTCCCACCGGATATGGTAACATTAAGAGTATCGTAGCGTTTCTGTGACATTTTTAATGCCCGACAGGCGTGGTCGCGATGGATGGTTTAATGAGATATTCTCAGGATGGCCGATGATGCCCACTAGTATCTACACCACACTGGTGTTAATTAGGGTGATACCCCATTGATGGCAAGCGCAGCCTCGCCAAGATGGACCCAGATTTTTGTCCTGGGATTGATTTTCTTCCTTGTGTTAATGTTGGTCCTGGTCCTGAATTCCCGTTCTGATAATCCGTGCTTGACCAAAACAGCGCAGGAGTTAGTTGCGATCTATCCTGAGCTCAATGCACTTAAAAAAACACACCAGCTTAATACAGACAAGCTTTTGACATTACATCGGACGCAGGATGTTCTGATTAATCTTAAAATGACCAGTGAACAGATCGATCCAGAATTGGCATTGCAGATATCCATGCAGCAAGTCAATGAATTTGCGGCCATGCGACAAGCTCAGGGAAACGAGTTCAATGCATTGTGTCACAAATTGGAAAAGAGTGAGAATCAGGGTGGTTGAGATACTGCTGACCTGCCTTAATCGTTTCTGCTTATATTCTGCCAAAGGATAAATTATGGAGCAGGGTGAGTTATTACTGGAATTGCACTTCCCTTCACGGGCCGAACAATTACAGACGGTGCGGGACGAAGTGCGTAAGACCATGAGCAAGATAGATTGTCTTGTTTGCGATATAAACTGCGCTGTTATAGCGATCAATGAAGCTTGCATGAATATTATTCAGCATGCCTATGGTGAAAGTGGTGAGGGGAAGATTATCCTGCAAATTATCGATATTGAGGATGATTTACTTTTTCGCTTGATTGATTTCGCCAATCCTGTAGATGTTAAAAAAATAAAATCACGCGAACTGGGGGATATTAAACCGGGCGGTCTTGGGGTGCACATGATGCGTGAGGTGATGGATGAATGCCGGTTTTTGAAATGCCCTGAAGGCATAGGGAATATATTTCAGATGAGAAAAAGAAAATCACAAAATAATGACGAGCAGGAAGATTAATATGTACCCAGTAAGAATCGAAGGGCATTTTACGATCATTGAATTAAATGGAGATGTGGATCTTTATTATTCACCCGAAGCAAGAGAAAAAATTCTGGGATGTCTGAATGACAGGTTAAATGTCCTGGTTGATCTCTCAAAGGTTGAATATATTGACAGTTCCGGTGTGGCCAGCCTTGTAGAAGGGTACCAGCTGGCAAAAGATTTCAAGCTTGAATTTGGTCTTGTCGGAGTGAGCGATGCCGCTATGCAGGTATTGCAGTTGGCCAGGCTTGACCAGGTTTTTCCAATTTATAACACGCTCAATGAGGCTTTGTCTGAAGAAGTACATAAAATATGATCAGAGAGTGCATGTCTAGAGCAGGCAGAATTCAGAAGCGAGCGCCATAGTGATCGAGAATCAGGAGCCTGTTATTAAGGTGGAAAATCTTGTCACCCATTATGGAAGCCGCGAGATCCTTCATGGAATAAATTTAGATGTGAACTATGGTGAAATCATGGTCATCATGGGTGGCAGTGGATCCGGTAAGACAACATTGTTGCGCCATCTGCTGGGTCTGCATAGCCCCACCTCGGGCAGCATTATGATGTTGGGCAAGGATATTGTTTCGA
>QIGV01000079.1 GCA_003230085.1 Gammaproteobacteria bacterium
TCCAGGCCACCGCCATCATAGGCATGGTATAGAGTGTCGGCGCGATCCTCCGGTAATACGGCGGCAAGAAGCGGCATCAGGCCCCACAGCATAGCTATTACACTGATCAGGAAGTGGCGCTTGAGTTTGATGTTAATTACAGCCACAGCCCCCACCCTGACTGCCTTCCGCGCCACGGGCGCTTTCCCGGGCCTGGTACACATGAGCGACGTAGGCTGCGGAGACTGGATCACGGCTAAAACTCATAATGGGGTCAGCCAGAAGATGACGCTCATAGGGTTTCACCCAGGGTTTAACACCGCAGGCACTTAATAAAATAAGCACTGTCAGCAATAACAATATTAATGGTATTTTTGACCTTGATTCAGCCGCTGTTTCACGGTTCATGATTACTCCCGGATGAGCTCTTTTATCTGTTTCTCATAATCGACTTCATAGCCTGGCATATAACCCAAATGCAGGTATCTCATGTTGCCATCTCGATCGACCATGATTGTACTGGGCATGGCAACCACATTGTATTTCTCAGAAACGGCGTTCTCGGTATCAAATAAGATGGGAAAATTTACCGGGATTTCCTCCAGTAGCTTCTCAGCCAGTTTGCTGTCTTCCTCGACGTTAATACCCAGGATGGTAAAGCCCAGTGGGCTATAGCGTGTATAGAGCTGTTCAAGCAGCGGCATTTCCTGGCGACATGGACCACACCACGAAGCCCAGAAATTAATCATAACGACCTCGCCACGGTACTCGCTCAATTTAAGGTTTTCACCGCTGCGACTTTTGAGTGTAAAATTCGGCGCGGGGCCACTTATCTCTTCTGCCATGGCCGTAGATGCCAGCAGGTATATGCTGAGCAGAAAAATACTAGAGAAAATTCTGATAAAATTTAATTTCATGATTAATGGTCCTTCAAGGTAATATTGATGAGTTCAGTTGGTCTGTCAGCGTTCATGAAATGGCGTACTTGCAGGGTATTAACATTTCGCTATTAAAAGAAAATACTAAAACCGCTACTAATTTCAATGTTGTGTGTTGTTTTATCTTCGCCTGTGACATCAATATCAAAAATGTGATCGCGCACATCGACGTGCAGGGCCAGCCAGTCCGTCAGCAATAAACGGTAACCTGCTCCAAAGTTGAGGGTAAAGCGGTTGTCCCCGGCAAAATCGGTGCTGCCTATACCACCTATGATATACAGCGCGGAATTAAAGGCGCGTTTTGAGCCGATGAAGGTTTCACCCGGTAGCAGGTTGTAACCCACCGAGAGGTTGTAGTAACTTAATTTTCTCTCGTCATCGGTCAGTAAATCTGCCGCACCGCTGAGTCGCTCAAAACTGGTTTTATCAGTATCAGTCCTGCCATAGGCGGCTTCTATGAACATGTCCTCGGTAACATGATAGGCGGCGCGTAAGCCATATACAGTGTTGGTGCCAAAATCCTCCACACTCATCAACCCGACAAAAGTACCGATTTCAAAGTCCTCGGTATCAATTTTGGCTTCCTTGATCTCCTTGCGGTCAATCCTGGGTTGTATAACCTGATCCTGCTCATTGTCAGAGGGCGCTGCCGCGAAGACTGGCGCACAAATGGCAATCAGAAGGCCTGATGTCAGGCTGATGACTAAAAGAAGAATGCGAACCCGGCTTTCCATTCGTTAATTTCCTTGTTATCGTTTTTGCTCGTGAATATGACATAATTTCTGTATTCCCCACGCAGGATAAAGCGGCGTGTCAGGTATACGCGCACACCGGCGCCAACGTGGCTGAGTTGATCGGTGCTATCTTGAGACTGCACCAGCGTTTTACGGGAGCTGGTATCAATAATGCCGGTACCCAAGGCAAAAAAAGGTGATATACGCCACATCGGAAATGGTTGCGCAAGGAGGCTAATATTGACCATGAGACTGTCAGAAAAATCGCCTAGAAGTTGTGATAATGATAATTCTCCCGACAGGTTGGCATTAAAGGCATAGCCACCGTATAAGGAGATGACATTCGTGCCTTCAAAGTCCCCCCCCATGACACCCATTTCCCAGCGGCGCTTGGAAAAATCACTGAGGGCCGCTTCGTTGAAATCTGTTTTCTCACCCCATGAAGTCAGCGTTAATTCCATCTCGTTACGTCTGACCCATCCTTCCTTACCGGTATCACTGCGTACTTTGAACCAATCAGTACGCCGTTTGAGTATGTCGACCCACTTGCCACGTTCCACAACATAAAATACCGGGTAGCTTCTTCCCGGTCCTGTACGCAGTTCAAGATACGGATCTGCAACCTGGACTTGCTGATTTTGCTGTGCACCAAACGCTAAGTTTATAAGCAGGCACTGTAAGATAATGAATAAAAACGCGTTGGTTCGCATGGCTGCTTTTGCTTGGTGGTTAAAGTGTGGTGTAACGCATAGCGTGCATATATCAGAGCCTCACAAATGCCTCAAGACAAGGCGCAGTATTGAAGCATTTGTGGGGCTTCTCGACACGCTGATATATGCACGCTATGCGTTACACCACACTAACATTGACGGCAAAATAGGGTAATTCTTTAGATAACAGACGCGAATGATTACCTGTGACAAGGCTGCTGAATATGGATTTTTCAGCTTTGAGGATTTTTTTATTAAAAAACGTCATATCATTATGGGGGAGGGACGTCAAAGGGGTTGTTGTAGTATTGGGCTCCGATATCCAGCCATTCTGCGATCAACTTCAGCTCAGACAGCTCCAGCCTGTTGGCATGACTGCCCCCTGCATCAAAGCGATTGAAAAAACGATTATTGCTGGCCTGCGCACCTGCGGTAGACATCGCGGGAGAGACCGTGACGGAAACCATTATGGGGATCGGGTTGCCCAGGGTATCAAGGACCTGATTGCCATTAGCATCGAGCTGGAACAGTGGATTGCCATTACCATCGGTGGCCTGTACCAGTCGGTCCAGTAGTGCGCCCATATTGAGTTCCTGTTCATTATCAGTAAACAGCAGTTCCCGGTAAGCGTTAAAATGTGCCGGCTGATCACTCGAAGGGCCGTCGCTCAAATCCAGTTGGGCGGCAGGTACCTGCGGATTGGCCATGGCATCAGTCGGGCTATGGCAGTCTGTGCAGGTGTTGGCTGCACGGTTCTTGCCCCATAAGGGATGAATATGCTGCTCGTAGTTGATCACTGTTCGACAGCCTTTGTCCCAGGCTGCCAGGCACTGGGTAGTGGTGGGCGCTGGGGTGCTGAAGTTCGGGCCAGTGTATGAATAACTGAATGGGGTGTCCTTTAGCCTGGCGGCCGCAATCTCATCAGTCCATACATCGCTGAACACAATATCAACACTTGGTTCAAGGGCAGTCGGATCAATGCGGGTGCGTGTCTCCGCCATCGTTTCGCCAAAATCAGTAAAAAACGTGGCAACCGTATTGGGGAACGGCAGGCCAGTAGTCTGCGCCCCGGGGTTTATGGAGGGTGGTCCCTGGCGATGACCGTGCGGTAAATTACTATTATGGTCATGGCAGCCATTACAGGTCACAACCTCACCCGGGCGCACCTGGATCCAGTTTTGATGGCGGGCGCCGATACGGCGTCCATTTTTGTCCAGTACACTAATGGCCAGCGGTATATTGGCCGGGACCTTGATCCTGACAGAGCCATCGGGCTCAATCGGTGCATAGGCAATAATTTCGCGCATTAACTGTTGGCTGCTGCGGCCAAACGCCGTTCCTGGGAGATTAATAAGATCCCGGTCGGGCATTGAAACTGCCTTCAATACCCGCAAGAACCTGGCAGGGCGCTGATCTGCCGTATTCTGTGCTGGATCTGCAAGGCTGGCAATGTCTGTTGCACCTGACCCCAGGTTATTAAGACTGGCATCAAAGTCATAGACGCTGCGTATATGCAAGATACCAACATCTTCCTCGACCAGATCGGGGGCCAATTCCACGCCGCTGACCTTGTCCGGCAGGATATCGGGCAGTGACCGTGGTTGTGCGGCCGCTACATCTGTGATCATGATGCCCTCCTGGGGAGGGAATATCGGTATCTGGGTATTATTGCCCATGTCGTAGATATATACGCCGTACAGGGGTGGGGCCGTGATGACATTGGGATCGGCGATCCGCGCTGGTGTGCACGGGACGATGTTATTGTTTTCTACTACGCGGCAGGGGCTCCAGCTGATTAGGGCGCGGCGGCTGCCATCCCAGAGGGGATACGCCGCCAGAAAACGCCCGCCGAGTGATGGTGACGACATATCAGTATTGACCATATTGATGGTTGCGGGCGTTTGCCCTGGACCGGTAAGGATCCCCTGATTCTGCCAAGTAGGCTGATTATTATCAATATAATCAGCAATATTGATTAAAACCGGCTCACCCCCTGGATCGACAGCTGCGAAAGGTTTCACGATAGACATAATTTGACCGTCCGCTTGTTCGCGGGGCTGGACGAACTGTACCTGGCTGCCATTGGTGCCGGTTGCATGACTGTGGGCACCGTACTGAATTTGTAGTTCTGTGCCATCCGGGCGCATCTTATATAGACTGACTTGATTGCGAGATCCCATGTTATCCCAACGACTGAATAGAATTTCGCCGCTTTCCAATACGGAAGGATCCAGGTCATGGCTTTGATTGAAAGATATCTGATTGATTTCACTGCCATCGGCCTTCATGACATGTAATAGCAGGGCAGGGTTGTCACGGCTTTCATCCAGTGCTGAAAATTGAGGTTTCCCCTCGTCCAGCAGGGTCGCCTTTGACTGTCGCTGGCGGCTAGATGAAAACACTATCCGGCCATCCGGTAGATAATGGGGGGCGATATCCTGACCTGACTCCGCTGTAATATCAGAGGTGATAATGCGTCTCAATTGATCCTGTTTGATATCATATTCCCAGATATTCCAGGTGGGTTGGTCCTCCGGGTCAGCCCCTTCTATCTCAGGCGCACGCATAGCAAACAACAGCGTGCTGCCATCAAAAGCACTTTCTACATCCTTGACATCACCCAAGCCACCGGTTTGCCGGAAAGTGATATTGGCCTCCTTGGCGCTGGCCGAGGCCAGGTTTCTGAAAAATAGATCACCACCGGCGTTGAAATCCACCGCATCACGGAAATCGATCTGGACTGCCGTCGGCATTGCAACTGGCACGGGCCGTTTGACATAGGCAATGCCAAAGGCCTCAACCACGGGATCGGTGCCCTCACCACCGCCACAGCCAGTCAGGCTGACTATGGCCAGGAGCAATAGAGCAGCTATGCGGCGTATTTGGCATGGCTCAAAAGCCAGCCTGTTATGGCCTACTGATCTTGCAAGTACAGGTAAGATGAGTTGTCTGTTTCCCAATGGTGGCCTCTCTGTTCTCTATGACGTTAATCTTGCCGGTGTTGATTCAGACAGCGTGTACAAGTTTCGATTTCTGCGCTATTGCAACCTTCTAACAGCGGCTGTCGTGTTAGCTATCTGAAGCGCCGTATTTATTATCGGTCAGGACGATATGGCCAAACTGAGGTTCATATCACAAAATCATCTTCTAAAACCTGCATAATTTAATGCACCATTAAACGGCTATGTGTAGTTGTTCAGCACGATGCCGCTAATAAACGCTACCGGTAAGCGATTTGTTCCCTGAATATAGGAAATTTCTCAATGAATAAGGTCAATCATCCGCATCGAAAATTCAGACCGGCTTTTTCCGTCCTGGTCTTAATCCTGACAGCCGGTCTTGCCACTTCCGTCAATGCCGGTCCACGGGAGCAGGCCAAGCGTTTGCATGACCGTTTGGCCGGTGTGCCGCCCAGCAGCGTGGTGCTGGACGCCATGGAGGCCGATATCGCTGCCAGTCGACCTGAAGATGCGGCAACCACGGCCATCAATAACAGCGCCTTCTACAACGTCACCCTAAAGAATTTTGTCACGCCATGGACTAATGAAGAGCAAACGGTATTTGCGCCTTTGAATGATTACACTGCCACCGTTATCGGTATGGTCAGGGATGACGTCCCTTTCAATACGTTGTTATCAGCTGACCTGGTCTATATCGGTGATTCCAACCTTGGTTTGCCGTCCTATTCCATGACAGATAACAATCATTTTCAGGCCTTAGAGGATCAGGGCATAGATCTTAAGGCCAATCTGGTAGCCACTCAACAATCGGCAGTGACTGATCTGCCAGCCTCCGCGACAGCTGGAATTATTACGACACGTGCCGCAGCCAAGGCATTTTTCACCGACGGCACCAATCGCGCCATGTTTCGCTTCACGCTGCTGAACCACATGTGTACTGACCTAGAGCAAATCAAGGATACCTCTCGTTCCAATGACCGCGTGCGTCAGGATGTTTCGCGCAGTCCCGGCGGCGACAGCCGGATTTTCCTGAATGCCTGCGTGGGGTGTCACAGTGGCATGGACCCTCTGATGCAAGCCTACGCCTATTACGACTATGATGTTGTTGCTGACAGGATTGCCTACACACCAGGCGTTGTACAGGCGAAATATCTGATTAATTCCGATAATTTTAAATATGGCTATGTGACAACTAATAACCAGTGGGATAACTATTGGCGTAGTGGTCCCAATGCTCTTTTGGGTTGGGATACAACCCGCCCCGCTTCTGGCATGGGCGCCAAAACAATGGGGCAGGAATTGGAGAACAGTGAAGCTTTTGCTCGCTGTCAGGTGGAAAAAGTATTCAAAGCCATGTGTTTCCGCGCGCCTGGAGACAGTGTCGATCGTACCCAGGTGGATACCATGTTAGCCACCTTCAAGGGCAATAATTACAAGCTGAAGCAGGTTTTTGCTGATTCAGCTGTTTATTGCATGGGGGATTGATCATGATGAAATCGTTCAGTATATCGGGTTCAGGACGTCTTAAGATAGCGGGGTTATTACAATGGTCCCGAGCAGCCGCACTATTCCTTGTGATCCTTATTCTGGCTGGCTGTGGTGGTGGCGCATCAACCGAAGCACTTCCCAATAATGGCAGCACGCAGGCCGTCACATACGGTGGTCCGGCGCCAGCTACGGTAGATGTTCAATTATTCAAGCTAAATGTCTGGGATAATTTGAGCGTCGGCAATCGCTGTGGGGCTTGTCATGGACTAAGTGGTCCCGCATCACCTGCTTTTGTTCGTGAAGACGATATTAATCTCGCCTATGGACTGGCAAATTCACTGGTGGACCTCAGCAACCCGCCGAATTCACGATTAGTAACCAAGGTAGCTGGCGGACATAACTGTTGGTTAGGAACGGACAGTGCCTGTGGAGCGGTCATTACTGCCTATATAGGTGCCTGGGCCAGTGGCACCACTGCGGGTGCTGGCAGACAAATACAGCTCGTAGCCCCAGCGATCAAGGATCCGGGCGCCAGCAAAAACTTTCCAGCTGATTCCATTCTGTTTGGCACCGACGTCCACCCATTGCTCCTGGCCAATTGTGCTACTTGCCATGATGATATTTCTGCCACACCCCAGGCGCCTTTCTTTGCAAGTACCGATGTGCCTTCTGCGTATGAAGCAGCGAAGGCCAAGATTGATCTGGATAATCCAGCCAACTCCCGCCTGGTGGTAAGGTTGCGAAATGAATTTCATAATTGCTGGAGCAGTGACTGCCAGAATGATGCCGACGCCATGGAGGCCGCCATTACAACCTTTTCTGGCCAGATAGCGCTGACCCAGATAGATCCGCAACTGGTGATCAGTAAGGCGCTCCAGTTGACTGACGGTGTGATCGCAAGTGGCGGCAGCCGCGTGGAAAATGATGTTATCGCGCTTTATGAGTTCAAGACCGGTCAAGGCAGTGCTGTTTATGATACCAGTGGTGTTTCGCCCGATCTGCATTTGACGCTGAGTGGAAACGTGAGCTGGGTCGGCGGTTGGGGTATCGAGTTTCTGAATGGCAAGGCACAAGGGTCAACGACAGCCAGTAAGAAACTCAGTGATCTAATCAAGGCTACCGGCGAATATTCTATTGAGACCTGGGTAGTGCCCGCCAATGTAACACAGGAAGGACCTGCTCGTATCATCAGCTATTCTGCTGGTACACAGGCGCGTAATTTTACCCTTGGACAGACCCAGTACAATTATGATTTTCTGCACCGTAGTAGTACCACTGATGCCAATGGTGAGGCAGCGTTGTCGACAGCCGATGCCGACGAAGACCTTCAGGCGACTCAGCAGCATATCGTCATTACCTTCGACCCGGTCAATGGGCGGCGCATTTATGTCAATGGTGTCTATACAGATGATATGGATCCCATCGCCGGCGGTACTTTAATAGATTGGGATGACAGCTTTGCCTTCGTGCTGGGCAACGAAGTCTCAAACGATCGCCAGTGGCAGGGGAAATTGCGACTTGTCGCGATCCATAATCGAGCGCTCACGGCTGCACAGATTCAGCAAAATTTTGCGGTCGGGGTGGGTGAAAAATTCTTCTTATTATTCAATGTCAGTGACCAGATCAATGTAGCCGAGAGCTACGTCATGTTTGAAGTCAGTCAGTTTGATAGTTACAGTTACTTGTTCAATACGCCTGTTTTCATCAGTCTGGACGCTAATGCTCAACCGGATGGTATTCCAATACAGGGGATGAGAATTGGAATTAATGGTAGAGAAGCACTTGTGGGACAGGCCTATCGTAATCTGGATACAACGATAAGCAGCGCACAATACACCACAGCCGGTCAGGTATTATCCAGCCTGGGCACCACTATTGCTTTGGAGAAAGGGCCGGATGCCGATGAATTTTTCCTGACTTTTGAGGTATTGGGCAGCAATACCAATGTTGTAACAGAACCCGCGCCTCTCCTGCCTCCTCCCCCTCCTGATGCAGCGCCGGTTTCGGATATCGGTTTAAGAACATTTGGAGAAATTAATGCCACCATGGCAGCTGTGACTGGGATTAGCACAGTGCAAAGCAGCGTTAAGGCTGTCTATGACACTATTGTCCAGCAGTTACCTCCGGTTGAAAACATAGAGGGATTCGTGTCAGCAAATCAAATGGCAGTTGCCCAACTGGCCATTGAATATTGCAATGCGCTGGTGAACGATCCCACGTTGCGCTCCAGCTACTTTCCAGGGTTCAATTTTAATGCCGATGCCAACAGTGTTGCATCCAATACCTGGGATAATCTGGTCATCGCGCCACTAATGAACAATATGTTGGGTATTAATTTGACAACCCAGCCTGCTCCGGCTGCGGTGACTGCAGAGATTAATCTGCTGATTACCAATCCGGCGGATAACAAACCCATTGGCGCTCCGGATGGCATTCCGGATGGTCTGGCCAAGTGCGGTGGTGCTTGCCCTGCTGGTCATACCAATGTCGTTGTCAAGGCTGCCTGTGCCGCTGTGCTGGGCAGTGCGGCGATGTCGCTGCAGTAGACCCATGAAGCATTATTCAGAGATATTGTAAAGAAAACATCGAGGAAAGGTTTATGTCGAAAAAACAACGATACCTGTCACCAGACGAACCCCTGCGCCATCCTGATCATAGGCGCCCCGTCACGCGGCGTGAGTTCCTGTCTCAGGGTTTCCTGACAGGATTGGGATTGGTGACAGCACCTTCCATATTCAGTCTATTCGCGAATCCACGTGCTGCCTACGCTGCGCTGTCACCCGACGTTGAAGCTCTCAAGGCGAGCTGCGGCATCGCGACGCAAGGCGCAGGGAAAATACCTTTTATTTGTTTTGATCTGGCGGGTGGCGCCAATATTTCGGGTTCAAATGTGCTGGTGGGCAAGCAGGGCGGGCAGCTGGATTTTCTGACGACCGCAGGTTATAGCAAACTGGGCCTGCCTGGAGATATGATTCCGCCATTGGTAAACCCTGTAGCCAGTACTAACGATTTTATTAACTCGGATCTGGGTTTGGCTTTTCACTCCGATAGTGCTTTCCTGAGAGGAATTCAGGAGAAGGCGGGGGCCAGAGTAGCCAACATCAATGGGGCGGTTATCCCGGCCCGTTCTGATAATGATACCGGTAATAATCCCCATAATCCGATGTATGGGATCTATCAGGCCGGTGCCGACGGTAGCTTGCTGAGTCTGATCGGTTCCCGCAACTCAGATTCGGGCGGCAACTCTCTAGCCCCCGTTACTATGCTTGACCCTGCTGTACGTCCCACAAAGGTTGACAGGCCGACTGATGTGACCGGCATGGTGGATACGGGACAACTGATCGGCGTACTGAATCAATCAGATGCCGTTGCAGTCATGGAATCCATTCAGCGTATCAGCGCTATGAAGCTGGGTAGTGTCGACACCAAGCTGACGGCAGATGCTGTGATAAAGGATCTGGTGAACTGTGGTTATGTTAAAGCCGCGGATATTGCCGACCGATTCGGCGATCCTTCAACACTGAATCCCGCCCTTGACCCTGCTATCGTTGGGGCTTCGGGTATTTTCAGTCAGACCGAATTCGATGGTGACAGTGAATTCCGCAAAACTGCCTCGGTCATGAAAATGGTTATAAACGGGTTTGCCGGTGCCGGGACCATTAGCATGGGAGGCTACGACTACCATACCGGGGACCGGTCTACCGGGGAGATAAGAGACCTTCGCGCCGGACGCTGCATGGGTGCCTGCCTTGAGTATGCTGCACGGGTGGGAGTGCCGCTGATGATGTATGTTTTCAGTGACGGTTCCGTGGCAAGTAACGGCACTATCGATAATTCGGTGGATGGCCGGGGTAAAGGGGTCTGGACGGGTGATAATTCATCGACAGCTGCTTCATTCTTCCTGGTCTACGACCCCAATGGCGGGGCGCAATTGTTTACAGGTGACAATTTGCCACCTGAGCAGCACCGGCAAATCGGTTATTTTCGGGCTGATGCCTCTGTTGAAACCGCTTCAAGCCCGGCAGCGAATAATGTCAATTTGCTGGTGGAAACAGTGATTCTAAACTACATGGCCTTGCATGGTGAGCAGGCGAATTTCGCAACTTTATTTCCTGGTCATGGACTTGGGAGCTCGACGTTGATGGATAGCCTGACCGCATTCAATCCGATTGTTTCTGGCACGATTTAAATAATAAACATAAAGAAGATCGCCGCCGTGGACGCAATTAATATATGTCAATTTCAAAATTCAGGCGTCAAATGCCGATCTCATGGGCCAGGCAAGGCTGATTTGACACGTTGACCCTGAAGGTATTCAGCGCAGTACCGATTGAGTGCTGTCAGGTCAATAAGCCAATAATAATGGAGCGGGAAGGTTTGAAAACATATTGGGGATTACCGTGAGTAGGGGGCTGAATTTCGTTTTAGTGTTGCTTCTAGGCTTCTTCGGAGCAATAACAACAGTGTACGGCAGCCAGGACCTGCCTGGTGAGGGCAGTCCGACAGATTTCAGGAGTCTTGATGACGAAGTTCAGGATCTCAAGAAAGATGTTTTGAAATTGAACCGCGAGCTGTTCATCCTTGAGGAGGAATTGCTATTTCCCACCAATACTCAGGTTGCTATTTTTCTTTCGTTGGGATCAGAAGTCTATTTTGCGCTTGATTCCGTTCAGGTCAAAATTGACGATAAGGTAGTTAGCAACTACCTGTATACAAAACGCGAGGTTGATGCCTTGCATCGTGGCGGGATTCATCGGGTTTATTTTGGAAATATACGCGCCGGAGAGCATGAGCTAGTGGCCTTTTTTACCGGGAAAGGTCCCCAGGGGCGCGATTATCGACGTGCGGCTACCCTGGTTTTTGAAAAGAAGATTGGCCAAAAATATATTGAACTGCAGATTCTGGATTTAGAAAACAAGCAACAGCCGGAATTTACTATCAAGGAATGGGAGTAGTCATACTATCATGCTGGATATGATCATTTCCGGTGCCGGTAAAAATTCATTTGATGATGGCATATTCCTGTTTCATAGGTGATGCCCATCATGTTCCATCAACTATTTTTTCACGGCAGGCTCTTATCTGATGTAACACATGAGAAATCCAGTGTTCATAGTAAGGTGCTGCCAACGACCACTATGTTTTATCTGCAACTATTAGGTGTTGTGCTGGCGGTATTCATGGTTGCTGAATCACACAGCGCTGTAACGAGTAAGCCCAGGGTTGTTCGTGATCTTGCTTATGGCGAGGCCCTGTATTACTTTTACCAGGGCGACTATTTTTCTTCGATTACCCGTCTGCAGGTCGCTCAACACCATGACCTTCTGAAACATCACCGTGAAGATGCAGGCATCTTGCTGGGGGGGTTGTTTTTGTCATATGGGTTGCACAATGAGGCAGCCAACATATTTGAACGTCTGCTGGATCAGAATGCCGATGTTGCGGTGCGTAACCGGGCCCGTTTATATTTGGCAAAAATCTGGTATCAGCGGGGCTATTTGGACAAGGCTGAAAGAGCACTATCAAACATTCAGGATCAGGGCTTGCCTCCCGAGGTTACATCGGAACGCCACCTCCTGCTGACTTATATTTACATGTCGCAGGGTCGTTATAGCGAAGCTGTGGATATCCTTGGAAGCTGGAAAAAATCTGATGATCTGGGTATGTACAGCCAATATAACCTGGGTGTTTCACTGGTTAGAAGTGGCCAAATCGATAAGGGTTTTGAACTGCTGGGCGAACTGGGATTAATGCCCGCTGAGAACAGCGAAATGAGGGCCTTGAGGGATAAGGCCAACCTTGCGTTGGGGTATACCTACTTACAACAGGAGCAACCGGAGCTGGCTCGCACATATCTGGAGCGTATCCAACTTGATGGCCTTGCATCCGGTAAGGCCTTACTGGGAATAGGGTGGGCGGAATTATCCCTGGGCAATTACAAGAAGGCTCTAAAACCATGGGCGGCATTGAGTCGTCGCAATACCATTGATTCCTCAGTTCAGGAGGCGCAGCTTGCAATTCCCTATGCACTGGCCAATCTCAAAGCTGAAAAACAGGCCATACAGTATTATCACAAGGCCATTGATCTCTTTCAGAGTGAGTCAGTACAGCTCAAAAACCTGCAGGATAAATTTATCCAGGACGGGGTTGCAGAAGATTTTCTTCATAGTGACACCATAGACAGTACCCGTTCCCCAGAGGGTATGGGCTGGTACTGGCGGCTAGACGATTTGCCAGCGGGACCGGAAAGTCGTTACCTGTATCAGCTGCTATCGCAACATGAATTCCAGGAGGTATTAAAAAATTATCGTGACCTGAAATTATTGCAGCGTAATCTTGATAGCTGGGCCAGCAGCATTGATGCATTTGAAGATATGCTTGTCTTGAGGCGCGATACTTATAATGCGCGTGTTCCCCGGATACAGGAAAGTTCTCAAGGATTTGATCTGGAGGAGGCGAAAAAGAAGCGTGACGATTATCTCAAGCGCCTGACGGGTATAGAACAGCGAAATAACGTGGCAGGGCTGGCTACGGCCAAAGAAATAGATTTGGAAAGTCGATTGAGGATTATTGATAAAATTATTACCGAATATAACTCTGGGAATACCCTCAGTAGTGAGGGAGTTACAGGCCAACAGGATGAAATATTTTCAGCACAACGGGAAAAGCAGCGCCTTCTAAAAGGCGTGCTGCTCTGGCAGGAAGATCAGGAGTTCAAGGCGCGCCTGTGGCGCACCCGTAAAAATCTCAGGCAGCTCGATCAGCAGATTGGTGCAGCCGAGGCAGGTAGAAAATCGATTTTTAATGCGCAACGTATTGCACCACAGGGTTTTGAGGGATTTGACAGGAAAATAACCGCGCAGCGGGACCAGGTCCGGTATTTACAAGCGCGTATTGAGAAATCAAAGACAAACCAGGGAATGTATATGCAAAATCTGGTGCTGACGGAGCTAGGCCGTCGTCAGAAGCGTCTGGATGAATATCTCGCTCAGGCGCGTTACGGTCTGGCTCGGGTATTTGATTTGACAGCTACACGGGAAGATGGGACACCATGATATTGCGGATTATTTCTGTCTTTCTTTTGATCTGTCTGTTGGCATCCTGTGCGTCATACAGGCAAGAACAGACCCTTACTATCAAAAATATCGAGAATGAGGAATTTTATATTGAGGCGGATGCTAAGGTGATAGACAGCAAGCAGAAGGCCCTGGAAGGCTATCAGGAATTTCTTGCTACGTCTCCATCATCACCCATGCGGGCTGAAGCAATGCGTCGTCTTGCCGATCTTCAGCTTGAAATTAGTACGGGGGAACTACTGGATAACGCGGCGCCGGATCAGAAAGAAAATCATGCGTCAACAATAGCGCTATATCTTGACCTGTTGAAAAAATATCCTTCACGGCTATCAAATGACCGTGTGTTATATCAGTTGGCCAAGGTCTATGAGAACGATGGTCAAATGGAGGTGGCACTTGCTACGCTTGATCGTTTGGCGCGCGAATTCCCGGCAACGAACTATTTCGATGAAGTTCAGTTCCGGCGTGCTGAGATGTTGTTTGTTGAGCACTCGTATGACGATGCTGCGCAGGCATATGGAGATGTTCTGAACTTCGCTGATACGCCATATTTTGAACAGGCGCTTTATAAGCGTGGCTGGGCTTTATTTAAGCAGGAAGAATACGCTCAGGCGCTTGATGCTTTTTTTGGGATGCTGGATCTGAAGCTGGCACCCTATATGCGTGAAAATGGTCCAATTTCGCTGGAAATACTGGATCGTGCTGAGCGTGAAATAGTAGAGGATACCTTACGTGTTAGCAGTCTCAGCTTTACATATTTATCAGGGGCGACTTCCATTGGTGGTTTCCTATCCAAAAATGAGCGCCAACGCTATGGGTCACTGATATACGATAGCCTTGGAAAACTCTACCTGGACAAGGAGCGTTACCATGATGCTGCAGTGACCTACCATGCCTTCACTGAGGCCTATCCTGATCATAGTCGAGCGCCATCGTTCCAGATACAGGCAATAGCATCGTATGAGAAGGGCGCATTCCCTTCCCAGGTACTGAAGGGGAAACTAGATTTTGCTGCACGATATGGTTTGCACGAAAAATTCTGGGAAAAAAATTCAGTGGATGAATTGCCAGAGGTTATACCTTACCTGAAAGATACGCTTGTTAAGTTAGCAAAACATTATCATGCCATTGCGCAGCAAACGAAAAAAAATGCTGGCTATCAGCAGGCTACTCAATGGTACAGCCGTTATCTGGAATATTTTCCGAATGATGAACGTGCGCCCGGGCTGAATTTTTTATTAGCAGAGGCGACGTATGAAAGTGGCGAATATCAGGAAGCAGCGCTCCAGTATGAACACACTGCATATCAATACGGCGATCATGAGAAAGGTGCTGAAGCAGGTTATGCGGCGCTGCTGGCTTATCAGAAGCTGCAGGACCATCTTGGCGATAACGCCAACAAGAAGAAATGGCACCTCCAGGCGTTGGCTAGCGCATTGCGTTTTGAGGATCGCTATCCGGATCATCCGCAGGCCAGCGCTGTTCTTGCCAAGGCAGCCGAGGATTACTTTAATCTGAAAGATGCGGCGCCTGCGATGATAGTTGCGCGCCGTCTGCTCCAGAAACATCCGGCGCCCGCGTTGAGCTTGCGTCTGTCAGCCTGGAAGGTCATAGCATTCCTGGAATTTGATCAGCAGGCCTATGACAAGGCGGAACAAGCTTACCTGCAGGTGATTGCCCTGATGTCTTCTGGTGATCCTGATAAGGCAGAGATGGTGGAAAGTCTGGCGTCAGCCATCTATAAACAGGGTGAACAGCAAAGGGATGCGGGCAACCTCAATGTTGCTGCAGTACATTTTTTACGTGTAGGAAAGCTTGCTCCCGAAGCAGGTATTCTTCCGACAGCCGAATATGATGCCGCAGCAGTATTGTTATCGTTGCAGCGTTGGGATGATGCGGCAAAAGTATTAAAGGAGTTCCGCAGGGATTATCCCGGGCACCGCCTACAGGGAGAGGTAACGACCAAGCTTGCTGTTGCCTATCTGAAAAACAACCAGCCTGTAAACGCGGCTCGGGAATTTGAACGTATCGGTGCAATAGACCAGGATCCTCGTGTCCGCAGGGAAGCTGTTTGGCGGGCTGCGCAGATGTATGAGCAGGCTAAGTTGACGAGTAAGGCTGCCGTTGCCTACAAGCATTACGTACAGGATTTCCCCGATCAATTTGATCAGGGAATTGAGGCCAGGCAGAAACTCGCGCAGTTGAACAATCAGGTCGGCAATGTACGTCGCTATCGCTACTGGCTCGATGAGGTTATTAAAGTGGATAGAGGCGCGGGAACAGGCCGCACAGAGCGCAGCCGTTATCTGGCAGCCACGGCCTCTCTGGCCCTGGCAGAGCCCTCATACAGGGCATTTGAGAAAGTACGTCTGGTCATTCCTCTGGAGAAAAATTTAAAGTTAAAAAAACGCAAGATGGAACTGGCGTTGAGCGCTTACAAACAGGCTGCTGACTATAGTGTTGCAGAAGTGACAACCGCAGCCACCTATAAGATAGCGGAAATATATCACGGTTTGAGTGAGAGCTTGCTCGACTCTCAAAGACCAAAAGGGCTGACAGCGGAGGAACTTGAAGAATACGATATTCTTCTCGAAGAGCAGGCCTATCCACTTGAAGAACAAGCCATCACCATTCACGAAGTCAATGTTCAACGTGTGACTGAAGGCATTTACGATGATTGGGTTAACGCCAGCTTTCAGAAGCTGGCTGGTTTGTTGCCTGTTCGTTATGCAAAACCTGAAAAGAGCGAAAAAATTGTTGAAGTCATTTATTAGGGAGCTTCTGAACAATTGCACTCCCTCTCCCTTCGGGAGAGGGCTGGGGTGAGGGTATATATGGAAAAGCAAGCATATTATAGTGCCCCTCTCCCTAACCCTCTCCCTGGGGGAGAGGGAATTAATCAGAGCTTCATTGGCGCTCTCATTTTGTTGCTGTGTGTTTTGTTGCTGCCCGCGTGCAGCCAAATGAATATTTCTCAATCAGGAAGCAGGCAGCCAGACTCAATGGTTGTGGATGCAGCATTGTCGCCCGCTACTATGCAGCAGTTTCAGGCAGCACTCGAGTTGATAGCGCTGCAAGAATACCAGCAGGCCGAGATGGCCTTGCAGCAACTGATCGCGGTCCATCCATCGCTTGCTGGTCTTTATCTTAATTTAGGTATGATCTATGCCAGTACGGACAGGGATGAGCTGGCGCAACAAGAGCCATTGAACTTAATCCGGATAACACGTCTGCTTATAATGAACTGGGCATTCTCTATCGCAAGAGCGGGAAGTTTGAAAAGGCGCTCCTGTCCTATCAGCAGGCACTAGCGATAGCCCCTGATTACGCCCTTGCGCATCGCAATATCGGTATTCTATATGATCTTTATCTACTGCAGCCAACGCAGGCCCTTCAACATTACAGGCGTTATCAGGACCTCATTGAAGCAGATGACAGGCAGGTGGAATTGTGGATTGCCGAGATTTCAAAACGGGTTCAGAACGCCCATAAAATCGCCAGTACAAAGCAGCCATGAAGCGTTTGAGAATATATATTCTACTGGTTTCATGGGGGATGATTTTCTCCGGGCCAGGTCTTGCTCAGGATGAGATTGAGTTGGAGGGCATCAGTATCATCGGTAATCGAGAGTTACCCAAAGTGCTCTATATTGTGCCCTGGAAAAAGGCCGAACTTGGCGATCTGGTCAACAATCCTGTACGCAGTTTATTTGATGAAGTGCTAGAGCCTGTCGATCGCGATGTTTTTCGACGTCGGCTCAAGTATTTCAGAGAACTTAACGATAAATAAGAAAGCTTGGCCCGAAATGGGCCTGATGTGACTTTCTCACCGCAGTAAATTGTGAGCGCCACCCCAGGACAATGCCTGAAACTTTCGTAGACCTTCAGGACGCAGGAGCATGGCACGGGATTCTATACTAGGGTCCTCTTTCTAACCGTAATCAAGTGATCAAAGGAGTAATTTATGGATGCCTATAACGCCATTGTAGAGTTTTTTCAGAGCGGTGGTTTGTTCATGTATCCTATTGTGATCGTGCTGGCCCTGGGGGCAGCAATCGCTGTAGAGCGCTATATATTCCTGAGCGTCTCCCGTTCGACCAATAGAAAAATATGGAATAGTTTAATGCCGCTGCTTAACAAGGGTGATTTTAAACGCGCCAGCTCGATCATGTCCAAGTCAAAATCGGCCATCGCCAAGGTGCTTACGTATGGTTTAAGTCGTACTACCAGTGCCCGTCGGCGGGATGACATTGGCACCGCAATGGAAGAAGGCCTGATGGAAGTGATCCCCCAACTTGAAAAACGGACACACTATCTGGCAACTTTTGCCAATATTGCGACATTATTGGGCTTGCTCGGCACCATCATCGGTCTGATCCAGGCTTTTACTGCAGTTGCTGCAGCCAATCCTGCAGAAAAGGCAGATATGCTCTCAGCCAGTATTTCAATCGCTATGAACACGACTGCTTTTGGCCTGATAGTGGCGATTCCGCTGCTGCTGATGCATACCGTCCTGCAAACCAAGACCGTTGAGTTGGTGGACAGCCTCGAAATGGCCTCAGTTAAATTCCTTAATATTGTAACGGAAAAACAGGAAATCTCCTGATGTACCGGCGCACAAGACTCAACAGGCATCATGAGCCTGTTGAGATGAATATTACTGCATTTATGAACCTCATGGTGATATTGGTGCCGTTTCTGTTGATAACCGCAGTCTTTTCCCGTATTGCGATTCTTGAATTAAATCTACCTTCATCTGATGCCGGGCAAAGTAAGCCTGATCAGATGGAGCTTCAACTTGAAGTCATTATTCGCAAGGATGCTATCGAAGTGGCGGATCGGGGACGACCATCGCTGGTGCTTAGAAATAATTCAAATGAATATGACTTCGCGGGTCTTTCCGAGTTATTGCAGAAGATCAAGGACAAATATCCAGACAAGACAGACGTAGCCATATTACTTGAGCCGGAAATTGCCTACAACGACCTGATTCAGGTGATGGATACAGTGCGTGCAGCGCGGGCCAAAAAAGAAAATATCGTAGAAATTGCTGAATTATTTCCGGATATATCGATTGGTGATGCGCCAGTAAAGGCACCGATCAAACAGGCCCTTCGCTAAAGAGAATAACACTATGGAAACGTCAAGGCGCGCCAAGCGCATGAAACGACATCATAGCCGCAATAAGCGTGCTGCACCGTTGAATCTGGTATCCCTGATGGATATTTTTACAATTCTTGTTTTCTTTCTGCTGGTTAACTCGTCTGATGTGGAAGTTTTACCTAGCACCAAGATGATTTCTCTTCCCGAATCGGTTGCCGAAGAAAAACCCCGCGAGACCGTGGTGGTTATGGTGACCGACAGCGATATTCTTGTGCAGGGGCACAAAGTCATTTCAGTAAATGAGGCGCTGGCTGATGACTCCCCGGTATTAATGCCTTTGAAAGTGGCGCTTGAACAGCAGGCGACCCGAATATTACGCAAACAGGGAGGGGTTGCCAGTACGGGTCCTGAAGTGACCATCATGGGCGACAGGAAAATATCCTATCGACTGCTTAAAAAAGTCATGTTGAGCTGCACGCTGGCAAAATATGGCAAGGTATCACTGGCCGTTATCCAGAAATCGACGGAAGGCGTATGAGTGCGGTAATTTATTATCACTCTGCGGATTTGCCGTGGACGGTATCTAAAGAGGATGCGGATCGTTTCCAGCGGACGCTGATTACAGTTTCTGCAGTAATCCTGATTCTCGCAATAATATTTCCTGTCCTACCGGTTTTTGAGCAGGTAAAACCTCTGGAAATGGAAGTGCCTGCACGCTATGCAAAATTAATCATGGAGCGAAAGGCCCCGCCGCCGCCTCCACCACCGCAACCGCTTAACAAGCCTGAGCCTAAGCCTGAACCCAAGAAAGAGGCGATACCGAAAAAAATCAAGGTAGAGAAAAAGAAACCCAAACCTAAACCGGTTACTGAAAAGCGGGCCACAGCACGTGAAAAGGCTTCTCGCTCCGGTCTGTTGGCTTTTAGCGACGATTTTGCCAGCTTGGCCGAGAATGCAGCCATTGCCAGCATTAAAAAAACACAAGCCGTAACAAGCGCCGGCCGTAAAGCTAAAACTGAACGCGCCATCCTGACTTCTAATTTCTCCCGTGGGAGCAAAGGTATTCAAACAGCACACTTGAGTCGTGACACAGGTGATACCAAACTCACTGGCCGTGAGACGACCAAGGTCAGGCAAGTTGCTGATATCGCTATGTTGCGCCAACCTTCACGGAAAAGTGCTGGAGGATTGCCTATGCGCAACGATGAAGACATCCAGTTGGTGTTTGACCGCAATAAAGGCAAGCTCTACTCCCTGTATAATCGCGCTCTGCGCAAAGACTCCACCCTCAAGGGTAAGGTCGTTTTAAAAATCACGATCATGCCCTCAGGCAAAGTGACTGCAATTGAAATCATATCCAGCGCTCTAAATGCCCCTGGACTGGAGAGAAAATTAAAGGCACGTATTAAAATGTTTAATTTTGGTGCCCAGGAAGTTGCAACAACTACAATTACATATCCTATTGATTTTTTTCCAGTATAATAGAATTTAATGCGGCTTTGCTGCGAGTGTCGCAGGCCTGTTAACTGACTCTACAGCTTCATTTGTCACATACCTTCCATCTGCACGGGACAGACATATATGCTCTCTTCTGTGAAGCCTGCCTTCGCCCCGATCAGGGCACATTTGCAATTCCGCGGAAGCAATAAAAGCCTATTGCTGTCAACGTAGGAATAAGCGTAAAATTATCTGTTTTATGTGTCCAAAATAGGTCTGGGTTATTGATGGACCTGGATGATGGAGTTAAAAGCAGATGTCAATATCAGTGGCAGTACCAAAAGAGACCAATGCTGGTGAGTTGCGTGTTGCCTTGGTGCCAGAGACCGTTACGCGTTTAGCCAAGCTGGGCATTAAAGTCCTGGTGGAGGAAGGCGCTGGCGTGGGCGCCAGCTATTCGGATCAGGCCTATCAGGATGCAGGCGCCACACTTATTAGTGATGTACGCTCGCTCTATCAGCAGGCCGACCTGGTGTGCAAGGTACAACCGCCCAGTTATGACGAGGCAGGGCTGCTAAAATCATCGAGCGTGCTGGTTACCATGCTTCATAGTCATCGCCACCCCAAACTTGTGCTTCGCTTGCAGGACCAGAATATCACCACTTTTGCCATGGAGTTGATCCCGCGAATTACACGTGCTCAGTCTATGGATGTGCTGTCTTCCCAGGCGACTGTTGCGGGTTACAAGGGTGTGTTGATCGCTGCAGAGTTGAGTCATCGCTTTTTCCCTATGCTCACCACTGCTGCTGGTACAATTCGGCCTGCCAAGGTTTTGATTCTGGGTGCGGGTGTTGCTGGTTTGCAGGCCATTGCAACAGCTCGGCGTCTAGGGGCAATTGTAGAGGCTTACGATGTACGACGTGCAACGCGTGAGCAAGTCGAGTCATTGGGCGCGAAATTTCTACAAGTGGAGATGGATGCCGAATCGGAAGGTGGCTATGCCCGCGAACTAACCGATGAAGAAAAGCAGCATGAGCAGGCCTTGTTATGGCGCAGCGTTGGCGAGGCAGATGTGGTGGTCACCACTGCCCAAATTCCCGGTCGGGAGGCCCCGCGCCTGATTACGACACCAATGGTTGATGATATGAAAGCCGGTGCTGTCATCGTTGATCTTGCCGCAGAATCCGGTGGAAATTGCGAGCTGACAGTGCCTGGAGAGCCTGTTCAACATAAAGGGGTGACGATCTATGGTCCGTTAAATCTTTTCAGCAGCTTGGCTATCCATGCCAGCGACATGTATTCCAGGAATATCTATAGTTTTATCGGTGTGCTGGGACAGGAGGATAATTCGCTGACATTTAACTGGGAAGATGAGATTCTTGCCGGGAGTGTTGTCACGCATAACGGTGAAATCAAGAACCAGGGTGTGCGTGAATTGCTAGAGAGGGGTGAATCATGATTGAAGGTATCTGGGCGGCATTGTTTATATTTTTACTTGCCGGCTTTACCGGTTATGAGGTGATTAGTCGGGTGCCGGTCATTTTGCATACCCCACTGATGTCAGGATCAAATTTTATTCATGGTATCGTTCTGGTAGGCGCCATGGTAGCGCTTGGCCATGCAGATACACTGCTCGAACAAGTACTCGGTTTTTTGGGTGTACTGTTGGGGGCAATGAATGCTGTTGGTGGCTATGTCGTCACTGAAAGGATGCTTGAGATGTTCGAAAATAAAAAAGATAAAAGGACTTGATTGTGGAACATCTAATCCAGGCCGCTTACTTTATTACCATCCTGTTATTTATTCTCGGGCTCAAGCGTATGAGCTCACCAGCTACCGCCCGTAGCGGTATTACCTGGGCTGGTGTCGCCATGGGACTAGCGGTGGTTGTTACCATGTTGTGGCCCGGACTACATAATATTGGATTGATACTGACGGCGATATTTATCGGTGTCGTTTTGGCCTGGGTCAGCGGGCGTAAGGTGCAAATGACCAATATGCCTCAAATGGTCGCCATCTATAACGGCATGGGTGGAGGCGCAGCCGCAGCCATTGCTGCTGTGGAGTTGTTGCGCGGTGAAATGGATGGCATGGGCATGATTGCTCTCAGTGTGGGGGGTGGTCTGATTGGGGCAATCGCTTTCAGCGGCAGTATGATTGCTTTTGGAAAATTGCAGGGATTGATCAGCGGACGACCGATTTTTTTTCCGGCCCAGAAGCCTTTGAATCTTGTCGTACTCATTGTCGCGTTATTATTCGGCGCCAGCCTTCTGGATGGTGAGGCGGCCACTACTTTAATATTACTGTTTTTTGTGGTGGCGCTGGTGTTTGGCGTATTGATGACGCTGCCTATCGGTGGTGCGGATATGCCGGTGGTGATTTCATTGTATAACGCCCTCACGGGTATGGCAGTGGCATTCGAGGGATTTGCCATGGGCAATGCCGCCATGATCGTCGCAGGTACTGTGGTAGGAGCAGCTGGAACACTGCTGACCCAGTTGA
>QIGV01000183.1 GCA_003230085.1 Gammaproteobacteria bacterium
TCGTCTTGTAGAGGCGGGGCGCCGGGTCGAACCCGAAGAGCTGTTGCTCCAGATTGAGGCTGGCGACTATCTTGATATCGTCAAAGAGGCGCAGGCAAGGTTTTCACAGGAGAAAGCTGCTATTAAGAGGGACAAGCAGCTGCTGAATTACGTTATAGCGAACAGGAAGTTGCAGGAAGAGGAAGTGGCCCGCATGAAGGAGCTAGGGCAAAAATCTCTTACATCACAGTCCAAATATGGTGAAACCATACAAAATCTGCTCAGGCTGCAGGTGGAGGAGGAAAAACTGAATTTCAGTGTGGAGACCGGGAGCGCACGCCTGCAACTGCGCCAGGCAGCTCTACAGCAAGCGCAGCGTGATATTGAGCGCACCCGGCTTATTGCGCCGTTTGCCGGGGTTGTGAATGCGGTTTATGTGCAGAAGGGAGACTATGTCACGCCAGCTCAGACAGCGCTCGAAATAGTCCAGGTCAGCGACATGGATCTGTACCTCGAAGTAGGCAGTGTAGCTGTTACGGCCTTGCATAGAGGCCAGGGTGTCGAAGTCGAATCAATGGGTGAGCAACGCCAAGGGAAGATTATTGCCATTCAACGAGATCCTGATCCAGAAACATTCACATACAGTATTCGTATCAGAATATCTGGAGAAGGGCTGCTATCCGGTAACTTGGCACGCGCCATTATTCCGCTTGCTGAGATTCAAGGTGCGATAACAGTGCCTGTGTCTGCAATCTCGAGAAAAGAGAAAATTGCCTCAGTTTTTGTCGTGAGAGATAGTGTGGTGATCCGCAAGCGTGTGACCCTGGGCAGGCGTTTGGGCAATCAGCAGGTGGTGACTGACGGACTCAAGGAAGGGCTTGTTATTGTGGTAAAGGATGTCGCCATGCTAAATGACGGCTTACGGGTGATGACACAGCAATCACCATGATCAGACATTTATCTGGCCGCCAGTAAAAAATTGAAAATCCCTGTCACTTTATTTGCTACCGGTATGGAGCAGTAATGAAACTGGTCAATTTTGCCATCAATAATCCACTGGTTACCAATTTGCTGCTGGTTTTGGTGTTGGTAATTGGCGTGTTGTCCTGGTATGCCATGCCGCAGGAAATGTTTCCGGTGGTGGAGCTTGATAAGGTTCGAGTGACAACGGTCTTTGAAGGCGCCTCACCGGAGGCAATCGAGCGTCAGGTTACCCTGCCCATCGAGGAAGAGATCGATGGCATGGTCGATATTGATGTCATCACATCAACCAGCAGTGAAGGCCTTTCCAATATTCTGATTGAATTCAAGCACGGGGCGGATATTGATGATTTTCTGCTGGATGCACGAACCGCCATTGATCGCCTGACCGACCTTCCAGACGATGCTGAACGTCCGGAAATCACCCGCCTCAAGACCCGTTTTCCCGTACTTAATGTTGCATTGTATGGTGATATCGCCTTGCCTGCATTAATAGAAGCGGCTGACCAGCTCAAGCGGCGCCTGCTAACCGTACCGGGAGTCGCTAGTGCTGGCACTGCGGGAGATCGACAATGGGAGCTCTGGGTGGTGGTCGACCCGCTAAAATTGGCTGTTCGTCGTGTGCCTGTTTCGCTCGTGATTCGGCAGCTAGGGAATAATCTTCGCGATCTTCCCGGGGGGGCTATTGAGGCGGCTGAGGGCGATATACTACTGCGCGGCATCGGACTTGCACCGGATCCTGAGGCTATTGGAAACATTGTCCTGAGAACTAATCCGAAAGGTGGGGGACTGTTGCTAAAAGAAGTTGCCGAGATCAAATTTCGTCTTGAAGAAGCGCGTACCCTGGCACACTTCAATGGTCAGCCGTCCATCAATATCACGATTACCAAAACACCTGATGCCTCGACCATTGATGTGTCTTCAAGGGTACGTCAACTGGTGGTGGAACTGAGGCAAGAATTCCCTCAAACAGTGCAATTGGCTGTTTACAGTGACCTGTCAACCTATGTCAAGACACGCCTTGAGACCGTGAAATCATCAGGGCTAGTGGGGTTGGTTCTGGTACTGTTATCCCTGTATTTGTTTTTAAATTTCCGTGTCGCATTGATCACTGCCCTGGGTATTCCGGTTTCCTTTCTGTTTGCCACCATCATGCTCAATTATTTTGGGTATACCATCAATATGGTTTCGCTGTTTGCATTTTTGGTTGTGCTGGGAATGATCGTTGACGATGCAATTATAGTGACAGAAAATATCTATCGTCATATGGAAAATGGCCTCGATGCGGTTACCGCAGCTCACCGGGGCGCGCGTGAGGTATTCTGGCCAGTGGTTGCTTCAACAGCAACAACCATCGCCGCCTTTATCCCCATGTTTTCAGTAGGTGGTACGATGGGAGCCTTTATAGCAGTTATTCCCGTGGTGGTTATCTTTGCACTCATTGGTTCCCTGCTTGAAGTGTTCGGTGTGCTGCCTTCCCATGCCCGCGAACTACTGAAAGTGAATGGTGGAAGCCGCCGCAAGCCCCTGGTGAATTGGAGCCGCCTACTGGAGCGTTATGTATCCTTGATGAAGTGGAGCCTGGGCAATCGTTACCTGGTGACTACTGCTATTGTGGGTGTATTGGCCGTATTTATCACCTTTGCCGTCACTCGCATGTCATTTGAGTTGTTCGGGCCGGTTGAAACGGGACAGTTTTTTGTCAATGTGGAGGCGCCCAATACCTATAGCCTGGAGGATTCTGAAAAACTAGCTAGTCGTATTGAGAAACTCGTCATGGAGGAAGTTCATGAAGACGAGCTCAATAGCCTGCTCACCAATATTGGTGTGACATTTGTGGATTTCTCGACGATCAAGTTTGAAAGCAACTATATTCAACTGATTGTCGATCTGGAAAAACGCAGGCCCTACGGTTTTATCGAGCGCTGGATTACTCCTTTGGTGAGCCTGCGTTTCAGCTGGGAGGGGACGCGGGAGCGTGATACGCTCAGCGTTATCAATGCTATTCGCAAGCGTTTGCAGTCCATTCCAGGCATACAGCGTTTATCCATATTACGCACTCAGGGTGGGCCTGCAGGCGCCGATATTGAAATCGGGATTCTGGGTGAGGATATCAACGCACTGCGTCGCCATGGTGATCAACTTGTCCAGTATTTACGCCAGCTACCAGGGGTTTATGATGTGCGCCAGGATCTTGAGCCTGGCAAGCTGGAATATCACTATTCGCTGAATGAAAGAGGGCGTCAACTGGGATTGTCCCAAATGACGCTGGCTGAGGCAGTTCGGGTCGGTTTTCAGGGCAGGGAAGTAGTCAATGTCACGCGCGCCGACCAGCGGGTTCCGGTACGCATTATCTATCCGGAGCGTCTGCGTCGCCAGGCTGGCAAGCTGACCGATCTACAAATTGTCCTGCCCTCCGGTAACACGGTATATTTTGGTGATGTTGCTGATATCGCAATGACGCGCGGCGCCAACCTGGTTAAACGTCGTGATATGCAGCGCATGGCTACAGTGACTGCTGAAGTCGATCCGGTGCTGACGACAGCGATCGAGATTTCTAATCAGGTGCAAATGGAGTTTGAGCAAGTGTTTACGAGGCAATCAGGTTATGAAATGATTTTTTTGGGAGAAAAAAGGGAGGCAGGAAAATCAATTCAAGATATGTTGCGTGCTTTAATTATTGCGATGGCAATTATTTATTTTATTTTGGCTGCGCTTTTTAAGTCATTGCTAGATCCATTGGTTGTCATGTTTGCTATTCCATTTGGGGTGATCGGGGTAATATTCGGACACTTATTGCTGGGTTATCACTTGCAGTTTCTATCGTTGATCGGGTTTCTGGCGCTTGCTGGTATCGTCGTCAACGACTCGCTGATACTGGTTGATTTTGCCAAACGTCTACGTGAGCAGGGCTGGGAGAGGATTGATGCCATGGTTGAAGCAGGCAGGGTAAGAACCCGGCCGATCCTGTTGACCAGTATCACAACGTTTCTGGGTGTGTCACCGTTGATTTTTTTCTCTACGGGGCAGGCCGCCTTTCTTGCGCCAATGGCAGTGAGCCTGGGATTTGGCCTTTTATTTGCGACTGTTTTGATATTAATTGGAATTCCCTGCTTTTATCTCCTGGCTGATGATTTACGCCAGGCATCCCAGGCGGGAATGAGGCGAATATTCACAGATAAAAATGCAGATTCACAAATTTAAAATGACTTCTATTTTGACATGACAGCTGACAGCAGTCGCATGCAGCAACTTAAAAACTGGCTATCTGCACGTTTGGGTCCGGTGTCATTTGAACTGGCGCCGGCATCTGCAGACGCTAGTTTTCGTCGCTATTTCAGGGTTCGTTTCAAAGACATTAGCCGTATCGTCATGGATGCACCGCCAGATAAGGAAGATTGTCAGCCATTTATCAATGTAGCCAAGGCCTTTTCTGATTTGGGTTTGAATGTACCAAATATTCTGGCGGCAGATCTGGAGCGTGGTTTTTTACTGCTAACTGATCTGGGCGATTGCCAATATCTCGATGTCCTGAACCTTGAAAATGTCGATGCATTATATGGCGCCGCTTTCCAGTCCTTGCTTACCCTGCAAAGTGTTGGTAGACATCAGGGTGATTTGCCGGTCTACAATGAGGCCCTGCTCTTGCGAGAGATGGTGCTGTTCCGTGATTGGTATGTGGAAGAGTCCCTGGGGATCAAGATGGATGCCTCGCAACACAATACCCTGGAACAAGTTTTTTCCTTGCTGGCAAAGTCTGCACTTGAGCAGCCTCAAGTATGGGTGCATCGTGACTATCATTCACGGAATTTAATGGTGGTGGAGGGACATAATCCGGGAATTCTTGACTTTCAGGACGCTGTCGTCGGACCTGTTTGTTATGATCTGGTTTCACTGTTGCGGGATTGTTATATCAGCTGGCCTGTTGCCCAGGTTGACGGATGGGTTAAGGGATATTATACCCTTGCCAGGGCGCAAGGTATGTTAGCAAATATCACTCAGGTAAAATTCCAGCGCTGGTTTGACTGGATGGGAATGCAGCGCCACCTGAAGGCGATCGGAATTTTTTCGCGACTTGCTATTCGCGATGGCAAGCCTGGTTATCTGTCCGATATCCCCCGCACAATGAATTATCTACTCGAAAGCTCATCTCGTTACCCGGAATTCAGGGCGCTGAAAGCCTTTCTTGCCGAATTGTCTGACAGTCACTGATTATTATTGCTAACGTGCGTTCTTATTTCATATATAATTCATGAGTATTATGATCAGGAAAATATTTAGTGATATCAAGATGGCGCATGGCCATCGTCTATCCGTCTGTTTCTTAATGCTGATGTTTGCAGGCACTGTGGCCGCCGCCGGCCCTCCTGCAGCGCCGATTGTTGTTGAGAAAGCCCTCGAACGCAAACTGGCCCCGATAATCTGGGTGACCGGTGATGTCATCAGTCGTAATAATGCCAGGATTTCAGCTGAAACTTCCGGCAGGCTGGTGTGGGTTGCTGAAGTGGGTGATGGAATACCCAAAAATAGTGTTATTGCACGAATAGATAATGATTTACTAAAGTTGCAATTGGATGAATCCCGCGCCGAAGTGACGCGCGTTGAATCACAAAGGGGCTTTCTGGAAAAAGAAGTCAAACGCTTGAGACGTCTTGCCAAGAGTAATAATACTGCACAGACATCACTTGATCAGACGGAAGCAAATCTTGCAGCAGAAGGAGCCAATTATTTATCAGCTCAATCTCGCATGAAGCAAATAGAAGACCGCATCCGGCGAAGCCATGTGCGGGCACCATTCCCGGGTATTATTGTTCAGCGTTTTATGCAGCCGGGCGAGTGGGTTGATAGTGGCGATCAGATTGTGCAAATACTGGATACCAATGCCCTGGAAGTTCGTGTAATGGTGCCGCTTTCCGTAATGCCTTTTTTAAACAAGGGAATGGAAGTTCATCTGAAATCCGGAGATGAGCAGGCAATGGGACGAATCAGGTCGTTTGTTGCAGCGGGCTATACCGCGTCCCATTTAGTCGATGTGCGTATTGACCTGTCATATCAGGCGTGGCCAGTTGGTAAGACGCTGCGGGTCGCAATGCCGGCCTCGGCGCCGCGCAATGTCGTCGTTGTTTCGCGTGATGCACTGGTGCTGCGTCGAAATGGCGCTGTTGTTTTTCGCGTGACTAAAGAAAATACGGCGGAGCGGGTTGTGGTACGTACTGGCGTGGCGCAGGATTCCTTTATTGAAGTGATCGGCGATATTGTGGTTGGTGATACCGTCGTCGTGCGTGGCAACGAACGTCTGCGTCCTGGGCAGAAGGTCAGGATCAGTGCTGCCGGGAGTGGCTAGCCCTAAACATTACACCGTCCTTCGAAAAGCAAAGCAAGCCAAGGCAGCCAGTCAGAAAACTTAACATAACCATTTCAATGGCAATTTCAGAATCCGTAGTTGACTGCTCTGTGAAAAACGAAAGATATTGATGATTTTGAAGTTTCTAATATTTTTGCCATTTACTCGTATAGATGGTTGCTACCAGTGCTATGGCACGTTTCTCTCTTCGTGTAGCGCTGTTGCTGCCTATCTCAAAAACGCTCTACGACACTTCGCTATGCCTAACCACAAGAAAAACCTGGCACTCTCTGGTATTTTTCCAGTGGTGGAGACCAGGATGCCCACAATAAATAGGCCAAATACCCAATTTACTAGAGGGGGCCACGGCGTGTATAAGGAATGCGGGCATAGGATAGTCTATTCTCATCCTGGATTTATTTGCAGGCTGCGCTGGCTGTGAATCTTACCCGGTTATCATTGAGTAACCCTGTCGCCGTTGTCGTGGCAGTCTTGTTGGCAGTATTGTTTGGTGGTATTAGCCTTTCGCGGTTGCCGGTTCAGTTGACTCCTGAAGTTGAAGAGCCGGAGATCAGCATCAGTACGAACTGGCGTTCTGCCGCACCTGAGGAAGTCGAGGCGGAAATTATCGAGCCTCAGGAGGATGCCTTACGAGGTCTTCCTGGTGCTACACGAGTGCTTTCGCAAGCGAAGCAAGGGTCTGGAAAAATCAGTATTACTTTTGCTGTAGGCACTGATTTGCGCCGCGCCTTATTGGAGGTGTTGAATCGTTTGAATCGTGTGCCGCGATATCCCCCTGATGCCGATGAGCCAGTGATTAGCGCTGTGGGCAGTAACAGCCGCGCCATCGCCTGGTTTATCCTCAAAACACTGCCTGGCAATGATCGTGATATTGCCAGCTATCAGGATTTTATCGAAGAAGTCGTGCAAAACCGGTTTGAAAGAGTTCCAGGCGTTGCCATGTCTGAAGTACGTGGCGGGCGTGAACAGGAAATACGCATAACCTTTGATCCCTACAAGGCAGCCAATCTTGGTGTTGAATTACCCCGGGTTATTCAACTCGCTGATAGTGAGGATATTTCAGGTGGATTTTCGGATGTCGGGAAACGCAGCTATACGCTGCGTTTTATCGGTAGTTACAATATTGATGAACTCAAGGAAATGATACTGGAGTGGAGAGAGGGTAATCCGGTGTTATTAAGGGACGTCGCTGATGTAGAAATAAAGTCTGTCGATCGTACAAGCTTTGTTATTCAAAATGGCCAGCTTTCAATGGCAACCAATGCCCATCGTGAAACCGGTGTCAATGTGCTGGATGTGATGGATGGTTTACGCCAGGCTGCCAGTGAGTTGCGTGAAGGGCCATTGAGCCGGGCTGGCCTGTCATTTGATCAGGTCTATGATGAGACGGTTTATATCAATCGCTCTATCGCCATGGTCAGAAATAATCTGGCATTGGGAGTATTGCTGGCGATCGCAGTCTTGTGGTGGTTCTTCCGTCGCTTAAGGGCTACATTAATGGTGGCTTTGGCCATACCTATCTGCATTTTTGGCAGCTTTATCCTGGTTGATATCGCCGGGCGAACACTGAATGTAATTTCACTGGCGGGGCTGGCATTTGCTGTTGGCATGGTTCTGGATGCTGCAATTATTGTGCTGGAAAACATTGTTCGCCTGAGGGAAAACGGCGTAGCCGAAAGGGAGGCAGCCTTAACAGGCGCTACCCAGGTTTGGGGGGCATTGTTTGCTTCAACTGCAACCACGGTGGCAATTTTCTTGCCGGTCTTGTTTCTCAATGATGAATCAGGTCAGCTTTTCGCTGATTTGGCGCTAACCATCGCGGCCGCCATCATTTTTTCCCTGATCGTTGCAGTGACTGTTTTACCAGCAGCGGCAATGACCTGGCTGAGACAGGTCGAGATGAAGGATATCCATCAGCATTGGTGGCAAGCTATGACCCGCTGGATCATGGGGTTGACCAATACGCCCAGGAAACGTGCCCTGTGGATTGGAGGTCTGATCAGTTTGCCTGTTTTGATCGTCATATTGATCAGACCGGATGCAGATTATCTGCCAGAAGGCAATCGGAATCTGGTGTTTGCGTTTATAAATCCGCCGCCTGGGCAGAATATCAACACTATCGAAAAGGAGATGGGGGAAGTGATCGCCGCTAAGGTGCAGCCCTATCTGGATGGTAAATTGCAGCCTAAGGTTAAGGATTATTTCTTTGTGGCGTTCTCTCAAGGGATGTTTATGGGTATTCGTACAGTTGATCCTGAAAAGACCAGCGAGTTATTACCAATCCTTAACGGTTTTTTGAGAGAACTTCCGGATACAATCGGGTTTGCATTTAGAGCTTCACTGTTCGGTGGATTCGGCGAAGGACGCAAAATCAATGTCGATATTCAAGGGCGTGATCTTGATGTCATTCTACAGGCGGCAATTAAAGGTTTCATGGCCACCAAACAATTCCTTCCCGGTGCTTCGGTGCGCCCTTTCCCTGGTTTGGATCTGGCCGAACCGGAATTGCAGTTGAAGCCGAATGAACGGCGTATTGCCGAAGCCGGATGGGATCGTAGCACCATGTCAGGCGTGATCCGGGCGCTGGGTGATGGCTTGTATGTGGGAGACTATTTCGATGGGGAGAAACGCCTGGATATTATTTTACGGGCGCAGGAGTGGGATACACCTGAAGCACTGATGGCAATTCCGCTCGCCACACCAGATGCTGGAGTTTTACCTTTAAGTGAACTGGTAGACCTTGAAAGAACAGCAGGTCCTGAAGAATTACGGCGTATCGATAGACGTCGCACTGTGACACTGCAGGTCGGTGCGCCGGAAGGCATGTCACTGGAGGAGACATTGAATATCCTTAAAGAAAAGGTGGCACCTATCATTCAGTCAGAACTGCCTGACGATGGCGAAATTCGATATACGGGAACCGCAGACAAGCTGGAGACTGCACTGCGTAATCTGTCAGGAACCTTTTTGCTGGCTATTACCATTTTGTATCTGTTGGTCAGCGCCTTGTTTCGCTCATTCCGGGACAGTCTCCTGGTTTTACTGGTGATCCCCCTGGCAACCGTTGGCGGTGTTATTGCGCTTCAGTTGACGAATCTCTGGGCACTCTACGTTGCACCTTTGTTTGGTGCGTTACCATCAATGCAGGCGATGGATTTATTGACCATGATCGGTTTTGTCATTCTGTTGGGACTGGTAGTCAATAATGCCATCTTACTGGTTCATCAAACCCGGCGCGCCGAGCGTGATGGCTTGCCACGCCGCCAGGCAGTTGAGCAGGCAGTTCGTCTCCGGTTACGGCCGATCTTGATGAGTACACTGACCAGTATATTTGGTATGTTACCGTTGCTTCTCATGCCTGGGGCAGGCACGGAACTGTATAAAGGCATGGCGGCAGTTATCGTTGGCGGCATGAGTGTTAGCACAGTCTTTACCTTGATTCTTCTTCCCAGCTTATTAAGAATTGGAGAGGACGCCATCATTGGGTCTGGCAAACCTTCATTCAGCTGATTTGTTTGTTTTCACCGTCAGCGGACGAGCTCTCTGTGTAAACTGTGACGCAGATCACACGAGTACTGTGAGCGAGCGCAATCTTTTTGAGTACCTTCTAAACTAATATGGTTCTTTGCCGACATGCCTGCATAGGTGTAGCACTATCGAGCAGGGCGTTACTGATGCCCTGGGCCATTTTTTAGCCGCGAATTAATACAGCGTGATGTATATATGAATATGCCAGCCTCCGAATTACAAGTAAATCAGGCCAACATGGCCCATGTGAGTGCGCCATTATTAAATATCAGGGCGCGCATTGAGCGTCTTGACAAGCTGCCGCCGATGCCTGAAATGACGCAAAAAATAATCCAGTTGAATGCCAACCCGGATGCGCATGTGAATGAGCTTGTCAATGTGATACAGCTTGATCCCAGCCTGGCATCGCAAGTCATGCGGTACGCAACATCACCGTTTTTTAGTTATCGAGGCAATGTCGATTCACTCAATACAGCGATCACCCGCGTGCTGGGTTATAACACGGTGCTGAATCTGGCGTTGGGCGCCACTGCCGCTAAACCCTTTAAAATTCCAAAAAATGTACCGCTGGGCCTGGATGCTTTCTGGCGTCATGCCGTGTTTAGTGCAGCAATTGCGCAGGCACTGAGCAGTGCTTTGCCTAATGAGATCAGACCGCCCGCGGGTATGGCCTATCTCGCAGGACTGCTGCACAATTTTGGCCATCTTCTGTTAGGCCATCTGTTCAAAAGCGAATTCCTTATCTTAAATAAATTTATTGTGAAAGAGCCTGAAAAGTCTGTGGAGGAAATAGAGCTTGAGGTGATAGGGGTTGACCATGGGAGCATTGGAGCCTGGTTGATGAAGGCCTGGAAGATGCCGGAGGAAGTGATTGTTGCAGCACAAGAGCATCATAATGAGGATTATCGTGGGGAGTACGCAGTGTATCCGCAGCTGGTTTTACTGACGGATCGTTTGCTTAAAGCACACGACATTGGAGACGCGCCGAATAGCCACCTGCCTTTGGCAACGCTGGACTCTCTGGAATTGGGTGAGTACCAAGCGGTGACTATAGCCGATCGAATTCTGAATGATTGTGAAAACCTGGACGTTATGGCACAACAATTCGCATCATAAAGAAAACTCGCATCCTATATTAAGAAGGGGCCCAACCGGGCCCCTTTCTATTACTTTACTCTTTTATCTTTTCTTTTTACTCTGCCTTATGCGTTTGAGGCGCATACCTGAGCATAATCATCATAACCGGGGAACTCAGCACCTTCGCCGCAGTAACGGCAGCTTGGATTTTTCCTGGTCTTGAGCATGGTAAATTGCGTTGTCAGCGCATCATAATGCAGTTGCCGCCCTACCAGAGGTTCTCCTATATCGAGCAGAATCTTTATGGTTTCTACAGCCTGGAGTAATCCCAGGATGCCTGGCATGACACCCAGGACGCCGGCTTCTGCACATGACGGGGATAGCTCTGGCGGTGGCGGCTCGGGAAACATGCAGCGATAGCACCCGGTGCCCTGTTTTTCATAAGCCGGCCAAAAGACAGTGAGCTGCCCTTCAAAACGATAGACGGCCCCATGTACATTGGGTAATCCCAGTTTTACACAAGCGTCATTGATAAGGTAGCGAGTAGCCATATTATCTGTGCCGTCAACGATGATATCGTAGTTTGAAAAGATATCTTCTACGTTGCTGCTGTCGAGGTGGGTTTCATAAGTGGTGATGTTGATGCTCGAATTCAGTGCTTCCAGGGCTATTTTTGCTGATTCTACCTTGGGCATTCCTACGCGCGCCTCTGTATGCAGGATTTGCCTTTGCAGGTTGCTGCGATCAACGATATCGTGATCCACCAGCCCCAGGTTACCGATGCCTGCCGCAGCCAGGTAGTAGGCTGCTGGTGAGCCCAGACCGCCTGCGCCTATCAATAATACCTTGCTATCGAGGAGTTTTAGCTGTCCTGCCTCACCCACGTCGGTTATCGTCAGATGCCGGGCATAACGCTCACGATCTTCCGAGCTTAGGAAAGTGGGGGTTTCAAAAGGATGTCCCTCATTTTTCCAGCGGCTGAAACCACCGGCAATTGAGCGAACGTCTTTATAGCCCAATCGTTTCAGTGCCTCTGCAGCGAACATGGAGCGAACGCCCCCCGCGCACATGACGCACAGTGTTTTATCCAGATCGGGTACTGCGTCCTCGATACGTAGTTCCAGAAAACTGCGACCGAGACGATGGGCATTTTCGGGGCTGCCCTGGACCACTTCCTCTGTATCGCGTACATCAATTAGTGCCGCGCCTTTTTGTTGTAGTTCCAGCGCTTCAGCAGGTGAAACTTCGGTAATGCTTGAGCGTAACTCTGCCAGTCGACGATCTTTGGCTTTCATTATTAACCTCCAGCCGAATGATTAAGATGAGGAGATGTTGAGGGTATGTGTCAGTTGAGACTCGCTGTGGATATACCTGTAGCGATATAGTCACCTATTATACTAAGAAATTCGCCATCAGGGAACTGTTGATTGCGTTCCAGGTTTGTGCTGATTAAAAATGTATAGGGCTTTTCAGAGATACTGGCAGGTTAATGGCACAGTTTACCCAGATTCTGATCCTGAATCGGTGGATTGATTGAGCATACAGGGCAATGAGGATCTTTGTGCAGTTTGACTGATCTAAAAATCATATTTTTTGCATTCAGTAACAACAGTCTGCCCGCCAATGTTCCATTCAGGGAGAGCAGGACTTTAATGGTTTCTGTGGCCATAATGGAGCCAATGATGCCGGCAACCGGGGCAAGGATGCCCAGGTCACTGCAGTTGAGATTTGATGCTTCATGATCATGGCGGGAATACAGGCATTCAAAACAGGGGTATCCCGTGAGATCGTGACGGAATACGCTTACCTGGCCTTCCATCTTAATCACAGCGCCGGATATCAGGGGCTTGCGCCTGTCGGCACAAGCGGAGTTTAGAGCATAGCGGGTTGGGAAATTATCACTGGCATCGACGACCGCATCCACTTCATCCAGAAGTATTTGCAAGGCATCTCTATCAAGTTTTTGACTGATTGCGGTGATTTTGATATCCGGGTTAAGCTCATGGAGTGTTTTGATCGCGGATGTTGTCTTGCTATGGCCAATGGCGCTGGTTCTATGAAGAATCTGTCGGTGGAGGTTGCTGATGTCTACAGTATCATGGTCATTGATGAGTATGTGCCCAATGCCGCTACCAGCCATATATAAGGCAGCAGGCGAGCCTAGCCCGCCAGCGCCAATGATCAATACTCTGGAGCGGAGTAATTTCTCCTGCCCGGCAATATCGATTTCAGGCAGGAGAATTTGGCGGCTGTAACGATCAAGTTGCTTGTCATCCATGAATGTCTCTTGTGTCAGCGATTTCTAATAAGTGTAACACCAGAGAAAGTCCTGTGGCTCGCGCTTGTCATCAGCCCAGCCACCTTGCAGGAAAATATTATTATCAATGACAGCGACTCCCATGGCGGCCAGGGTATGGGGCATTAGTGGCAGGATGTGCCATTGTTTTTGTTTTATGTCATAGCAGGCGGCATGGTCACTGATGCCATCGCCGCTATAACCGCCAAAAATGAACATGTGCCCATTTGTCAGGCATGCGCCTGCACCGGCAGCGGTCCAGGGGAGTGTGATCTCACCTGGTGACCATTGTCCTGTAGTCGGGTCAAAGACTTCGGTATGGTCGAAGTTGTTGAATCCTTCGGGAGTGAAGGCTACGCCACCCATCGTGACAATCCTGTTGTCAATGACCACAGCGTCCAGGGCAAATCGCGGGGTTGGCAGAGGAGCGATTTCTTCCCATTGATTGGATTCGAGATTCAGGCGTTCACAGAATTCAAAGCCGGGGTCTGTCTGTGGTCCTGCAACTACTGCATCGGGGTGATGTCCGCCCATGATATAAATATGATTGTCGAGCAATGCGCCTGCCGGATAGTCATGGGGTTGCAGCATGTCCGGTCCCTTCTCCCAGGTGTCGGTTTCCGGAAAATAGAGCTCGGTTGTGGGCAGAAACTTGAAGGTACCATCGGCCTGCTTGAAGCCGCCGCCAACGATGTAAATAGCATTGCCCACTGTCAGGGCGATAGCGCCGGAACGCAGGGTAGGCATGTCTGTCCCAGCGCTCCAGCTGTCGTTCCGGGGGTCGTATATAATGACGGAATTGAGACTTTTAAAGTTGGGGCCGCCGCCGCCAAAGCCATAAATTTTCCCATTGTATGTTGCTGTTGGGACATGTGAGCGTGCGATGGATATGCTGGTTTTTTTCAGCCAGGTGCCTTTATCAATGTGCGCTGTATTTTCCATATATTCTCTCTGGTTATAACAGTTTTACGTATTAAAATGTGACGAATGATTCCGTAAAGTAGGTAACTATGTTAGAATATATCAGACTTTTGCTCAGAGGCTAGAAATTACTGGGCGTAATGTAAATACAGTTATTTAATCTATCTTTAAGGATTCGTGAACGCAATGACATGCGAGAGGGTGATTCCGGACCGGAAGCACTGGCGCGATCCGCACACAATAATACATTCGTGATTTGACGTCATGATGGCCGTCAAAAATAATTCCAAAATGGATTTTGCTTATCGCTTAGCCACTAGACTGGTGAGGCGGTTTGTTGCAGGTTGTGTTGGTAGTTATCAAGAGTGCTGTAGCAGCTGATTTACAAGTTTTTAATAGAATCTTGAGATTGGTCGTTAATACAGCTAAATAGTGGAATATTCCTACTGTTAGGAGATAAAACATGCTCAATAAATCACTGGACTTGGATAAGGCATATGGGGAACCGGCAAACGGGTCATCATCAATCGTAAGTCATCGTCACCCAAACCCTCTGCCGCCTCTGCAAGATCGTCATGGAAGGACGTTTGATTATGTACGCATCGCTGTTATCGAGCAATGCAATTTGCGTTGCACCTATTGCATGCCTGAAGAGGGTGTCAAGTTCAAGGAAAAGGACATGGTGTTGCGTAGCGAGGAGATCATAAAAGTGGTTGAGGTTCTGGCGCGCATGGGCGTCAGAAAAGTGCGTTTTACCGGCGGTGAGCCACTGGTGCGCAACGATATTGTTGACCTGGTAGCGCAATCGGTACAGACACCCGGTGTAAAGGCTGTCCATATGACAACCAACGGTTTGCTGTTTCCAAAGTATGCCAGGGATTTGCGTGAGGCAGGTTTGTTTGGTGTGAATATCAGTCTTGATTCCCTGACTGAAGAAAAGTTTGAGCAAATCACCCGCCGTCCAGGATTGGATAAGGTTCTTGAGAGCATAGATCTTGCCGTCGAACTGGGCTTTCCCCGTGTCAAAATCAACGTAGTATTAATGCGCGGTTTCAATGAGGACGAACTGATAGACTTCTGTGAGATAACTAAAGACAAGCCAGTAACCGTGCGTTTTATAGAATTTATGCCTTTTGATGCACACCAAATTTGGGAAACAGGCCAACATTTCGCGAGCGCTGCGGATCTTTGTGGTCAGATCGAGAAGAATTACAGTGACACGGGTATCAATGCTGCTTCCGGGACACGTACTGAGCATCATATCTATCAAGTTCCCGGGTATGCTGGCAAGATTGCGGTCATACCTGCTTTTACGCGGAGTTTGTGTGGAAATTGTTCTCGTATTCGTGTCACCGCGGATGGAAGTATCATGAATTGTCTTTATTCAGAAGTGCCCTATCAATTGAAAGATCTGATGAGGAATGGGGGCAGTGATGACGACATCGTAGGCCTATTCCGTAAAGCCTTTGATGATAAGCATAAAGATGGATTCGAGTCAAAGAAAGCTGCCAGTGTGGCAGCCAAGATCAATGTCTCGGACATTAGTCGTTCCAGGTCGAGTATGACCCAGATTGGTGGTTAATTCTAAAAAGAGTTGCAGTTGCTGCGCATTTTTTATTACGATTTTATTTTGTGAAACACAATTCAGGAAGAGTGTAGCTTATGAGTTTTAATGATCTGACACATTTTAATGCGTCCGGGGAAGCCCATATGGTTGATGTGGGCGAAAAAGACATCACTACCCGCGAGGGGGTTGCAGAAGGACGCATCTACATGGAGCCCGAGACGCTTCAGAAAATTATGGAAGGCAGTCATAAGAAGGGTGATGTGCTTGGTATTGCGCGTATTGCAGGTATCATCGGCTCCAAAAAAACACCTGACCTCGTACCATTGTGCCATCCCATCATGATTACTTCCGTTGATGTGGAGTTGACGACCGAGCCGGATAAAAACGCCGTTCATTGCAAAGCAGTTGTTCGTTGCAATGGTCAAACCGGTGTTGAGATGGAGACAATTACCGCAGTGCAGGTGGCACTGTTAACCATTTATGATATGTGTAAGGCGGTGGACCGTGGGATGGTGATTTCAGATGTCGGTCTATTATCCAAGTCAGGCGGCAAGTCGGGTTCCTGGCGTAGAAGTGCGTAACAATACAACCAGAATCAGCAATATGCAGGAGATGTCCATATGGATATAAAGATTAAATATTTTGCAAGTCTACGGGATCGTATGGGCCGTTCTGAAGACCAGATTAGTTTTGATAATGACAATGTTACCGTTGCTGATCTGTGGGGAAAGCTATCTGATGAGCCGATTTCGGAAAATATACTGGTTGCAGTCAACATGGAATATACCGATACAGGTCACAAGTTGAAGAATGGCGACGAGGTTGCATTTTTTCCACCAGTCACCGGAGGTTAAAGATGAAGGTATTTGTAACGAAGGAAGCGCTGGACCCTTACAAAGAAGTGCAGGATCATGAAAGGTCTGCATTGCCAGAAGGAAAACATGGTGGCGTTGTCGTGTTTATTGGGGCTATGCGTGACTTTAATGATGGTGAAAACGTCAAATCTCTGAGTCTGGATCATTATCCCGGTATGACAGAGCGTCATATAGAGCAGGTGTGCCAGGAGGCCATGGATGAATGGGATGTGATGGATGCGCTTGTTGTGCATCGTGTCGGAGAGATGGTGCCGGCGGACCCCATGGTAGTGGTCGCGGCATGGGCCGCTCATCGCAAGGATTCATTTGATGCGTGCCGCTATATTATCAACTACCTTAAGGAAAGATGCGAGATCACAACGGAAGGAAAAAAACACTGGGTTGAGCACAATTCCGAAGATCCTGGTGTGACCGAAAGGAAGTTACAGAAAACAGCCTGAAGTCAAATGCCCCTTGCCCGATTCTGGGTATGGGCGCATGCCTGATCTTCTTCTAGCAGAAAACGGCAGCCAACAATTTCAGACTAATTCTTCAGGACGAACTAGCTTCTATGGGCATTATCCCTATAGAAAATGCGTTTTGCGCATGACATGATAGGCGGTATGTGATAAAATGATTACTTCCTAAATATTGTCGTCTGGGATGCAACCTGGCCAATCGTAAAGGACAGACAACGATGATCAATATGTCCACCGTCTTAGCGGTGATTCTCGCCCTGGGATCAGGGTTGCTTACCAGCGAAGTCCATGCACATAAGGTCAATATGTTTGCTTTTGCCGAAGGAAATCAGGTCTTTGTAGAAGGCTATTTTTCAGATGGGAAACGCGCCAAGAATAGCGAAGTCATCATCTATGATCCTGATGGCGTGATATTGGTGCGCGGTAATACTGACGATGAAGGCGCCTATACCTTTATCATACCCAATCAAAATGATTTACGCATAACCCTGAATGCGGGAATGGGGCATATGACTGAATATGTCATAAGCAGCAACGAATTATCCGGGCTATCAGATTCTACAGTAGCGGAAACAACGAATGTTGGTGAGTCAACAGGGAGCGAACCCGTCCTAACAGAACCTGCTGGGCAGACAGTTATGACATCCGGCGTTGTTAGCAAGGCTGCGTTGAAAAAGGCGGTTGGTGAAGCAATCAGGCCATTAATGCGCAGTATTTCCGAGTTGGAAGAGCGCCGCTCTTTCAGCGATATTGTCGGCGGATTGGGTTTTATCGTTGGTATCGGCGGACTATTTTTTTATGTCAAGGCCCGCAGTATGCTGCGGCAGGCAGGCAAGGGAAAGTAGCCAGGAAATCTAGGCTACAATAATGCTGGTCTGCTACCGATAAGGTATTTAGTGTCCCTGGGGACTGTGAACCGGAAAATTATATGCATATCTCTGAAGGAATTTTATCTGCACCAACGTTGACAGTCGGTTTTGCTGGAACAGCTATTCTGGCAGCGGCTACCATGCGCAATCTTGATATGGAAGAAGTGCCGAAAATTTCAGTCATCACCGCCGTTTTTTTTATTACCTCCCTGATCAAAGTGCCGCTGGGCCCTGCTAGTATCCATTTGATACTCAATGGCCTGGTCGCTGTGGTGCTGGGTTGGCGGGCTTTCCCTGCGATTATGCTCGGTATCATATTGCAGGCCATCATTTTCGGGCACGGTGGCGTAACCGTGATCGGTATCAATTCTCTGATGCTGGGTGGCGGTGGCCTGATCAGTTATTTAGTCTGGCAACAAAGACATTACTTTAATTTCAAGAAGCGGGATTTTGTTTTTGGCGCACTGGCTGGCGCCATTGGTACCATTAGCTCAGGCATTGTTCTGGCGATAGCGCTGGTTACGACAGGCGAGGCATTCAAGGCTATTGCCTATACTGTCCTTGCAGCCCATGTCCCCATTATGTTTATAGAGGCTGCTGTAGTGGGTGCTTGCGCTGAATTTCTGCAAAAAGTGAAGCCTGACATTCTGGCTGGACAGCGGCCCGTGAAAATAACTGGATGAGCGACATAATCCTAGATTCCGCAGTTGACCGCTTATAGGATGTATTAGCATGTTGATGTATTTAATGTTTTATGGTTTTAGAGAGTTCACCCAATGGGTGAGTCGCTACGACACGCAGAGCACGTTTTTTATCGCGACTGGCCGCGTTGCGAATCGTCACAATAGGCTGGCTATTCTTTCTCATCGCGCTTTGCCATTCACGATAAAAAACGCACTCTGCATGCCGTTCAACTGCGGATTCTAGGATAATGGCTCTAGATATTGATCGTCATGCGAATACGCAGTCACCGCTTCAGCGGTGGGATCCGCGCATCAAGATATTTTCCCTGGGTTTGCTGATTATTTTCATCGCCCTGCTTAAAACAATCCCAATGGCGGCGACCGCCATATTGCTCGCTATAATAATCCTGATTATCAGCGCGCTTCCTAGACATTTTCTGCTGCATGGGTTGTCATTCGTACTGGTGTTCCTGGTACCGTTTTTTATCATTATGCCTTTTACTTACCCCGGTGAACCGGCATTCAGGTTGCTGGGTCTACCATTCGCCTGGGAGGGCTTGCGGCTTGCGTCGCTTATTTTTCTCAAGGCACTGGCCATTGTCATGATCACCTTTGCTATTTTTGGCTCCAGCCGCTTTGATATTTCCATGCTGGCGCTTCAACACCTGAAATGCCCCAAAGTCATTGTTCAAATGCTGCTATTTACCTATCGATATACCTTTGTCTTTCTGGAGGAGATGCGCAGGATGCATACCTCCATGTGTGCGCGGGGTTTTGTTGCGCGCACAGATATGAAAACACTGCGGATATTCGGGCATTTTATAGGTACGCTGCTGGTGCGCAGCTTTGAGCGAACAGAGCGGGTATACAAGGCTATGCTTTCCAAAGGATATCAGGGCGAGTTACATTTATTGGTTACCTTTCAGTCCGGGGGCCATGATTATTTGAAGGCGCTTGTTGTTCTCTCTATTGCTGTGATCATTCTGTATGGTGATCTCAGTGGTGCGCTGCATACTGCAGAGCAGGGCTGGTATTAGAATGGTAGAAAAAATCATGTGGTATGAACTGTGTTAAACGGCACCAGAATAATCAGGGGGATAAAATGTCCGATCAAGTCATGATAGAAGCGGATAATATTCATTTTACTTATCCCGATGGCCATGAGGTACTGAAGGGCCTTACCTGTAAAATCCATCAAGGTGAAAAGGTGGCATTGATCGGTCCCAATGGTGCGGGGAAGTCGACATTCATGAGTCACCTGAACGGTGTGGAGCTGGCGACTTCGGGGCGGGTTTTTGTCCATGGTCTGGAGATCAGCAAGGAAAATCTCAAGGTAATACGACGTAAGATTGGAATCGTATTTCAAGATCCAGATGACCAGCTATTTTGCCCGACGGTGTTTGATGATGTGGCTTTTGGTCCTCTGAACCTGGGTTTGCAGGCAGACGAAATCCATGCTCGGGTCAGCGAGGCCCTGGCAATTGTCGGGCTGGAAGGCTTTGAGGAACGTTCCTCCTTTCACCTTTCATTTGGAGAACGAAAGCGACTGGCGCTTGCGACGGTGTTGTCCTATCAGCCGGAGATACTCGTGTTTGATGAGCCATCGACCAACATGGACCCCATGAACCGCCGCAACATGATCAACTGGCTCAAGGATTCTGATAAAACTATATTATTGTGCACCCACGACCTGGACATTGTTTTGGAGGTCTGCGACAGATGTTTGCTACTGGTAAATGGCCGTATAGAGGTGGATGGGCCGACGACGGAGATTCTCTATAACCGCAAGCTGCTGGAAGACAACAATCTGGAAATGCCGCTGGCGTTGATGACCCATGAGCTGCTTCATGGCATTTTGAAAGATCAGGATATGGATGAAGGCCATCGGCATATCATTGGCAAGTTTCTGCATGCTCACCGCCATGCTCATGGCACGGACGGTCATGCGCATGTGCATCTGCATGTCCATGAACATGAACATGGCCACTTGCACGAAGAAGTGGATCCCTCACATTATCATGAGGATCATGCTGGTGAGCATGGTGAAGCGCACCAGCATGCAGAGCACACACATACCCATGGGTCCGGCAAAGGATGATCAACCCAATTTTTCAACCGAGATTGATAGGCGAGTTTTTCTGTTGATTGAGGGTATTGCAATAGTGCGATTTGTTCCCTGGCTGACAATTTGTACCTGCCAGGTTATTTCTTTTTTATTTCCCGCTATGGAGGGTAGTTTATATGACATTTTCTGCTGATACATCTAAAGGATTTTATTTTTCAAATTTGGCGCTTCACTGGAAACTATTGGTATCAGGTTTTGTCATCGTGCTGGGGGTGGGGTATCTTACCGCGGCCTTGAATGCTGCGCTGTCAGTTGGACTTACAGCCGATGCAATTGCAGACCACTATGGTGACAAGAGCCTTACGCAGGCAGAACATGCCATGTTTGAAAAGCAGGGCTTTGTGGAAGAGGAGTTTTCTCTTGATGGCATGGAGGAAGAATCGTCAGGTGCCATGAGTATGGATCACGATATGGCAGGAATGAATATGGACGGCATGGAGATGAAGGGTGCTAGTGAGATGCATCAGTCAATGAGCACAGATGACTCATTGCCTCCACAATTACTAGTGCAGCTGGCCCATATCCACTTACTGGGATTTTCCCTGATTTTGATATCAATAGGCGCATTGACTTGTCTGACTAGAATGTCGGGTGGGGTAAAATCTACGCTGGTGACGGCCTTGTTTCTCAGTTTTCTGGGAGATATGGCGGGCCTCAACTTGACCCGGTTTGTATCAAATAGCTTTTCCTGGATGACCATGGTGGCAGGCACCCTGATCGGTGTATGTCTGGCGATCATGATATTGCGAATATTATGGGAGTTGTGGGGACCAAAGCCCAGGCTCGCCTAAAACAGATTTTGTCAATCAGGCCGAGGATTACCATGTGTCCTCTGCTAATTTCGTAGTTGTACTATCGACTAGAGGGCACATTTAGCTAAAGTGAGTGCCGGTACAGACGCTATATTCATGATTACGCTTATTTTTCTTTATTAGTACATGACGTACTATTAAATAGTAGGATAAAGTAATGCAGTTAGCTTACACCCTGGCAAGAATTAGGGCCGATATCGCTGGATCGTTAGACTGCTGCGGGATGCATGACATAGTGAGTAGAATGTCAGACGCTGGCGATAGAGGATGTTGATCATTAACATGACGATTATGGGAATTTAAGATGGAACGTATTACGATGTCGCTTGATTCAGCTTTGGCTGAACAATTTGATAATTTCATTGCCAAGCATGGTTATACCAATCGTTCAGAGGCGATGCGGGATTTGATCAGACAGCAGCTGGAAAAGGAGCGCTTAAATCAATCTGATGACGGCGCGTGTGTTGCAACATTGAGCTACGTCTATAATCATCACGAGATGGAGTTAGCAAGCCGTATTACCAGCGTACACCACAGTCACCATGAGTTGAACCTTTCCAGTATGCATGTTCACCTTGATCATGATAATTGTCTGGAGATAGCGATTATGCGCGGTTCAATTA
>QIGV01000010.1 GCA_003230085.1 Gammaproteobacteria bacterium
ATTGACTGCCTGCTGATTAATAACTTTAGCTTTATGATTTATGGCCGATAATTTATTCAGTCACCTCATTTATGAGCAATTCCAAGGGAGTGAAATATTTAATATCTAACTTTGTACAGGAGGATGAAGTGTTTGAAATATCATCAGAGTTTAATGAAGAAATTCCCAAGTGGGATGTCGCGCTGGAGGCGTTGACACGAGAGGAGTGCAAACACAAGCGTCGGTCAATTCACAAAGCCGATATCAGGCGCTTGGCAGGCCAATATGCAATCCGCTTTGACGATATCATGATTACGCTGTTTGAGTTGGCGATTCATGGCGAATGGGTGTACCTGGACAAATCAGGCTGCAAGCAGGAGATCACACGTGAAATGCTGGATGAACTTTATGTTAATGGACGCCTGGAGGAAAAGGATCTCAAAGATTATATAGGAAGCTGGCAGCCTTCCTGAGAAGGCATAAACTTCTCTCCCTCGCATCTGCCAGGTATTTCTTATCAGGCAAGACGACTCATAGAACATTGACCCCGATTATTGTCGGGGTTCAGCATAGGGTGCATAACCCTCGGGAAATTTACCCTTGAGCAGATAGATGAATGCAATAATTTCTGCAACAACCTGGTAGAGTGTTTCAGGTATTTCATCACCAAGCTCGAGTTGAGCCAGGATTTCAACCAACTGTGAATCATGGTGGAGGGGGATATCATGAGCCCGCGCTGCGGCTCTGATTTTTTCTGCAAGCGAACCGGCGCCTTTGGCAGTGATCTGTGGTGCACAGTCACCATCGTATTTCAAGGCAACTGCAATATGGGTTCCTTTCTTCATACAATTTCATCCAATAAATGATGGGTGTCTGTCGGCCGTATTGTGCTATCTGTTTTGCCATGTTCGACAGATAAATGTTCGATAGATAATCCTATCTTTGTCAATGCTTCGTGAAGCTTGGGAAGGTGATCCCTGATATCAGCGACAGTCTCATGGCGGTCTGCCTCAAACCGTGTTACAAGGTGATTCTCCTGTAATTTCAGCCGGGCCTGTATTGGGCCGAGTTCTGGCAGATTGAAATTCATAGTGACTGTCCATTGCTCTGCGGATTCATCTTCGCTTTGGTCTTTCTCGAATTGTATTTGTGTATTATGTACCTCGTCCTCGCGTTGAATTGGTTGGTCAACGAAGAGGAAAAAATTGTTGCCTGTATCCCTGGCGATACTAGTCAATTGAGTTGTCTGAATCCGGTTCAAGGCGCTTTCCGTCAGTTGTTGGAGTTCCTGCAGGGTAATTATGTTTCGTAGTTGTGCAAGCAGGGATTCAATAGTGCGGGTAGGGCTGGGCTGAAGTTGGATAGCTTGCATCAACTTAAGTAGTGGTTCTGACAACTCCCCGGGTCGTTTGAGTAGTGGTTCCTTGGCATCCAGTTGACTCATTAGTATTCCAAGTTGGTCACCAGGCAAGTTGAGCGTTATCGATTTGGCCAACTGAGGTAGCAGTATCTTACCTTCAATAAAGAGATTAACAGCCTGCTGTAGTAGAGGGGCCGTTCCAGGTCGGACCTCAAAGGGAGATTGCGCAGCTCTCATTCCGTTTGGTGATCTGGAAGAAGCGGAAGGTAATTTATCGCCAGTGACACTGTAGGGATCAACCAGTTGTTTAGAAATTACAGTGCGAAGTTTCAGTAACTGTGCCTTTAGATCAGACAACAGGGCTATTTTTGAAGTGTTGGGGTTAGCCAGCTTTGATTCAAGAAAAGTACCACTGCTAGTGATTGCCGTCTTGATCGCCACTGGTGTAATCATCTTATCAAGCGTGGGAAGGTTGTTGGCTATCGACTGCATCAGTGTTGAAACAGGACGTGGTAAACTATTCTCTATCTTAGTTATGGCAAGGAGCCTCTGCATGAGAGGCTCAAAATTGTCTTGTTTTGGTAAGGACTCACGTAAAAATTGCATGACAGCGCGTTCAGGTCCCGCGAGTGTTGAAACTATTTTTAATAGGGGGACTTGACCCAGTGATTGGACCTGGACAGAGAAGGTCTCTCCAGCCTTGATCAGGACTGGCGTGCTTGCGGTGACTTTTAGATTGCCAATGCGTGCGATTAACTGTCCTGTAGAATTGCTGCTGGTTTCCGCGCGTAATTTCAGTATTTGATCAATTTTCCATGTACGGATCAGGTTATCTGCGGCTTTAGGAGTAGACTCCAGTGGGGTTGTCATTATAGGAAAATTTTTCATGATGCAACTCGAAACCTGGTTAACAATAAAAAGGTTCAGTGTATATAGACTATTATTATCAGCGGTTTTATATTAGTCAGATTTTCTTTGCCATGATATATAAATTTAAGCCAATAGGCATCATTCATTCCTGTTTTCAGGAAAAATTCGGGATCCCGAGACAGGGTAGGCTGGTGCCAGAGGCAAGAGGAACCCTGGAAATCCTGCCTCCATACAATTGTAAGGAGGCCTTCCGCGGGCTTGAGGGTTTTTCGCACATTCTTATTACATTTGTTTTTCATGATAATCAATCTCCTGAAGAATGGCGGCCTACAGTACGCCCACCCCGGCTTGGTGGTAATGAGCGTGTTGGTGTTTTTGCCTCACGTTCACCATTTCGACCGAATCCGCTTGGGATTTCTGTGGTGGAATTGGAATCCGTTGATGGTGAGAAGGGAAAGCTGTCACTCTCTCTCAAAGGCATCGATCTTCTGGATAAAACGCCAGTTCTTGATATCAAACCCTACCTGCCTTATGCAGACTGTGTACCTGAAGCCAGAGGTGGATTTGCGGTGAAGATGCCTGCTACAGAGTTGCATGTCACTTTTGATCAGCAGGCCTTGATAGATTGCGAACATTGGGAACAACAAGGTTATCCCGAACTGAGGGCATTAATTACCCGGTTGTTGAGTTTAGACCCTCGCCCCGCCTATTATATCGGTGGTGCCAACAGGCGGCGTGAATTTGGCATGAAATTACTGGATTTTGATGTGAAATGGAAGGTTGTTGATGAGTGTGTCGTGGTTATTGAGATCAGGTCGTTACAGGGATGAATTAAAGGAGCTGCCTGGAGTTGACGTAATATATTGAATAACAGGTCTTATACAGGGAATACATGTGGTGGACACATCTTTCTGTAACGTATTCAGGAATCAAATTTATGACTGGTAAGAAAGTATTCGAAGTCGTTTTTAAGGGCGGGCTAGTCGATGGTTTCGATCCTGATACTGTAAAAAATAATATAGCGAGGCTTTTTAAAACAGATACGGAAAATCTTGAGAAACTTTTTTCTGGACAGTGCTATGTCATCAAGGGAGACCTTGATGAGCAAACAGCACAGAAATACCAGAACGCAATGAAAAAGGCGGGTGCAATCTGCCAGATACGCGAAAAAGAGCCAAAGTCCGACATAATCACTGCGGGCTTAAATGCGAATTCAATTGCGGCTCCCGGTGCTATTTTGGATGAAAGCGTACCGGCACCGGCACTAAAAATCGATATCAGTTCCTTCGATGTGTTAGCACTTGGTGTCGATATGCAGGATGTTTCTGAGGAAGTAGGGCAGGACACTATTCCTGAAATAATCGAGGCGAGTATCGCGCCGCCAGGAGAGAATCTCGCGCAGCCGAATACGGTTGTTGAGCCTGTGTATCATTTAGAGGGGCTAAGCATGGTCGCGCTTGGCGTGGATCTGGACGAAGGTGTTGAGGATACGCCTGTGACTTTACCTGATATCAGCCTGCTTGAATTGGCACCTGCCGAACCTATTACCCAGGACGATAAATCCGAGTCATCATATCTGAAATCTCTAGGCTTAACTTCAGAATAACAGGGTGCGCCTTAATATATTATTAGCTTGATGGGAAGTATATAATTCGTCGGATAAAGTCACTATTTAACGTGGCTAGCCCCGCTACCCAATACATTGGGATAAATATTAGGAGAGTGTTATGAAGCGTGCAGTCCTGTTCATGGTTTTCCTTTTTATGCAAATATCATTGGGACATGCTGGCATAAAGTCCCAGGAGATTGAGTACAAGGCGGGGAATACTATCCTGAAAGGCTATCTTAGCTATGACGACAGCTTTTCAGGGCTACGCCCCGGGGTGCTGGTTGTCCACGAGTGGTGGGGTAATGATAAATATACACGCTTTCGTGCGGATATGCTGGCGCGACTAGGTTATATCGCACTTGCGGTGGATATGTATGGCGACGGCAAACAGGCTGATCATCCAGATGATGCCAAAAAATTTGCATCTGAGGTTAGTAACGATATCGGAATTGCCAAAACGCGCTTTCTTGCCGCATTGAGACTATTAAAAAATCAATCACTGACGGATCCCGAAAAGATTGCGGCGATAGGTTATTGTCTAGGGGGTGGGGTGGTTTTGAACATGGCTCGTTCAGGTGTGGATATTCAGGGCGTGGTCAGTTTCCATGGTAGCTTGAGTACCAATATGGTGGCCGAGCCCGGGACTATAAAAGCCGCGATTCTAGTCTTGAATGGTGGTAATGACCCTTTCGTAACTCCCGAAATACTAAAGCAATTTGAGGCGGAAATGAGAACGGCTTCCGCACGTTTCAGGATTATCAACTACCCTGGTGCGTGGCATAGTTTTACGAACCCAGAAGCTGGAATATACGGAGAAAAATTTAATTTACCTCTGATCTATAATCGGCAGGCAGATCTGGCTTCCTGGGAGGAAATGCAGGTGTTTTTCAAGGATATATTCAAATAATATTATTGAGCGAACCGATGTGTTACCACAAAACGATGCTATCTGATCATTTCAATTTCAATTTCAATTTACAAATGCCGATAGTTCTAGTAATGTGACAGGCTTCATGGAACCCACGCCCGTTACATGATAATTTAAAATAGCTATAATCTATAACTTACTGAAAATAATGGTTATATATTAATTTATATTCTCCCCATACAATTATAGTCATGCAAACGATTTTAATACTAAATTCAAAGGGCGGTTGCGGCAAGACAACCCTGGCGACAAATCTGGCGAGCCTGTATGCCACAGGTGGTATCGAGACAGCATTGATGGATCATGATCCGCAAGAGTCTAGCCTCCAGTGGTACAGTTTGCGCTCAGAGGAGCGTGCGCCAATTCATGTGATTAATGCCAATAGAACCAAAAGTGGACTCACACGCAGTTGGCAATTGGCGGTACCACCCACCACCAAGCGTCTGATTATTGATGCCCCAGCCGGCGTAAAAGGAGCAGCCTTGCAAGACTTAGTACGTAAGACTGATGTAGTTATTATTCCTGTTGCACCTTCACCCATTGATATCCATGCGACGTCAGGATTTATCAAAGATCTTTTGCTAGTGGGTAAGGCACGCAGTATGGGGATTCAGATTGGTGTTGTTGCCAACCGCGTACGTCTGAATTCGCCACATTATGAGCCATTACATCGGTTTCTGAATGCTTTGAAAATTCCGTTTATAACAACATTGACTGATACTGAAAATTATATTAAGGCCGCGGAGGAAGGAATGGGAATTCATGAACTCCCTGAAGAAGACTCTGTCTTTGAACGCGAGCAATGGTTACCTCTGATCAGGTGGCTGGACTGTCCTGAAGCACCAACCCAGGTTATTCCTGAATTCCCAAAATTAAGCCTCGTTTCTGGTGGGTAGCATAGAGAAATTATTACGTACGGCATCCCTCTAATATAACAGCGTCAAATCCAGGGAATATTAATAGTCATTAGCCAATATAGATGGCTGTGATCCTCAGCAGTTAGCAGGTTGAGTTCTAATGGAACTCAGGAAGAAGATACTCAGCTTGAGGAGTAGGGCGGATTAGTTGGGGGCGGGGTAGTGGGGGTTTTTATCCTACTGATTCAGAATCTAAGCTATTTCTGCTATTGTTACTTGTTTCTTCTTTAGCCTTCTTTATACGCTCATAAATTTCTTCGCGATGGATTTCTACATCCTTTGGGGCCTGAATACCTACCCGGATCTGAGTATTGTTGACTGCGCAGATCGTGATTTTAATATCGTCTGCTATAATTAATGATTCACCAACCTTGCGAGTGAGTACTAACATAGTGCTCTCCTGTTAATCCATTAGGTAAAGTACACAGTTAAAATTTAATCGAAACAGTCTGGAATATGGGCCGGAATAGTCCTGCTTTAAATCTAAAAAATTGCCAGTAGCACTATATAAATAGACAACTTTTGGTAAAAAACTTCATAAGATCATCGGAATTTCCAAGTACGACTCAGTTATCCTTATGTTATGTCATTATAAAATGTATTTGAATTCCACATTTGGGGTATTTTACGAAAGTTTCTTGAAATACCCCTTGGGGAATCTCAATTCAGCACACCCGGGATTGGTCAGGGGATCCCTATTTGAGGGAGTAGATGGTTTATATAGATAGTGTTATCTGCTTTTGAACAGTAAAATGGCCTCGACCAAGGTATGAACATGGAGTTTCTGATAAATATTTTTCAGATGGGTGCGAACTGTCTCATAACTAATATATAATTCTTCTGCGACTTTTCTTGTATTGTACCCGTGAGAGATATATTCCAGAATTTGTAACTCTCGTTTTGTAAGATCATCAAATTTTGTTTTTGGCTGACTGCTAGAGTTGACTCTGAAAGTTTCTATAACCCTCTTAGCGATATCTCTAGACATGGGGGCGCCACCATCTATGACGTCAAAAATAGCGGCCTCAATTTCCTCGGGCGAAGTTGTGCCTTTTACAATATATCCAACAGCGCCAGCCTGTAATGCCTCGAAAAGATGTTTATCATCATCATAGACTGTCAAGACCAGGAACTCTGTAGAACAACCATTATTACTAATCTGTTTGATAACTTCGACGCCTGATATATCAGGCAGGCCGATGTCTATAAGTACTACATCAGGTTTTTTTTTCCGAATCTGCTCAACTGCTTCAGATCCGCTGGTATAGCAACCATTTATTTTGATATTAGGCGAGTTGGAAAGTAGCAGGGATAACTCGTTAACATAGCGCTTATTGTCTTCCACAATAGCGACATCAACTGTGCGCTGTACTGATTCCACTTTAGTGCTTGTATACGGTGTCGGCATCTGGAAGAAGCGTAATTTTAGTACAACGTTACTGTATTTATGGGCTGATGAGTTACCTCCAAACTGACAGCTCACGATACATTGTCATGAGCTGTATATTACACTGTTTGTTGGCTATGTATACGCCACACTAATTGAGTAAACCCATGCGGTAAATACCGCAAATGGGGCATTCTCTAAATAGTAAATTGTTATGAATCCTATGTTTTAAATCGTGAGTTCATTTTAGTGGGAATTGCACGATGATTTGACATCCCTTACCAGGGCTGGATTTTACAACCAGTTCACCATTATTTTCAGCCACCCTGTTCTTGATATTGAGTAGCCCATAACTAGTGTCTTTAATTCTGGAAACCTCAAATCCAGTACCATTATCACTGATTACAATAATTACAATATTTTTCCCGAAGGTGATCGTTGTGAGGACATTGTTCGCTTTGGCATGTTTGCTAACATTAATGAGCGCCTCTCTGAAAACCTGATAGATAGCATGTTTTATAGAGGGCGAGGGTAAAGGGATTCGAATATCATCGTCATTAATTTCAATCTCAAAATTGATATCCTGGTAATTTAATAGATCATATCCCAACCTTCTCAGTGAGTCGACGACATCATCCCATGTGCTCTGGCGATCATCGATAACCCACAGAAAATTGCGTAATTGCCTTGAGGAATCAGCGGTATATTCCTTAATTTGATGTAGCCGATTATTAACCAGTTTTGGATCTTGATTGAGAAAACGAAGGGCGCCCTCTGTTACAATCGATATACTCGCAAGATCATTAAGTACCGTATCATGCAGTTCTCTATGAATCCGCTCTTTCTCCTTCCTGGAGTTGATCTCTACCATGATCCTATCCTGGTAAATCTGCTGGTTATCCAGCGACAAGATGAGCGAGAAGGGAAGTAACAGGCTAAAAAGGGCTATATTGACAAGCATATTTTCTTCAATATGCAGCAGAAAAAGCATTGAAATGACAAAGTAGGCTGATACTAGCAATATCGCAAAAAATGTCATGCGCATTTGCTTTCTCATGAAAGCATCTGGATCTTTGAGCATGGAGTGAGCCAGCCCTGTAAGCATGACGACTACCCAGAAAATAAGTAGCGGCAATGTCGTTTTCAATGATATAAATCCCAGCAAATACAGAAGAGAAATAGCAATTGAATAACCATAAAATATACTGAGAATCCAGCCGTGCCTTGCTATAATTTTCTTCCTTTTCGGGAAGATCAGAGCGAAATGGACCATGGATATCTGGCTAGTGCTGGCCACAAAAAATATCTTGACTAACATTGAGAGCCAAAAATAATCAAGAAAAATAGGGCGGTGTACTACGGGCGTGAGTGTTATCAGATAAAGTGCCAATCCCGAGAGAAAAAACGCACTGACAAACCCTGGCGTTGTTGGGTGCCGTTTGTATACGGTTAACGCTGAAATTAGATAAATTATCCATGCCAGGTAGACTAGTCCTACCCTCTCTATAATATCACCTGTCGTTAAATGTCCAATATTGGCAATTACCTGCCAGGAGACGTCGCTTTTATCTTTAAATGTGATTATAACCTGTTTTTTTTCTTTGAGTATTTTATCGATTGTTTTCTGGGTATCCCACCAGGCTCGTTCTTTGCTCGGTGTGAAAAACACTGGTAGTTTCCACAAGGCAGTTTCATCAATTTCCTGGTTCTCAATTTGCGTGATTGCTATACCTTCTCGGAGAGTGATTATTTCTGAATCAAAAAAAAGTGTTGGGGAGGTTTTTAACGCATATACTCCAGCAAACGCCATAATAATATTACTTGCTAATAACAATACAATGACAGCCCAGCGAATTCTTGTATTTCCGAGTATAGCCGTGAACATAGTTCTCAATTAGTAGAATGTATTTACTATTTCAGGTTAGCAGGGTAGCTATGATGACCATAGCTGTTCAGGATATGAATATCCTTTTTCTAGTCTTTTTTATTGAAAGAGGTTCGGGGGTAAAGTTCATATATAATAACTTCTAAAGCAAGTATATATTTCAACTCAGATTTATATAGCTAGATAGTAATGCATCGGTTATTTTCCTGTAAGTTTATCAGGGTGTCATGTTGTTTTTAATTTTTGAGTCTAATATATTTAGTAATTCTTCCGGCTTTTTTGACATATCATCGGCGTCTAAATATCGAATGATTTCACCATTAGGAATTTGCTTCTGGAATAATAAACGGGTGACGAAGAAGGCAATTCTATTGAGGTAGAAAAATGAAATAAAAAAAATGATGCTGGTAATAACCTGGATCGTTAATATTAGTTTGTATCCTTTATCTACAAGCATGGCAAAAGTGAAAAAATAGATAATTAGCACCATGCCCATTGTTACTGCTGAGTACAAACATATGTTATTTTGTGTCTTCTGGATCTTCGTAAGAAATTCTAGTGTGTTATTTGTATTCATATCTCGCGTTCTTAGCATCGTTGCTGGAAAATTGAATATTTATAGTAGAATGTATGATTATATTGATGTCAAAAAGTAATTGCATCATGTATTGTTTGCTAATTGAGCCAGGAATTGTTAACGAAAGACATGAAATATACTATTGAAAGGAAATTGACCAGGGGTATCAATCTAAAGCATTTAAATGTCGTCAATGAAAGTGACCAGCACAATGTACCCAAAGGTGCTGAGTCACATTTTAAGGTTGTAATGGTATCTAATGATTTTGAAAATATGACTTTGTTGGCACGACATCGAAAGGTTTACGATATTTTATCAGAATGCCTTGCAGATGGGATACATGCATTATCAGTTCATGCGCTAACGGAAAAGGAGTGGCATGAAAAACACGGGGAAACACCTCTTTCCCCTCCCTGTCTGGGAGGAGAGAAAAGAGGAACCAACTAGTACGAATTAACAGCAACCTCAAACATGTAAAGGAACAGATATGGCGGCAGATGTGAGCGAATTAAGTATTACTTACACAGAAGATGGCATCGAGGTAGTCAAGGAACTGGACAAGGTTATTTTGTCCAAGGGTGCCTGGGCAACTGTGATTTATAAGTATCAAGATTGGGATCGCGGAAAAGAGGTCTATGGGCCTGATAAATATACAATTAGGCGCTATCAAAAGCGTAGTGGGGAGTATACGCAAAAATCAAAATTTAATATCTCCAGCAAGGATCAAGCACAAAAAATCATTGCTGCTTTACAGCAATGGGCTGACGAGGAGGCTGGCTGAGTTTGTTTTCATCATTGCCAGGGATTTCGCAGGCAGGTGAGAATATCTACATATTAAATAATATATTGTAATACATAGAGTTATCATGAAGTTATACAGATTATAAGGCTTATTATCAGTTACATCCATACGCCGCGTACGCATATGTAAAGCTAACAATCGGTTAATCCGATAATTAGTAGTATATATCGAATGAAATCCCTCTGCGGGTTCCGGCTAGTTTTCAGATTTGAGGACAAATATGAGTATGGATGATATCGAAAATTCCAGTGATAATCATATTGACACTATTCCAGAAAGACCCGTAAACAAGTCAGACAGGGTGATAGGCGCCTGTAAGGCAATTACACTAAAATTTTCCAGCAATTTCCTGACAATTTTGTTTCCAGAGGACGAGACGTATCCTGATAATAGAGGAGAGCTTGCTGAGGAAGACGAAAGCGGTCAACTAGTCAATAGCCTCTCTGGTTTGGACCTAAAGAAAGACAAAATTGTTGAGTTATTTGACGCTTGTTTTTCCAGGCAGCTCAGGAATATCTTACTGTTCAGTATGCCAATATCAGACGCTGCGGCTATTGGTGCACCTGACAGCTTGTCACTAGTCAATGAAACACAGCTGGAAGAGTCATTGGCAGTTGATAATTTAGTTGAAAAGTTGTTACAACATTTCAATGATGAAATTTATTGCCTGCAACAACGCTTTTCCCATTTGTATCCGAACCAGGAAATCAGTAGCGCCAACTTGCCGTTCGGTCCGGAACATTTTTGCATTGCGTTTCAGGAAATGATGCGAGATCTAGGTCTAGAGCTCAAGTTTAAACTCTACCTCTTTAAGTTGTTGGACAAGGTTCTAATAAAAGAATCTGGCAGTTATTACCATGAACTCAACGCGCTATTAATTGCGGAAGATGTTTTGCCAACACTCAAAAGGACGTTTATCAAAGAAGCTGATACTGCAAGGCAAACGAGAGTCATAGAGGAAAATACACTTGCGTCAGGAATGATCGATTCTGAGAGTCCGCAGAAACAGGATATCTTGCAAAACAGTACTCAAGTGTACCAGGCTATTCAGCAGCTGCTGGCCCTTAATGACGTGAAAGGGTTGGCAGGGAATATGGCATCGGAGCCATCACCTGCATCAGGTGCCAGTGAGATGTTTTCTGTCACCCCTATGTTGCTTGATAGCCTTTCCACAATACAACAAAATTTTACAAATGGAACCATTGTTAATGGACAAGATCAGGGTGCCCTGAAGGACCAGGTCAATGCCATGTTGACAGCGAGAGAAGGAAGTGGAAATTTACAAGGCATTAATCAAATAGATAATGAAACCATTGATGTCATCAGCATGATATTTGACTTGATACTGGACGACAAATCCTTACCTGATGCCATAAAGGTTTTGCTTGGCCGTTTACAGATCCCGATCTTAAAGGCAGCAATTATTGACAGAGGATTCTTTAAACAAAAATCGCATCCTGCACGCCAATTGATCAATAAGCTGGCTTATGCTGGTGTTGGGTGGAGCGAGGATAGTGAAGCAGCGAAAGACCGGCTGTATGAGAAGATGGAGTCAACTGTCTTTAGTATCTTGAATGATTTTGAAAATGATCTTGATGTATTTAAGGAATTGCTATCAGAATTCAATATTTTTATAGAAAAAGAAAAGAAAGAGTTTGAGATTGCTCAGGAAGAGGTGCGTCAGGAAGCGCTAAGAAAGAAAAATATTGAGAAACATAAAAGAAAGATAGCTAGTCTTATCATCGAAAAAACAAAAGATAAAAACATACCCGATGAAATACTTGAGTTTCTTATCGCAACCTGGAGCCGAGTCATTGTAGAAGTAACGGCTTCCAACGAAGCGTCAGGTCCTGACGATGAAGAATCGTTGCAGCTTGTAGACGATTTGGTGTGGAGCCTGTCACCTAAAGATAGCGCAGAACAACGTAAAAAAATGATTCTACAATTACCTGATATTTTGAAAGTAATAACGGAAGGGCTGGAACGGATTGATTATGGCAGTGAAAAAAGTAATAAAATATTTGAAGTACTTGAACGCCACCACTTCTCTGTATTAAAAAACACTCCTGCTGAGAGAGAAACTATAGTAGACGAAAGAAAAACAGCTAAAACAGCCGCATCAAGCTCTGATGCTACAGTTGATAAATTAATCGATGGAGAGATAGAGAGCCTGAATAATGAAATTGAATTATTACCGGATCTTGATGGTGACTCTTATAACTTATTCGGTGATATGAAACACGACGAAATTTCAGCGGACCCAGATAAATTTGAGAAAATGATGGCGGAAATGGGATTGGCACATGAGGTTGATCCTGGTCCCAGAACTGAAGACGAATTCACTGAATTGGTCAGGGGGCTTAAGCTAGGCGCTTGGGTTGAGCTTACCAGTGACAACGGGAAAACGTTTCGGGCAAAACTGGCATGGCAGGGTGACCAGTTTACTAAATTTTCATTTATGAACCGGCACTATAAAGTTATTGCAGAAAGGCCTTTGTTTGTTCTGGCTGATGAATTTAGACAGGGTAGTGCCGCTTTAGTTGATGCGCCAGATTTGTTTGACAGGGCGCTTGAAGGCGTGATATCCGGGATTATAAAAGTGGTCAAGTAGATATAATTCTGGCTACTTAATTTTTGTATCTTAAATGTATTCAATCTGTTTTTTTTCAAAAGTCTGCGCATAGCAGGAAATATGATGTGTATATTCTGCTGAAAAAGGCTTTGAGTGATAGCTATAACTGAATATCGAGACAGCATAACTGGTATGTATAATGCATACTCTTCTATATGCCTTCGGGCATCAAAATGGCGATGTGGTAGGTGCTGTTTGAATAAAAATAATCCAACACATGAATTATTCTGGAATTGTACGGTCTAATTTTATGTGCAGTGCGTATGTAATGAATAATGCTAAGAAGAGAGGGGCTTAGATGAAGTAAATAGATTGTCGTGTACGCTTAACTTGTTTGGAGCAAGACGATGTTGGATCACAAATTCAACAGTTTCCGGTTCCTGGTTATATCAGGCATATGTAGTTTACTGCTGGTTTATGACACAGCACATACGAGTTGGCGCCAACATCCATGCTATGCGCAGGCGATGATTGGTAGTGACTCTGTCATCAATGCACGCTTGGGTGTTCCGGTTGAAGATGTACTTCAACTTGCAGAGCGCAATGAGCCTAATCAACACGGCGAACTAACTTATTCAATCTATATGTTGAATACTGTTTTGTACGCATATTTATGGGACAAATCACCACATCATTATTCAATCAAGGTTTTTTACCAGTGTGCGAATGATTCCAACATGGCGAAATTATTCAATCCAGCTGTTGATCGTGATGGTTAAGCATGCTCATCAGGTACAGTTTAAAGATCTTTCACAGGGGTATCTCTGAAGGTACGATTCTCACGTTTAGCCACAATGAATTACTGTCAGGCTTAAAAATCAAACCACTTTGGTCATCACTATCCCCCGGATTTATGGGGTCCAGGAAGTAATCGTTATGCTCAAGGGAAATCCAGTTGCTGGAGACAAACCGATAGAAAACCAGGTGATCCGAAATGTCAAGAGAATCTATAGGGATCAATCACATGAAGCATTAGTTCCAACTTTATTGAATAAGTACGGTAGCCTTTTCTAACTTCTGGAATGCGCTATTTAAGTCGCAGTTCTCTACCAGATGCTTCACATTAACATTAATTTTGACATCTACAGGTCAAATCTGATATTTATCACGGGGTATTATTATTATAATCGATAATTGATTCATATGAGGATAAGCAATGAGCAATGAAAAAGAGACACTCGTCGTCACATCTAAACTTAAAAATTATATCCGCAGCCAATCAGGTATGAATACTTCTGCCAATGTCATCGGTATAATTTCGGACAAGGTAAGGGAGTTGTGCGATCAGGCAATTGAAAATGCCCGGAATGATAAGCGCAAGACGGTTAAGGATCGTGATTTCTAAAGACCTGAATAGAGGGGCATGCGATATCTGCAGGCTTGAACTAAGTGTCAGGTAATGTAATAAGACCCGGAATTTTTCGAAATTAAAGGCTTACCAGGAAGGTCGGTTATTGTATTGTTTAGTATGAATTTATACTAGGTTTTGAGATAATCCGGATCGACTTACCTGTTCTTAGTACGGACCTGATTTCCCACCTTATGGAGCTTTGCAAGGAGCTCCTTCATTTAATATACGAAAGTCGGTAATGGATGATAAAAAGCGTATTTATACACTAGAAGAGCTTATTCTCTGTGGAGAAGGGAAGTTGTTTGGCCCTGGCAATGCTCAACTACCCCTGCCACCTATGTTGATGTTTGATCGAATCGTTGATATCAACGAAAATGGTGGCAAATACCAAAAGGGAGAAATCGTTGCCGAGCTGGAAATCAAGCCGGATTTATGGTTCTTTGACTGCCATTTTCGGGGAGATCCAGTGATGCCAGGGTGTCTTGGATTGGATGCCATGTGGCAATTAGTTGGGTTTTATCTTGCCTGGTTGGGCGGCTTGGGACATGGTCGGGCTTTAGGTGCAGGGGAAGTGAAGTTTTCGGGCCAGATCACTCCCAAAAATCATTTGCTGACCTACCGAGTAAATTTCAAGCGCGTTATTATGAGAAAGCTCGTCATGGGCATTGCCGATGCATATATACTGATTGATGACAGAGAGATCTATACCGCAAAAGATCTACGTGTCGGACTGTTTAAATCTACTGATAATTTCTAGAAGGGTATCAAGTGAGAAGAGTTGTTATTACAGGTGTCGGGATCGTATCAAGTATCGGTAACGACAAACAGGAAGTATTAAGCGCATTGCGTGAGGGTAGATCGGGCATCGGATTTAGTCAGGAATATGCCGAAGTTGGTTTGCGATCCCATGTGCATGGTCCGGTACGAATTACCCCGGAGGAGCATATAGAGCGTAAGCTGCTTCGCTTCATGGGTGATGCTGCTGCCTTCAATTATATTGCAATGAAAGAGGCCGTGAAAGATGCCGGGCTGGTAGAAGACCAAATATCAAACCCGCGTATTGGGCTGATTGTAGGTTCTGGCGGCGCATCCAATAAGAATTTTCTACAGGCGGTAGATACACTGCGTAGCAGAGGGGCCAAGCGTGTCGGACCTTATATGGTGCCACGTACCATGGGTAGCACAACATCTGCTAATTTGGCAACTGCTTTTAAAATAAAGGGTGTTAACTACTCGATGAATTCAGCCTGTTCTACTAGTGCACACTGCATTGGAAATGCAATGGAGCTGATTCAAATGGGTAAACAGGACATGGTCTTTGCAGGCGGTGCCGAAGAGGAGGACTGGACCACTGCTATGCTATTCGATGGCATGAACGCCCTGTCATCAAAATATAACGAGACGCCTGAGAAGGCCTCCCGTACCTTTGATCTCAACCGAGATGGATTTGTTATCGCCGGTGGCGGTGGGGTTGTTGTGGTTGAGTCTCTTGAACATGCCTTGGCGCGTGATGCAGATATTTATGCCGAGATAGTCGGTTACGGCGCGACTTCTGATGGTTATGACATGGTTGCGCCTTCTGGAGAAGGTGCTGCCCGTTGCATGCAGCTGGCTTTATCAACAGCTGACGGGCCTGTCGATTACATTAATACCCATGGCACCAGTACACCGGTAGGTGATATTGCTGAATTGGGTGCCATCAGGGAAACCTTTGGCGAAAAAATACCCTATATAAATTCAACCAAATCCCTGACTGGCCATGCCTTAGGTGCTGCAGGTGTTAACGAGAGTATTTTTTCTCTGCTTATGATGAAGCATCGTTTTATTGCCGCATCTGCAAATATAGAGGAACTTGACCCTGCTGCTGAGGGTATGCCAATTGTCCGCGAGCTGATGGAGAATGTCGATCTGGAACGGGTGATGTCTAACAGCTTTGGATTTGGCGGGACCAATGCCTCGCTGGTGTTCCAGCGTTATTCCGGGTAGTTGAAATAGGGTTCTGAAAATTGGGGCCAGCGTCGCAACACTGACCCCAATTTTTCTTTCCATTACTGATTTCTAGTGCGGCATCAGGCCGTTTTTCGGGAATCTCGCTTGCGCTCATGCTCTTTCAGTAACTTCTTGCGCAGTCGTATATGATGCGGAGTCACCTCTACCAGTTCGTCATCATCGATAAATTCCAGTGCCTGTTCCAGAGTGAGTTTGATCGCAGGGGTCAGTATAATATTTTCATCGGTACCTGCTGCCCGGATATTATTTAACTGCTTTGCTTTTAATGGATTTACAATCAGGTCGTTGCGGCGAGAGTGAATACCTATAATCATCCCCTCGTAGACCTCTACGCCGGGCTCTATAAAAAGACGGCCCCGCTCCTGAAGATTGAAAAGTGCAAAACCCAGTGATTTCCCGTTTCCGTTGGCTATCAATACACCATTATTACGCTGTCCAAGGCTACCGCCCTTTTGTGGACCATAGTGATCAAAAACACTGTATAACAATCCAGTACCCTGGGTGGCCGTAAGGAACTCAGTTCTAAAACCGATCAGCCCTCTGGACGGCATGACATAGTCCAGGCGGATCCGACCTTTACCATCCGGAATCATATCCTTGAAGCCTTTGCATCACGCCGCCCTGGTGTGTTTCCTCAACATCCACTGTCAACTGTTCATAAGGTTCGTGAAGAATGCCATCAATATTTTTAATGATCACTTCAGGGCGGGAGACGCCCAGTTCATAGCCCTCGCGGCGCATGTTCTCGATCAAGACGGAAAGGTGGAGCTCACCACGGCCAGAGACTCTTAGTTTGTCCGGGTCTTCCGTATCTTCTACCCGCAATGCAACATTGTGAATCAGTTCTTTGTACAACCGATCCCTGATCTGGCGGGAGGTGATATATTTTCCATCCCGGCCAGCATAGGGTGATTTATTGACCTGAAACGTCATGCTAACTGTGGGCTCGTCAATTGATAAAGGAGGCAATGATAGAACTTCGCCAGGGTCACACAGGGTGTCAGATATCTGTAATCCCTCCACGCCTGTAAAGGCAATAATATCGCCAGCCATGGCCTCCGGAGTTTCTATACGTTCCAGACCCATAAATCCTAGAATTTGCAGGACACGGCCATTACGGCGTTTGCCGCTTTTATCCACAATTACTACAGGGGTATTGCTTTTAATGCGTCCGCGTTGAATCCGGCCGATTCCAATGACGCCAACATAGCTGCTGTAGTCCAGTGACGAGACCTGCATCTGGAAGGGTGCCTCGATATCGACCTGGGGTGGGGCGACATGCTTGATGATGGCATTGAAAAGTGGTGTCATATCGCCAGAACGAGCATTTTCATCGAGACTGGCATAGCCCTGCAGGGCTGAACAATATACGACCGGGAAATCCAGTTGTTCATCTGTTGCGCCGAGCCGGTCAAATAAATCAAAGGTCTGGTTCAGGACCCAATCTGGACGAGCGCCAGGCCGATCGATTTTATTGATCACGACGATTGGCTTGAGGCCTTTGGCAAATGCCTTTTGAGTGACGAACCGGGTCTGGGGCATCGGTCCCTCGACTGCATCTACCAGTAGCAGGACAGAATCCACCATCGAAAGTACTCGTTCGACTTCCCCTCCAAAATCAGCATGTCCAGGTGTATCAACAATATTGATCCGGTAATTATCCCACGTGATGGCTGTATTCTTGGAAAGAATCGTAATTCCTCGTTCTCTTTCCAGGTCATCACTATCCATGATGCGTTCCTGACTCTGTTTTTTCAGGGTGCCGGACTCCTGCAGCAGGCGGTCAACGAGGGTCGTTTTCCCATGGTCGACATGGGCAATAATGGCGATGTTTCTAATATTTTCAATCACAACAACAATATCCTAGATAATTGGCTAAACTAATCAAGTATAATATAACTTATTGGATAAGCATAAATTTATTTAAATAAATAACAGAACTGATAGATGAAAAAGGTATATGCAGCGGCCAATCTTCAGGATGCCTACATTATAGCGCACCAGTTGAGTGCAGCAGGCATTGGATATCATATTTTCAATGAAAACATGCAGGGTGGCCTCGGTGAATTGCCATTTACCCACATTTATCCCGAATTATGGATTGTCGATGACAGTGATGAAGGTGTGGCGCTTGACTTGATCAAAGAATTTGAAAAGCCTGAACAAGAGGCCTCCCCCTGGATATGTCCAGATTGCGCAGAAGAGAACCCCCATAATTTTTTAACTTGCTGGCACTGCGGGAATTCCTTGTAAAGAGAGGGCCGGCTGTTGGAAAAATAATTTTAACAAAATATTAGTCAAGTTCGTTTTTAGGGAATTCAGGAAGATATGACACCGGCAATAAAAATCAGCGGCATTCAAAAACACTACGGCAACGTTCATGCCTTGAAAGGTATCGATTTCGAGATCAGAAAAGGAGAGTTTTTTGGGTTGCTGGGACCTAACGGCGCTGGCAAATCAACATTGATCAATATCATTGCAGGATTAACGCGTGCCGACGAAGGTAGTGTGACTGTTATGGGGCACGATGTTGTCCGTGAATATAGCAGTGCTCGACAATCCATCGGTGTAGTTCCACAGGAGTTGGTATTCGATCCTTTTTTTACTGTGCGTGAAATATTAAGAATCCAGTCAGGTTATTTCGGCTTCGGCAAAGAGAACAATGATTGGATCGATGAATTATTGAGTGAGCTAATGCTTGATGACAAAGCGGATACTAACATGCGTGCACTTTCCGGCGGGATGAAGCGCCGCGTCCTGATTGCCCAATCGCTGGTACACAAACCCGACGTAGTGGTCCTGGATGAGCCAACTGCCGGGGTGGATGTCAATATACGGAATCTGTTATGGGCATTCATTCAACGCTTGCATAAAACCGGTCAGACGGTTGTACTGACAACACATTATCTTGAAGAGGCGGAATCAATGTGTGAGCGTATCGCCATCCTGAATCATGGTAAGGTTGTCGCGATAGATACCAAAAATGAATTATTGAATAGTAATCTGTGCCAGTCCTACACCATAGTTTTAAGCTGTAGAAATACCGTAAATGGCATCCCCGCTGGCCTGTCTCATAAAGTAATAGAACAGCAGGGCAACAGGATCGAACTGGAATTGAAAAAAGATATTGATTCTATTGCTGACATCTTAAATGAATTACGCGCGGCTGGTATTGAAGTCACCGATATCCATACAGAGCGTACTGATCTCGAAGATGTATTTATGAAATTAACCTATGGTAACGATAATGCAGTTTAAAGCTTTTCACACCTTGTTCTATAAGGAAATACTCAGGTTTCAAAAGGTATTCCTGCAAACTGTATTGGCGCCAGTCATCACGACCCTGCTATATTTGCTGGTTTTTTCAAATGCGCTGAGTGATCATGTCAAGGTTTTTGATACGATAGACTACACTGCTTTCCTGGTGCCCGGACTGGTGATGATGACAATTATTCAAAATTCATTCTCAAACAGTTCTTCAAGCCTGATACAATCCAAGGTGACGGGCAATATCATTTTTGTCCTGCTTTCACCTTTGAGCCACCTCCAGTTTTACCTGGCCTTTGTACTGGCAGCGGTTGTGCGTGGTTTAGTCACGGGTTTTGGCGTTTTTCTGGTGGCAAGCCTGTTTATCACGGTGCCGATCTACAGTATATGGATGGTCCTGATTTTTGCGTTGCTTGGAAGTGCAATTCTGGCAACACTGGGGATAATTGCCGGTATCTGGGCAGAAAAATTTGATCAATTGGCCGGTTTTCAGAATTTTTTTATTATGCCCCTGACGTTTCTGAGCGGTGTATTTTATTCAATACACTCTTTACCTGAAGTGTGGCAGATAATATCCAGGGCCAACCCGTTTTTCTACATGATTGATGGGTTCAGGCATGGGTTTTTTGGTGTTTCCGATGTGAATCCCCTCTATAGTATGCTGGCAGTTCTGATTTTCCTGATTTTTTTCTCATCCCTGACCATTCTGCTACTGAAGAATGGATATCGACTGAGGGACTAGTGTGACATGTCTCATAATTTTCAATATGTGAGAGGAGCGACGATGGCTAAACAATTTTCAGCCGAGAGTATGGCTAGGCTAGTGCTTTACCTGCCAATCTTGTTGGTTATTAATGCCTGTTCATCACCCATGACAGCGGATAGGATGCCTATCAGTGAATCTTCAGTCGTTATCAATGAAAATGCAGAACCAAAAGACAGACTTCCCAACGAGCAGGGCGAGAATGAGAATATCAATTTCATTCTTGCCGCCCGCTACGGGCAATACAGTGTTGTTGAACAAGGCGCAGATATTAACCAGCAAGATGAACTGGGGAATACAGCATTGATTGCTGCTTCGGCAACGGAAAATACAAACATTATAAAATTGCTTGTGGAGCGGGGCGCTGATATACATGCGGTCACTAACGATGGGACATCAGCACTCATGAATGCTGCCGCCAGCGAGCGTCTTGAGAACGTAAAAATTTTACTGGAATCCGGTGCACAAATAAATCGTACAAATCATACAGGCGAGTCCGCATTGGTCTACGCAATTAAATTTGGCCATAAGGATATTGTGGAGCATCTATTAAAAAACGGGGCAGATGCCAATATCTATGCGCAGGATGAATTAAAGCTCAATGATCGTTTCACGCCACTTATGATAGCCGCTGAGTATGGTTATGTAGTGCCTGATGACGCCTCAATGATACAAATGCTGCTAGCGCATGGGGCTGAGCCCAATATGCAAAGAAACAACGGTGACACGGCTTTAACTATCGCTGTAAAAAATAATAACCAGGCCATTATCGTTGTGCTAAAGGGTCATGGCGCACGTGATGAAAGCCCCTACGCTAAGCTGAGTGCGGAAGATGCCTTGTTAAAGGCTATCAAGGTAGATGATATCGCCAAGGTCAGGGGTTTACTTGATATCGCAGCGGACCCCAATTACCGTGAGACACTCACCGGCGTTACACCTTTGTTAATGGCAGCCTATTACGGTAATCCCGAAATTGTCAGGATGTTGATTGAGAAGGAGGCCGATATTGACAATGTGCCTTGGGGGTTAACAGAACAGCGCATCAATGCCTCAAGCATTCCTGTCAATGAACGTGAGCTGATGCGTGTAGCGACGCGAGGAGATACTGCGTTAATTACGGCCATACGCCAAGGTTATACAAGATCTGCACTGCTGCTACTTGAGAATGGTGCAGATGTACTGCAACCCAACCGCAAAGCAGAAACACCGGGGTATTTTGCCGCGAGAAAGGGCAATGCTGTCGTCATGCGAACTCTTTTGAAAAATGGATTAGATCCAAATCTTGGGCACTATGACCAGGTTCAGGATTATTTTTCAGACAAAATTATCCATGAGGAAGATACCAGGCCCCTGCTTATTGAGGCTTCTGAACCTGGGTATGAGGATACCGTCAAGGTACTACTGGATGCCGGCGCAGACCCGGAAATTCAAGATGCGCAGGGGCGGACAGGGTTGCTTTTGTCTGTATCCCAGGGATTTTCAGCCACTGTAAAAGTGCTGTTGGAGAAGCATGCCAACCCGAACATCAAAGATAACACGGGCAAAACGCCATTAATGATGGCAGCCAAGAATGGATTTAGAAGAATAGTCAGGCTACTTCTGGATTATGATGCCAATATTAATGCCCTTGAGTATAACGAAAAATCTCTTGATGAAGTAAGTAGCCAGATGACGGCGTTGAGCTATGCTGCGCGTGGCGGTCATGCTGGAATAGTCAGCATACTGCTGGAACATGGCGCAGACACATCCCTGCGCAATAATGACGGTGAAAGTGCCTTTGATATTGCCAGGAAAAATGGTTACAGCGATATTCAGGCATTACTTGGGGAACCTGCATCATGATTTTTTTCCAGAACACTAATCATGAGTCCCAACGATACAGAATGCCTCATTTGTCATTTGTAGTGAACCGTCTTTAGTCTCATAGGCTCTGGCAGCTTCAGTCAGTAATGCCCATATTTCATTTTGGGTGTCAGTATCCAGTTCTGAGACCAGGGCGGCTACTGGAGCGCTGATATCTTGTGTGAATTCTGTATAGGCTTCCGCATTGGGCAAAGAGAAAGTGACATTGATAGACTCACAACGAATATTTTCAAAACCGGCAATTTGAAAAGCCTGTATGAGGGAATCCGTGTCTGACAGATTGAAAGGATTTGGCATGCCGGGTGCTGGAGGTGGTAGCCCCAGTTTTTCCCTGACAACATTCATGGACAAGCTGATAGAAGGCACTTTATCGGGTGTTGACCACACCGCTGCGGCAAATTTTCCGCCTTTAATCAGCTGATGGTTAATATTTTTCAGGGCAATGTCCAGAGTAGGGAAAAACATTAGTCCCCAGCGACAGAAAACAACGTCAAATTGACCATTGAT